>JAHECB010000021.1:26293-28136 GCA_024641925.1 Betaproteobacteria bacterium
CGTGGTAGATGCTGGGCGTGAAGGTGTCATCCCAGCTGACCTGGCCGTCATAGTGGGTGTGGATGTCCACAAAACCCGGCAGCAGGTGCGCGCCGTCGGCGTTGATGACGCGGTGGGCGCTGGCGCTGATACGGCCGACGTCGGTGATGGTGCCGCCGTTGACGGCCACATCGGTGGTGAACGGTTCAGCGCCAGTGCCGTCCACGACCGTGGCGCCGCGAATCAGCAAATCATGCATGGGTCATATTCCCTGTCGGAGTACAGACCCGCAGGATAACGAAGTGGCCACTCGACCGGCCCACCCGGCCAATGGGCAGCCGGTGGGCCTGAAGCTCAGGCGAAGGTGTCGCCCATCAAGGCCTCGTACCACTCGTTCATCTGCTCGAAGTTGTCGCCATTCCACCCTGTCGATGCGCCGCTGGCTTCGGCCACGGGTTTCATGGCGCCGCTGCTGCTGTCGTACTGGTACAGCGCATGCAGCCACGACGCCTTAGACATGGTGATGGTGGAGAAACAGGCCGAGTTGGTCACGGGTGCGGGGTCAGGGCTGCCGCCGGCAAAGATGTTGGCCAGCGCTTGCGCCAGCACCTTGGCCTCCTGATTGGCAATGTGACCGGCCTTGGGTTGTGTGGTCGCGCTGGCGTCGCCGATGACGTGCACACGCGGCGCAGCGGTGCTGGCGTAGTCGAGCACATTGACCTTGGCAAATCGACCTGTGGCGTCGTTGGCCAGGCCTGCAGCCGACACCAGCGCTGGCGCGCGTTGCGACGGGATCAGGTTGACCACGTCACCACGCACGGCGCCCGTGTTGGTGAAGATCGTCTTGCTCGCCGAGTCGACATGGTCGATGACGACATTGGTGCGGTACTCGATCACCGCGCCATGCAGATCGAAGAAGGCGCGGCTGAAGTTGTCTGTTTCCGTGACGAAGTCGGGGTTGGCATCCAGCACGATCAGTTTGCCCCGCGGCTTGCGTTGTCTGATCCAGTCCGCCAGCAGGCAAGCCCGTTCGTAGGGCCCGGGCGGGCAGCGGTAGGGCGCCTTGGGAATGGTCAGGACCACCACGCCGGCGCTGGACATCGCCGCCAGCTGTTGCGCCAGCAGGGTGGTCTGCGGGCCGGCTTTCCAGGCATGGGGCATGATGTTGACGTCTTGAAGGCCGGGCACGTCGTCAAAATCGATGCCTGGGGCGAGCACGATGCGGTCCGCTTGCAGCACCTTGCCCGAGGCCATGTGTACCTTGGCATTCACGGGGTCTATGCCCGCCACTTCGCCGAATTCGGTGCGGGCGCCGTATTTGTTGCGCAGCGTGGTGTAGCCATAGTTCAGGCTGCTCATGGAGCGCTGGCCGGTCAACACCAGGCTGCTCATGATGCAGGAGGTGTAGGTCGACGACCGGTCCACCAGCGTCACGTCCACCGCGTCGCCCCACATGCGCAAATACTTGGCAGCGGTCATGCCGGCCATGCCGCCGCCGACCACAATGACGTGCGCCTTGGAAGTGCTGGGCGTGGGGTAGGCGGCCCCTGAACGGGACCTGCTGCTATCGCGCGAAGACAGAATTTGCTGCCTGCCCGTTGCGCCGACATCGTCGGCCAGCGCGTCGGACTTTCCGCCGCCGCAAGCGGGCAGCGCGCTGGCGGCCAGGGCTGAGCCCGTGGCCAGGAAGTTTCTGCGATTGATATTCATGGTGCGCTCAGGATGGCTGTTCAACGTTGCGTGGACAGGTATTGCGACAGCGCCCGGAGTTGGGCATCGGTGTAGCCCATGGCGTGTTTGCTCATGATGCCCTGGCCCTCCCTGCCGCTGCGGAACTCGAGCAACTTGTTGTAGGTCTCGGTGG
>JAHECB010000255.1 GCA_024641925.1 Betaproteobacteria bacterium
CCGCCGGCATGAAGATGGCGCGCTGAGCATGGGTCTGCCCGCCATCTTCATGCCGGCGGGCCCCATGCTGCGCGGCAACTGGCGTGGCCAGGTGCTGGGCAGCGGCAGTGATTCTTTCAAGTACTGGGACGAACGCCGCGCCGGCCGCCTGAGTGAACAGGCGTGGCAGGAAGTGGAAGCCGGCATCGCGCGCAGCCACGGCACCTGCATGACCATGGGCACGGCGGCCACCATGATGGGCATTGCCGAGGCCATCGGCTTCACCCTGCCCGGCGCCAGCAGCATTCCGGCGGCCGACGCCAACCACGTGCGCCTGGCGGCCGACTGCGGGCGCCGTGTGGTGCAGATGGTGCAGGAAGACCTGACGCCGGCGCGTCTGTTGTCGCCGCAAAGTTTTGCCAACGGCATCAAGGTGGCCATGGCCATGGGCTGCAGCACGAATGCCATCATCCATCTGGTGGCGCTGAGCCGCCGCGCTGGCCTGGCCGTGACGCTGGACGACTTCGACGCCGCCAGCCGCGAAGTGGGTGTCATCGCCAACATCCGCCCCAGCGGCCAGAATTACCTGATGGAAGATTTCTTCTACGCCGGCGGCATGCGCGCGCTGATGAACGTGATGCGCGACCATCTGGCCCTGGACGCGTTGACGGTCAACGGCCGCACCGTGGGCCACAACATCCAGGGCGCCGAGGTCTACAACGCGGACGTCATCCGCCCGCTGGACCAGCCTATCTACGCCGAAGGCGCGCTGGCGGTGCTGCGGGGCAACCTGGCCCCCGACGGCGTGGTCATCAAGCCCTGTGCCTGCGCGCCACACCTGCTTCAGCACACCGGCAGGGCGCTGGTGTTTGACGACTACCCGTCGCTGAAAAAGGCGGTGGACGATCCCGAGCTGGATGTCACCGGCGACGACATCCTGGTCCTGCGTTACGCCGGCCCCAAAGGTGCCGGCATGCCCGAATGGGGCATGCTGCCCATCCCCACCAAGCTGCTCAAGCAAGGTGTCAGCGACATGCTGCGCCTGAGCGATGCACGCATGAGCGGCACCAGCTACGGCGGCTGCCTGCTGCACTGCGCGCCCGAAGCCTTTGTGGGCGGCCCGCTGGCGCTGGTGCAGACGGGCGACACCATCACGGTGGACGTGCCGGCGCGGCGCATTCATCTGAACATCAGCGATGCTGAACTGGCCGCGCGCAAGGCCGCCTGGCTGCCGCCGCCGCGCCGTTATGAACGGGGTTACGGCTGGATGTTCGGTCAGCATATTCTGCAGGCCGACCAGGGCTGCGACTTTGATTTCCTGGAAACCAGTTTTGGCGCGCCGGTGCCGGAACCCGTCATCTTCTAGATCGGCTACTTCGACATGAAGGCTCTGCCCGATTCACCGCAACGCTGGGCCCGCTGGGCCGGGTTCATGTACCTGGCCATCATCGCCCTGGGCCTGGCGGGGGAAGCGATGGTGCGAGGCAGCCTGGTGGTGGGCGGCGACCCCGCGGCCACGGCGCAGCGCATTGCCGAAAACGCCACGCTGTGGCGGCTGGGCATTGGCGGTGACCTGCTGATGCATGTGCTGGATGTGCCCGTGACGCTGCTGCTGTACCTGCTGCTGCGCCCCGTCCACCACGGTGCGGCGCTGCTGGCCACGGTGACCAACCTGGTGCAGACGGCGGTTCTTTCGCTGAACAAGCTGAACCTGATGCTGCCGTTGCTGATGCTGGACCCTGCCCGCCACCTGCAGGACATCAGCTTGCCGCAGCTGCAGTCGCTGGCCTATCTGGCGATTCAGCTGCACAGCGTCGGTTTTGGCATCGGCCTGATCTTTTTCGGCGTGACCTGTGTGGTACGCGGTTGGCTGCTGATGCGGTCGGGCTATTTTCCGCGCTGGTTGGGGGTGATGCTGTGGCTGGCGGGCCTGGCCTATCTGGTGAACAGTTTTTCGCTGATCCTGGCACCGACGCTGGCCCGGGCGCTGTTTCCGGCCGTGCTGCTGCCCGCCTTTGTTGGCGAACTGGCGTTGGCGCTGTGGCTGGTGTTCAAGGGGGTCGACCTGCGGCAATGGCCCGAGCCCGTCAAGGGCGGCCCGCCCGAAGCGTCAGGCCAGGCGCTGTAGCCACGGGGTTTGTCCTGTCCGGGACTTGTCCGCGCATCGGTTTGCTGCGGTGTCCATGTCGTGTCCGCCGCGGACAGCACCGGCCACCCTGAAAAGCGCCCGCTGACCAGGGAAAACCGATCAGCAGCGCGCGACTCAGGTGAGCTGCGAGGCGCTGCCGCCCAGGCTTTCGCAGGCACGGCGCAGTCGCTGCTGCGCGGCGTCGGCCACAACCTGGACCTCGGGTTTGCCGACCAGGTTCACCATGATCTGCGGGTCGAGAAAACCCACCACGACACGGCCCGGTGCTTCTTCGCGAACGATGACATTGCACGGCAGCAACAGGCCGATGTCGGGCGCGGCCCGCAACGCCTGGTGTGCCAGCGGCGGGTTGCAGGCACCCAGGATGCGATAGGGTGGCATGTCGGCGCCCAGTTTTTCTTTCATCGCCTTTTGCACGTCGATGTCGCTGAGCACGCCAAAACCCTCGGCCTTCAGGGCTTCGATCGTGCGTGCCAGTGCCTGGTCGTATGTCGTGTCGTTCAGTGTGGTGGTGAATCCGTACATGGCAAACCTCAAGGGTGATGGTGGGTCGGAAAGTGCAGGCGTGGGCCGCCGACGCGGTGCTGTTCAAATGCACGTCATGGCTGTGCTGAACCCGTGAAACCTGCAGTCTGCAGTCTTGCACGGGCCGTCGACTGTTGCTCGTCTTTGCATTGACTTGCATCAAATCAATGCCAGATGCTGGCGACGCACAATGGCACAGGCCTGGAAAGGGCAGAGCAATCGTGACTGCAGACACCAACGCACACCGCATTCAATCCGTAGCCGTGCTCACCAGCGGCGGCGACGCGCCGGGCATGAATGCCGCCGTTCGTGCTGTGGTGCGCGCCGGCGTTTCGCAAGGGCTGCAGGTGTTCGGCGTTCAGCACGGCTTCACCGGCCTGATCGAGGGCCAGTTCAGGCCGCTGGGGCGGCGTGACGTGGGCGGCATCGTGCAGCTGGGCGGTACCATGCTGGGCACCACCCGTTGCGTTGAACTGAAGACCGCCGCCGGCCAGGGCCAGGCGCTGCTGCAGTTGCAGCGGCACGGCATCCAGGGCTTGGTGGTGATTGGCGGCAACGGCTCTCAGAGCGGCGCGCACGCGCTGTCGTTGGCAGGCCTGCCGGTGGTCGGTGTGGCCTCCACCATCGACAACGATCTGGTGGGTGCCGACGTCACCATCGGCGCGACCACCGCGGTCGACGTCGCGCTGGAAGCGATCGACCGGCTGCGGGTCACGGCAGCGTCGCACGGCCGCGCCTTTCTGGTCGAGGTGATGGGGCGCAACTGCGGCTATCTGGCCTTGATGGCGGCCATTGCCGGCGGCGCCGAGGGGGTGCTGATCCCTGAAGTTGACCTCGACCCCGAAGGTATTGCAAGCGAGTTGCGCCAGGGTGGGCAGCGGGGCAAGAGCCACGCCATCGTCGTCGTGGCCGAAGGTGCGCGCTACAACGCCGAGGCCCTGGCCCAGTACTTCAAGGTGCATGAAGAACGGCTGGGTTTTGACCTGCGCGTGTCGCGCCTGGGCCATGTCCAGCGGGGAGGCAGCCCGGGCGCGTTCGACCGCATCATGGCCACCCAGTTGGGTGCCGCAGCCATCACCCAACTGGCCCACGGCAACCATGGGGTGCTGGTGGGCGTTGTGAACGGGCAAGTGGTCAACACGACGCTGGCCGATGTGGCCCACCGCACCCGGCCGGCAAGCCGGCACTGGATAGACCTGGCCCGCATGCTGGCCGAGTGAGGGTCAGCAGGCAACGCTGTGTGCAGCCGCGGCCGCAGATTTCACGAAGACCGCAGACGCCGACCGCCTGGGTCGGGCAGCCGGCGCACGGCTTTGCAGTGTGTCCCGTGCGAGTCGCCTGGTCAGGCGACACACGACGTCCGGCTGATTTGACCTCGCGCAAGGCCACCTTGCGTGGTTGCGCAAGACTTGGGCGCGACGCGCCATCCGTGTGTGCGCACGCCGTTGCAGGAGAACCGGCATGGTTTCAAACCCATCAACACGAACCCTGAGCGCCGACACGTCGGCGCCGGGCCTGCGTGCGCTGGCCTTGTCCGGTGGTGGTTTCCTGGGCCTGTACACGGCGGTCGTGCTGCAGGGCCTGGAAGAGCGGGCCGGCGCTCCGCTGGGGCGCAGCTTTGACCTCATCGCCGGTACGTCCATCGGCGCCGTCCTCGGTCTGGCACTGGCTTTCGAGGTGCCGATGAGCCGGCTGGTGCGCCTCTTTGTTGAACGAGGTCCCGATGTCTTTTCCAGCCGCGCCTTGCCCACGGGCACGGTCGGGCGTCTGGTCGACCTGGCGCGCTCGGTATCCGGTCCCAAGTACTCAGGCCAGGCACTTCGCGACGCGCTGACGGTTGAATTCGGCGCGCGGCGGCTGTGCGACGCCCTTCACGCCGTGATCGTGCCGGCGGTGGAGGTGAGTGCCTGCCGGACCAAGATCTTCAAGACCCCTCATGTGCCGGCCTCGGAGGGTGACGGTGAACTGCTGGCCGTCGACGTGGCGATGGCAGCTTGCGCCGCGCCGGCCTACTTTCCGGCCGTCAGCATCGGCCAGAGCCTGTACGCCGACGGCGGGCTGTTTGCCGTCGCGCCGGACCAGGTCGCCTTGCACGAAATTGAACACTTCATGGCTCAGGACCTGAAACGGGTTCGCATGCTGTCGGTGGGTACCGCAACCGCCCGCTACCGGCCCCGCGAAGGCGTGGAGGACGGGCAGTCGGGCGCCGTGGGCTGGTTGTCCGATGGCCGCTTGATCCTGACCCTGATCTCGGCGCAACAGCAGCATGTGCAGGCCATGGTCGAGGACCGGCTGGGCGAACGGTACCTGCGCCTTGACGCGGACTGGCCGCCGCAAGCCGGCCTGGGCATCGACGTGGCCACCGACAGCGCCGCGGCGCATCTGAAGCGCATGGCGCTGGAAACACTGCGTCAGGTCACCGCGCGCCAGCTGGCGCCCTTCATCGGTGCGCGGGGGCGGCCTGCGGCACGGGCTGGACAAGGGTCTCCTTGAACGGGCCGTTGCGCGGCCCGTGCCCGGTCATTCGATGTTCTGCACCTGAACTTCGAGTGCGAAGCCAAGTGGTTGTCGTGTCAGCAGATTTCGTTAGCCCTTTCCGGGAAACCCCACGGCGAACCCCACATGTCGGGCATGCAGCGACTCGTTCTGTGACCGGCTGTCGGCTGGCCTCGCAGCAGCATGAATGTAGTTTGTCCCGCCTGACTCATGGGTGCCACACACCGCGCCGCCTTCGTGCGAGGAGCCTGAAACCTGACATTCGCCAAATCACGCGGCCGGCCAGGAGCGGACGCTGACGAGCGGCGGCTTCGTGGCGCCTCGTTGGCATGCCCAGCGTTTCTCGAACTGCGGCGTCGCCGAACTCAAAATCATCGGTGCCATCCTCGAGCGGGCGGTGATCGAGAAGATCCTGGCGCAACTGGGGTTGGACCCGCAGCCGCCGCCCAAGGGCCAAGCACGCGAGCCGGGGACGCACTTTGCTTCCTGAGCGGCGTCCGCCGTCGAACACACCCCGCCACGGGCTTGGCGGCCACGCTGCAGCTGGGGTGGCGCTGCGCGCCGTTCCGGCCCAACGCCGTCGACGGCAGGGTCAACCCTGAGGCCGAGGCCGAGGCCGGAGCTGGCCCTCTTGAGCGGTCAAGGACCTGCCGAATCGGCGCGACGCGACGGTGCCGGCACCGAAGCCAGGCAATCCAGGCCGACGCGGGCCGCTCCAGGTCGGTCACGAGTTCGTCTTGGGCGTTGTGGAGGGCGTTTAGAAGTCCTATGCGCCCCCATACGGGCAAGCACACTTGTGTGCCGGGCATTTCCGCCGAATTGGCGGCAACGCATAGCCCAACTCAGGTCGCCACTTCAGCTTCAGCCGTTCAACCTGTCTGGCGTCGAACCGGTCACTCCCGCTGCGCAATTTCGAGTCCAAATGCAAATAACCGCCGCGGACACCGCCGGCGGTTCATTGAACTCCAGTTCAGCCGAAGCAAGTTCGTCAGATAGCCTTTCAAGCCTTACGACGCCGCGAGGCCAGTCCGGCACCCGCCAGGGCAAAACCGACGAGCGCCAGCGAGGTCGGTTCAGGAATCACGCTACGGCTCACAAAGCCGATTTCGTTGATCGAGAGATCCCAACCCAGATCGCCCGTGATGGTCATGGAAAGGACGCCACCGGAGTTCAAGAGTGCTTGGTCAGCAGCGCCAATAGGGATGGACAAGTGGTATCCTGGAGCATTGATCTGATTGATGTCAAAGCCATCGAGCGCGATGCCGCCCATGCTCACGGCAAAGTGCTTGGTGACCGCATCCGAAGCGTACACGTCGAAGTCGTAGAAAACCGGCCCGACGGCGGGCACATACAAGCCGGGCAGGGTCCAGTTCAGAAACACTGTCGACGTGACCGTGTCGGCATTGCGCATCTGGATGTTGCCAGGCGGGATCGAAAAGCCGCCGATGCTGACGGAAGACTGCAGACCGGTGCTATTGGCGCCGGCGGTTTCCATGCGATGGTAGATGGAGCGCGTGGCGTCCGCATAAGCAGCGATACCCGCGTCACCACCGACGGTGTCATACATATTGACGCTGGGTGCGTTGAAATCATCAACGGTCAAGGTCACCGCCTGTGCGCTGGAAAGTGCAGACGCAGATGCAAATGCGGCAATCATGGAAAGAAGACGACGCATGATTGGTCTCCGAAATTGTTTGAGTTAGGTCCGGGCCGCGCTTCTGCTGGCACGCCATAGGTTGCGCAAGGCCTATGAGTTGCAACTTAGCAAGACCTATGCCGACCTTTGCTTCAAATTTGAAGATGGCTGCGACTCTCCTCGCAGTATGCTGCTCCAAGCAAGTAAATTTCATCTGTTGAGACTTATTCGAGCCATTTCTGGCATTGGTAGACACAAGACGTCAGCATCTAGGCCTCAATTGAGGAGCGTCGTGTATGCGGTTCAAGTCGCTCTATCGGAGTTTTCCGCAGGACTGTTGTAAAGTTTGCCGACACCAGTAAAGTTCACCGACACCTTGGGGTGGGCTC
>JAHECB010000022.1:0-511 GCA_024641925.1 Betaproteobacteria bacterium
CAAGCGCTTCAGCGCGCTGCGATAGCCGGCGCAGGAGCAGTCGCAAGCCGACGCGGTGCCTGAGCGCAGGTCAGGGCCTGGCCCTGGACGATCAGCGGGGTCCGGCCTGGCGGTGGATGGGGTGCCCGGCAGACGGGCCGACAGGTCCGTGGCCAAGTTGTCGAGCTTCACAGGTGCGTACACAAAACCCGGCTCGCCCTCGAAAGGACGGGTGACGACAAAACTGCCGCGCAGGGTCTTGATCACGGGCAAGGTGGGCAAGGACTCCTTGGACGCCTCGGGCAGGGGCAGCGCCACCAGCGCCGCTTCGAAGCGCCCACGAAGTTCCAGGGGCGTATTCGCGTCGATCCAGACCCGGCCCGACGGTGCGAAATAGGTCATCGTCCCGGACAGCAGGTCGGTGGGGCCGTAGGCCCCGCTGGCGGGCCAGTCGGCCCCGCCCACATTGATCACCGCCTTGTCGTAAGTCGGCGTCTGGCCGTAAGCCGGCAAGGGCACGCTGATCTGAATC
>JAHECB010000022.1:521-28076 GCA_024641925.1 Betaproteobacteria bacterium
ACCGCGCACCCGTGCCATCCGACCCCAACTGGCGTTCCAGGTTGGCCAGATACTGGTTCATGAAGCCGCCTGTGGTGGCCACCGTTTCGGACATGGCGATGGAACCCGGCACCGCGCGCAACGAGATGTTCAGCGTCGGCCCGCAATAAGCGCCGAAATCTTCGGCCGGCCAGCCGCAACCGCGTGTCGGCACGTCTTCGCTGCGATCCGCCGCGGTGGTGGCGTTGCCCTGGGTTTGCTGCGATCCCGGGGCAACAGGTCTGCGCGGCTTGCGAACCCCAGGCACGGGGTTCGCGCTGGATGCCGGCGTCGGGGCCGAAGCGTCGCCCAGCAGCAACCAGCCGGGCAGCGACAGCTCCAGCTTCAGGTCAGCCCGTGCTGTGTCGTTGGGGATCCGGGCCACATTGGCGATCACCAGATCCAGGGTCTCGCCGGGGTTGACGGCCAGGGTCCAGGTGACCACCGAGCCTGCGCCGCCGGGTCTTGTTCCCACCAGCGCGGCGGCCACCCGCTGCCCACCGGCCACACCCAAGGTCAGCTGCTCGCCGATCTGGGGGCTGTCGACACTCGCGCGCACATCCAGGGTGGCGCCAGCGGGAATGGACCCGATGCTCACGCGCACACATCGCGCCGACACCGGCTCGAGCGGCCGCCACACGCTGACCGATGGGTTTGCCAGGCCGAGCTTGAAGCCCTTCTTGCCTACAGAGCCAGCGCTGCTGGGGCCGGCCCAGCAATCACCCAGCGCTCTGCTGATCCAGAGATCGTGGCGCGTGTCCAGCGCCGTTTCGCCGATGACGCGGTGGCGACCATAAGCAGCCAGCGTCGCGGCAAAGTGCGGGTAGATGTCGGCCAGTGGCGCCCCAAAGGCCGGCTCCGTCAACAGCCGGCGATTGAGGAACATGAGCGCTCCCTGGCGGCCGCTGATCGACCGGTTGTCACCCAGGAAGCGCGCCAGATAGCCGTAATCCACACCGTAGTCGGCATCGTCGACGCCGGGTCCGGGCAAGCGCCGGGCCGGATCGGGGTTGTTGCGCGCGTGGGCGCGTTCAGCCAGATAGCGCCAGAACGAACTGGTCTGATAAGCATCCTCTTCCGCCGTGGGGCCGGCCACAACGGCCAGGGGGTCCTGGTAAGGACGCATGCCCCAGCGCGCGGCCTGGCTGCCGACGCGACGGACTTGCCGCAGCTGCCAGGCCAGGTCCTGTCCAAGCGCCTCAGCCTGGCCTTCGGTGATCCAGTGGGGTGGTTCGCAGTTGGTCTTGAAAAACGGGCTGTTGTGTTGCACCGAATGAATCAGCTCGTGCGCCAGGTCCACATAGGCCTTTTCGGCGATGCCACCGGGCGCCTTGTCGTCCGTCAACTTGGCCGCATTGATCTGCATCGTGATGCGAAAGGGATCTTTGCACTCATAGGACACGCGGGCGTAACTGCCGTCGTCGATGTCCATGTAGTAGACACGGAAGGCGCTTTGGCCGTTGGCGCGCTTTCGCACCGGCTCCAGACGCGCCGGGTTGAAGCCCATGCCTTGAAGGCGACGTGCGGCCTCGCCCAGATAGGCCTCGATGGCCTGCTTCAGCGCCGGCGTGAGCGGCACAGTCGCGCGCACCGGCGTGTCGGGGTCGGCATCGTCGCGAAAGGCGTCGGCCAGCGCATGCACGGGGTTCAGGCCCGCCTTGCCGGGCCGCCCTTCAAAGACCTCGAATGCAGCGATTGGCCATGCCGTTTCGGCGCGCGCCGAGGCGGGCAGCGCAACGAGCAGCAGGTGCAGGCTGATCAGCAAAGCCCGCCAGACAGGGCGCAGCACAGGCGATGCGCTTGAAGTGGTCGAGCTTGCCATGTTCGTCATGTCGATCTCACCCGAAAACGGGCCCCTTTCTGGTCACCCTGAGCGCACAGGCGCGATGCCAACACAACAAGCCGACAAGCCCTCAGCGTGATGCGCCGCAGTTCGGGGACGTACGGACCCGACGAATTGTGGTCGACTCTACCGGTCAATCCGGAGACAACCATGACCGATTTCAAACCAGCCCTGCGTTGTGCAACGACGGCCTCGCTGCTGGCGCTCTGCGTCTCGAGCGTCGGCGCCGCGGTTGTCCCAGGCAGCTACCAGCTGATGTTGTCCGCGCGGCAGGATCAAGGCGCAGCTCGCGATGTCTTCGCCGTCACCTACGGCAGCTTCGAGGATCTGGTCAACTCACCGGCGGCGCCAGGCGTCTTTACGGGCATCAACGTCAATTCAGGCTTTGTTGCCAGCGGGCTGGCGTATCAGCCGCCTGCCGCTACGCCAGAACCACCAAGCGTCTACATGCTGATGGCCGGACTGGCCCTGCTGGCGTCGACAAAGCGGCGCCATCGCGCGAGCCGCTGACCGGGCCGACCTTGGGTCGGCCTCCGCATCAGGCCCTACATCGACGCTGAAAACGCGCCTTGCAACCACTGCAAGGACTCGCCGTCAATGGCCACCACGTCAAAACGGCAGCGTGGCAGCACGGTCAAGCCGGCCAGGTAGTGTTGCGCTGCCAGGATCAGGCTGCGCTGCTTGGCGGTTGTGACGCTGGCAGCAGCGCCCCCCCGGCTGCGGCTTGAGCGAGCACGAACCTCCACGAAAACCAGGGTGCCGGTGGCGTCGCGCATCACCAGGTCGATCTCGCCGCCGCGCGCGCGCGGCCCGCGGGCGACCCGATAATTGCGCTGCAGCAGACGCAGGCCGCGTTGCTCAAGGTAGGCCAGTGCCAGGTCCTCGGCAGCAGCGCCCTGCGCTACGGTCGTCGGGGCACCGATTTTTTGACGCGCCTGCGCCTTCAGCCAGTCCATCATTGCCCACCCCCGCCACTGTCCATCTGGAATCCGTGCTGCCCCTCTTGCTGCAACAGGCCGCCGCCGAGGCGGCCGGCCATCAAAGCCACCCCGGCGGCACACTCTACGTCGTGGCCACGCCGATCGGCAACCTGGCCGACATCACCTTGCGCGCCGTGCATGTGCTGGGCCTGGTCCAGGCCGTGGCCTGTGAAGACACCCGCGTGGGTGGGCAGCTGCTGAACCACCTGGGCTTGCACAAGCCCCTGCTGGCCCTGCATGCCCACAACGAACAGGGCGCCTCTACCGCTGTGCTGCAACGCCTGGCGGCCGGCGAGTCGGTGGCCTTCATCAGCGACGCCGGCACGCCGGCCGTCAGCGACCCCGGCGCCGTGCTGGTGGCGCAGGCCGCAGCAGCCGGCTACCGCGTGGTGCCGCTGCCAGGCCCCAGCGCGGCGCTGGCCGCGATCAGTGCCGCCGGCGACCCCCACGGCAACGGTTTCAGTTTTGTCGGCTTCCTGCCCGCCAAGGGTGGTGAACGCGCTGCGGCGCTCACGGCAGTGCTGGCCGACACCCGCACACAGGTGCTGTTCGAGGCACCGCACCGCATCCAGGCGCTGCTGCAGGCGCTGGCCCTGCAGGCCCCGCAGCGCACAGTCACGCTGTGCCGCGAGCTGACCAAGCAGTTCGAGACCATCCTGACCCGCCCCGCCGCCGAACTGGCCACCGAACAGGCCGGCCAACCCCACGGGGAGCGGGGCGAATTTGTGCTGGTGCTGCACGCACGGGCAACCGCGCCCACCCTGCCCGACGAAATACCCACGCCGGCCCTGCACACCCTGCGTATCCTGCTGCGCGAGCTGCCCTTGAAACAGGCCGTGGCGCTGACGGCCGACATCACCGGGCTGGCCCGCAAGATGCTGTATGCACGGGCGCTGGCCTTGCGTGACGCGGGTGGCGACGACGCCTGACAACCCCCGCTCCTACAATCGAAAACTCTGCAAACGGCCGCTCGCCGGCATCGGAACACGCACCCATGATCTCTCGCGAACCCACTCTTGAACGCCTGGCCATTGCCCAGCAGTTGATGCTGGACCCGTTTGGACTGTCGGAAGCCACGCTGCAAAAGGCGCTGGCGCTGATCGGCGAGCACCAGGTCGACGACGCCGACCTGTACTTCCAGACTACGCGCCATGAAGGCTGGAGCCTGGAAGAGGGCATCGTCAAGAGTGGCAGCTTCAGCATCGACCAGGGCGTGGGCGTGCGCGCGGTGGCTGGCGAGAAGACCGCCTTTGCCTATTCAGACAGCCTGGACACGGAGTCGCTGCTGGAAGCGGCGCGCACGGTGCGCACCATTGCCGCAGCGGGCCAGAACCGGCGCGTGAAAGTGGCGCGCAAGCCGCGCACGGCCTCCAGCCGCGTTTTGTATGCACCCACCGACCCCATCGGCTCGCTGGACAGTGCCCAGAAAGTGGCGCTGCTGGAAAAGGTGGAAAAACTCGCTCGCGCCAAGGACCCGCGTGTGGCCCAGGTGATGGCCAGCGTGGGTGCCGAATACGACGTGGTGATGGTGGCGCGTGCCGACGGCACCCGCGCCGCCGACGTGCGCCCCCTGGTGCGCCTGAACGTCACCGTGATTGCCGAGCAGACCGTGGCCGGTGAACTGCGCCGCGAAGTCGGCAGCGGCGGCGGCGGCGGCCGCTTCGGGCTGGCCTATTTCACCGACGAGATGATCAGCACCTACGTGGACCACGCGGTGCACGCCGCGCTGACCAACCTGGAGAGCCGCCCCGCACCCGCCGGTGAAATGCCGGTCGTTCTGGGCCCAGGCTGGCCCGGCGTGCTGCTGCACGAAGCCGTCGGCCATGGCCTGGAAGGGGACTTCAACCGCAAGGGCAGCAGCACCTTTGCCGGCCGCATCGGCCAGCGTGTGGCGTCCAAGGGCGTGACGGTGCTGGACGACGGCACCATCCCCGACCGCCGCGGCAGCCTGAACATCGACGACGAAGGCCACGCCAGCCAGCGCAACGTGTTGATCGAAGACGGCATCCTCAAGGGCTATATCCAGGACAGCCTGAACGCGCGCCTGATGGGCGTCAAACCCACCGGCAACGGCCGCCGCGAAAGTTACGCCCACCTGCCCATGCCGCGCATGACCAACACCTACATGCTGGGTGGTCAGCGCAGCAAGGAGGAAATCATCGCCAGCCTGAAGCGCGGCGTCTACGCCACCAACTTCGGCGGCGGGCAGGTCGACATCACCAGCGGCAAGTTCGTGTTTTCGGCCAGCGAAGCCTACTGGGTGGAAAACGGCAAGATCCTGTACCCGGTGAAAGGCGCCACGCTGATCGGCAACGGCCCTGAGGCCATGAACCGCGTCAGCCTGATCGGCAACGACATGGCGCTGGACACCGGCGTGGGCGTGTGTGGCAAAGAAGGCCAGAGCGTACCCGTGGGCGTGGGGCAGCCGACGTTGCGCATCGACAAGCTCACGGTGGGCGGCACCGCGTGATGTGGGTGGGGCGCGCTCACCGCTGAGGATTGACGCGCCCCGCCACCAGCCATGCACAGCGTCACGCTTGCCGACATCGAAGCCGCTGCCCGGCGCATCAGTGGCCAGGTGCTGGAAACGCCCTGCGTTGAAAGCCGCACGCTGTCGCAGATCACCGGCGCGCAGGTTTTTCTCAAGTTCGAGAACCTGCAATTCACCGCCTCGTTCAAGGAACGCGGTGCGCTGAACAAGCTGCTGACGCTGGTGGCATCGGGCCAGACCGTCAAGGGCGTGATCGCGGCCAGCGCCGGCAACCATGCCCAGGGCGTGGCACACCATGCGCAGCGCCTGGGCCTGCGCGCGGTCATCGTGATGCCCGTGCACACCCCCACCGTGAAGGTGGAGCGCACACGCGGCTTCGGCGCTGAAGTGGTCTTGCACGGTGACGGCTTTGACGCTGCACGTGCCCACGCCATGGCGCTGTCTGAAGATCAGGGCCTGCATTTTGTGCACCCCTTTGACGACCTGGACGTGATCGCCGGCCAGGGCACCATTGCCCTGGAAATGCTGGACCAGCAACCCGACCTGGACACCCTGGTGGTGGCCGTGGGCGGCGGCGGCCTGATCAGCGGCATCGCCACTGCCGCCCGCGCGCTGAAAGCCGGCCTGGACATCGTGGGCGTGCAAAGCGCGCGCTTTCCGGCCATGGTCAACGCCATCAAGGGCACGGCGCACGAACAAGGCATCAGCAGCATCGCCGACGGCATTGCCGTGGGCCAGCCGGGGATCATCACCCAAGGCATCGTGCGACGCCTGGTTGACGACATGGTGCTGGTGGACGAAGGCGATATCGAGCAGGCCATCGTGATGCTGCTCGAAATCGAAAAAACGCTGGTGGAGGGTGCCGGGGCCGCCGGGCTGGCCGCGCTGCTGAAAGACCCAACGCGTTTTGCCGGCCGCAAGGTGGGCCTGGTGCTGTGCGGCGGCAACATCGACCCCATGCTGCTGTCGGCGATCATCGAACGTGGCATGGTGCGCGCCGGGCGGCTGGTGCGCATCCAGGTGCACGCACGCGACAACCCGGGTGTGCTGGCCGCCATCACCGCCGTGGTGGCGCAGGCCGGCGCCAACATCGACGAGGTGCACCACCAGCGCGCGTTTTCCAGCCTGTCGGCACAGCATGTGGAAGTGCAGCTGGTGCTGCAGACCCGCAACCCCGCCCATGTGCAGGCGGTGCTGGACGCCTTACAGTTGGCGGGGTTCACCGCACACCGCGCCTGACGGCGCTGGCCAGATCGCCCACACCAACCGGCATCCGCTGCCGCGGCGGCATCCTGCACAGGTCTGACCATGAAGCTCAAGAAGTCCCCTCATTCTTGGCGCCATGCGGGCGCGGCACTGGCGCTTTCTTTGACGCTGGCGACACCCGCCCTGGCCGCACCGGCCACCGCCAAACCGGCACCTGCCGGCGCCGTACGCTGGAACCTGGCCGATCTGTACCCGACAGCCGCCGCCTGGTCGGCCAGCCTGGACAAGACCAGCCGCGCGGTGCCGGCGCTGGCCAATCTGAAGACCCGATTGACGGAAAGCCCCGCTGGCATGCTGGCCACGCTGGCTGCCATCAGCGACCTTCAACGTGAAGCGCAGCGGCTGGAACTCTATGCCGCGCTGCAGGGCGACGAAGACCTGCGCAACGCACCGGCACAGGAACGACGCCAGCAGACCGAGCGCCTCTTTGCACAACTGGGCGAAGCCACGGCCTGGGTGGCGCCCACTGTGGTGGCCATGGGGACTGAACAGGTGACGCAGTTCATCAATGCCGAGCCGGCCTTGAAGGCCCGTTTCGACCAGTACCTGGGCAACCTGCTGCGCGGTGCGGCCCACACCCTCAGCCCCGAAGGCGAAGCGCTGCTGGCCGCTGCCGGCCCCCTGCTGAACCAGCCCAGCACCGTGCGACAGCAACTGGACGAGGCCGAACTGCAGCACGGCAGCACCACGCTCAGCACCGGCCAGCGGGTAACGCTGACGCCGGCCGAGTTCGAACGCACGCGCACCAGCGCGATCCGCGCCGACCGCAAACGGGTCTTCGATGCCTTCTTTGGCGCCTACAAGAAACTGGAAGGCAGCTTTGGCGCCAACCTGACGGCCCAGGTGCTGGGCGACGTGTTCAGCGCACACGCACGCCACCACCCCGACAGCTTGTCGGCCGCCTTGTTTGCCGACAACATGCCGCTGGCCGTGTACCGCACCCTGGTGCAGCAGGCCCACGAGGGCCTGCCCACACTGCACCGCTACCTGCGGCTGCGCCAGCGCATGCTGGGCATCAGCGGGCCTCTGGCCTACTACGACAACTACCCGCCGCTGGTGCCACAACCCAGCAGTCAGCAGTGGAGCCTGGAACGCTCCAAGGCCACCACGCTGGCCGCTTTGGCGCCGCTGGGTGCCACCTATACGGGGTTGCTGTCGCGCGTGCTGGATTCCCCCTGGGTGGACAGCCATCCGCGCCCGGGCAAGGCATCGGGCGGCTACATGGGGTCGGCGTACGACGTGCACCCCGACCTGCTGCTGAACCACAGCGACAACTTCGAGTCGCTGTCCATATTGGCACACGAAGCCGGTCACGCCGTGCACACCTTGCTGGCCGCCGCCAACCAACCCTTCGAAAAATTTGCCGATTCCCTTTTCATTGCTGAATCGGCCTCCATCGCCAACGAAATGCTGCTGTCCGACCACATGGTGGCCACCGCAGCCACATCGCAGGAGCGGCTGTTCTGCCTGTCGCAGGCGCTGGAAAGCATCCGCACCACCTTCTTCCGCCAGGTGATGTTTGCCGAGTTCCAGCTGAAGATGCACGAAGAGGTTGAACAGGGCCGGCCGCTGTCGGGTGCGCGCCTGAGCAGTCTGTATTGCGGCCTGGTGAAGCAGTACTACGGCGAAGCCGAAGGCGTCATGAACGTCGACCCGGCCTATTGCGTCGAATGGGCCTACATCGGTCATTTCTACATGTCATATTACGTGTGGCAATACGCCACGTCGATGGTGGGCGCGGCCGAATTCACCAGTGCCATCCAAAGCGAAGGCGCACCGGCCAGCGAGCGTTTCTTGGCGATGCTGAAGGCTGGCGGCTCCGACTACCCTTACCCGCTGTACCTGAAGGCCGGCATCGACATGGCCCAGCCCGCGCCCTACCAAGCGCTGATGGCACGCATGAACCGGCTGATGGACCAGTTTGAAGCCGAATCGGCTGCAACAGCAGCCTCGCCCGGCATCAAGAAAAAACCCGCCGCGCCCTCGCGCCAGGCCAGCCCCTGAACGGCTGTCTGGGGCACGCCTTGCAGCCGTGATACATTCCGCCCCATGCACAGCGCATCGTTTTACTTTACGTATTTTTGGTTCTCGCACCGCTCGGCGGCTGGAGAGGCAAGCGCGTAAGTCGAACAAAACGACGCACCGCACCCCCAAGCAGACCGCCGGCACCCCCGGCGGTTTTTTGTTGTCTGTACCCGTTCACCCCACGAAGGAACCGCGCCATGAATGCCAAAGCCGCCAACACGTCCGAGGGCTGGTATGCACTCAGCGAAAAGACCAGCCAGACCGACGACCAGCGCATCCGCGACGTGACGCCGCTGCCGCCGCCGGAGCACCTGATCCGGTTTTTTCCCATCGCGGGAACGCCCGTTGAAACGCTGATCGCCGGCACGCGCAGCCACATCCGCAACATCATGGCCGGCAGCGACGATCGGCTGCTGGTGATCGTCGGGCCCTGCAGCATTCACGACCCGGCCGCGGCCATCGAGTACGCGCGCAAGCTGAAGCTGGAGCGCAACAAACACGCCGGCGAGCTGGAAATCGTCATGCGGGTGTACTTTGAAAAGCCGCGCACCACGGTGGGCTGGAAGGGGCTGATCAACGACCCCTACCTGAACGAAACCTACCGCATCCACGAAGGCCTGCGCATCGCACGCCAGCTGCTGGTGGACATCAATCGCCTGGGCATGCCCGCGGGTAGCGAGTTCCTGGACGTCATCAGCCCGCAATACATCGGTGACCTGATCGCCTGGGGCGCCATCGGCGCGCGCACCACCGAAAGCCAGGTGCACCGCGAACTGGCCAGCGGCCTGAGTGCGCCGGTGGGTTTCAAGAACGGCACCGACGGCAACATCAGAATAGCCACCGACGCCATCCAGGCCGCGGCACGCCCGCACCACTTCCTGAGCGTGCACAAAAACGGCCAGGTGGCGATTGTCGAGACCCGGGGCAACAAGGACTGCCACGTCATCCTGCGCGGCGGCAAGGGCCCCAACTACGACGCGGCTAGCGTCAAGGCCGCCTGCGCCGAGATCGAAGCCGCCAAGCTGCCCTGCCGGTTGATGATCGACGCCAGCCATGCCAACAGCAGCAAGCAACACCAGCGCCAGATCGAGGTGATGAAGGACGTGGGCGGCCAGCTGGCCAGCGGCAACCGCTGCATCTTCGGCGTGATGGTGGAAAGCAACCTGGTTGGTGGCGCGCAGAAGTTCACCCCTGGCAAGGACGACCCGGCCAAGCTGGAACATGGCAAAAGCATCACCGACGCCTGCATCGATTGGGGCGACACGGTGGGACTGCTGGACGGTTTGGCCGGGGCGGTAAAGGCGCGGCGCCAAAACAAGGCCTGAAGGACAAGCCGGCGCTGGCAAACCCTGCACAGTTGTGCGGCATCGGCGGTGCGGCCAAAAGGCGCACGCACCCCTCGAGCCAGCTGCTGACCCAACCGCACGGCTTCGATGACTTGGCGCGCAGGGCCCGCCTTGACCGGGCGCCTGCCACTCGCCCGCCATCACATCTTCTGTACGGCCTCGTAAGCCAGCTGCGACCGAACTTCGTCCACCACCACCGGGCTGACATCAGGGTCGCGCGCCAGATCGGCAAAGAGTTGCGAGAGTTCGTCCTTGTCCAGCTCGTGGGCCAAGGTCATCAGCGTCGAGACTTGTTGACCATTGACCAGTGGGGCGATGTCGGTTTTCATGGCGGATCCCGCTCTTTCGAGCGCCTGTTGAGTCCAAGATAACTTGGTACGCCAGACGTGCCACGCCAATGGCTCGTCGATGAGGGCCTGTTCACGTGACTGGAAGGGTCGCGAGGGCCCTAGAGCTCTGGGAGTGTCGCCGGTACGGCGGCCAAGCTGCTACCCCGCGAATGGGTGGTTGGGGGCTAGTCTCGGGCCAGCGTCAGGTCGCGCTGCAGCCAGGTCTGGAACGACGCCGGCACCGGCTTGCCCACGCTGACCCAGGTGGCCAGCGCGCGCCGGGCCGTCTGGGCGGCTTCGGCCCCTTGACCCGAGGCAGCCTGTGCGGCCGCCCCCTCGCGCTGCGCCAGGGCCAGGGGCAGCATCCAGCGGCGCGATGCGTTGTCGTCGTCGCCTGTCATGGCCGTTTGCGCCGCGCGGGCCAGGCTGAACGCGTTTTCGGGGTCGTCTTGCAACCACACCCGCACCAGCCAAGTCTGCACGTCGGACTGGATCCATACCTTGTAGAAGTCAGGCCAGTCGACCGCCTGCGCAGCAGCGCCGCTGACCGGTGAGCATCACCTGCAACAGCACAGCCCAGGCTGTAGATGTCGGCGGCAGTGCTGACGGGCTCATCTTGCACCTGCTCGGGGCTGACGTAGCGCGGGGTTCAGTATCACCCCGGCCAGCCGTTGTGGGCGTTCAGGGGTTGACAGCGCCAGCAGTTGCTCCTGCAGCGCCCGCACTTGATGCCAGCGAGCCCGGTCGGGGTCGGGGTCGGGGTCGGGGTTACTCGGCCCGTAGATGGTCACGCCGGTCGGGGGTGTGGAGCACGGGCCTTGGGCGGCGTGGTTGCGCGGCCGCGGCATCAGGCTTGCAGGCAGGCGCCGACACGCACCACCATCCGAAGTTCTAGACCCAGCCAAACTGCGCACGGATGTCGCGGGCCGTGACGTTGATGGGCGCGCTGGGCGCCAAGGGATACTGGCGCAGGTTGGTGGCACGCACGCCACCCCCGTCTTGCCCCAGCACGGCCACGCCCTTGATGCGCCAGCCCCGCGCCTTGAAGGCAGCGACGTAGGCCTGTGCATCCGGGCATTGCACAGGGTCACTGGTGCTGGCCGCAGGTGCAAGACAGCAGATCACCGCCTGGCAGCGCGAACGCTGCACCTCCTCGACAAAATCATCGGCGGTGGTGCTTTTGTCCTGCAAGCTGCCTACGCGGGCATAAAAGCGTGTGGCGGTTCGGTTGCCCTGCAGCTGAATGTCTCGAACACTGCGGTTGAAGCAGCCGGTCAGGCTGCGCATGATCGAGGCCTTGCGGGTGCGGGGGTTGCCGATCAGGAGATAGACATCCATGGGTAACGGTGGTGAACCAGAGCTGGGCGGTGGAGTGGCCCCGCTGACGGAGCCACCGGGGCCACGTGCGCGCGACGCACACCCGCATTTTGCCGGGTTTGCATCGGGCGACGGCGTGCGAGCCCCTGCGTGGCCGGCTTATTTGCCCGGCGTGGCCGAAAACTCGATGGCGTCGGCAACCGCATCGATACCGGCCTTGGCACAGGCTTCGTCAGCTTCACCGCCGGGTGCACCAGACACGCCGATGGCGCCAAATGTTGTGCCGCCAGCCTCGATGAGCAGACCACCGCCCACCGCCATCATGCGGGGTGTGCCGCGTATGCCGCTCATCGGTCGGCCGGCCTGCGTCTCTGCAGCCATGGCCAGCGTGGAAGTGCGAAAACTCGCCGCCGTCCAGGCCTTGTTGGTGGCCACGTCCACCGTGTGGGCACCGGCGAAGCGGTCGCGCAGGAAAACCTGTGGCAAGCCGGCACGGTCAACCACCGCCACGGCCACCTGGTAGCCCTGTTTTCGACAGGATTCCAGGGCCGCCTTGGCGGCCAGCAGCGCCGTTTCCGGCGTCAGCGACTTGACACTGAACGTGGCGTCCTGTGCCCAGCCGGGCGACATCGCGAGCAGGGCAGACAACACAAGGATGGATCGTCGGGGCGTTTGCATGGTGGTGGCACAACAAGAGGTGTCTGAAGACGAACGCCCCGGTACGCCGTGGACAGCCACGCCAGCACCGAAGCGAAAGAACACCAAGCATGCCACGGGTCGCAAACCCGTCCGCGAAAACGGCTTCGCGGCGACATCGCCCAGCCGTGCACGAAGCGCTGCTGGCCTTTGAAATGCTGGACCAGCGCGCCGCCAAGGTGTTGGAGCTGCGCCCTTTCTTGGCGGTCAGGACAACAACAGGATTGCCCAGGCGCTGGGCATTTCGCTGGCCACCGTGAAACGCGACTGGCTCATGGCGCGCACCTGGCTGGCCCGCGAACCGTCGGGCACCTGATCAACAAGATGCCCGCTGCACGACGGCGGCATCTTGCGCGGCCGGTCTGCGGCGGGTCAGGGCCTGCACAGCACTGTCAGGCGCCGTCCTGCTTCAGGCGCTGGCTGGACCAGTAGACATCGTCGCCGCCCAGACCGTCCAGGTTGGCCCGGTTCAACACACGGGCCAGCACAAACATCAAGTCGCTCAGCCGGTTCAGGTATTGGCGCGGTGCGTCGTTCACCGCCTCGGCCGCTGACAGGGCCACCACCGCACGCTCGGCACGGCGCGCCACGGTGCGTGACACATGCGCCAGCGCGGCGCTGCGGGTGCCGGCAGGCAGGATGAATTCCTTCAAGCGGGGCAGGGTGGCGTTGTGCTGGGCCAGCGCCTGGTCGAGCCGCAGCACGGCGTCCATTTTCAGCAGCTCGAAACCCGGGATCGACAGCTCACCGCCCAGGTTGAAGAGTTCGTGCTGCACCAGCACCAGCAGTTCGCGCACGCCATCGGGCAAGGGTTCGGCCAGCAACACGCCCAGGCTGGAATTCAGCTCGTCCACGTCGCCCATGGCCTGCACACGCAAATGGCTTTTGGCCACGCGTGTGCCGTCGCCCAGGCCGGTGGTGCCGTCGTCGCCGGTTCGGGTGGCAATTTGCGTCAGACGATTGCTCATGGTCAACATGCTACCCAGGTTTTTCCAAGGCCATGGCACGGGGCCAAGGGCGGGCGATGCAGCGCCGGCACGGGGGCCGGGGGCAGGGATCGG
The DNA here is from genome assembly GCA_024641925.1 of Betaproteobacteria bacterium. Lineage (GTDB taxonomy): Bacteria > Pseudomonadota > Gammaproteobacteria > Burkholderiales > Burkholderiaceae_C > Rubrivivax. The sequence continues at coordinate 13,894 of JAHECB010000022.1, forward strand.
CACCGATCAGACTTCAAACAGGGGGGTGTCGGTCTACTTTCCACCTGGCGGCTGACGCTTGGAGTCAAGACCGGCACCCAGCCGTCTAAGTGCTTGATTTTCAATACTTTCGACCTGGAGAACCATCTTTTGGCACGGGCATTGCTACTCAAAACCTTGTTCTCTCTTTTCAGCCATGAACGGGCTGACCTCGAAGCGATAGGAGCTGACATGAAATTCCGAAAGTGGGCAACCGTGGCCGCGCTGGCCTGTTCTGCAATGACGGCCGTGTCGACAGCCAAGGCCGCCATCGTGGCTGACATCATGTGGGTCATCGACATTTCCGGATCGATGGGCGGCGACATCGCGCAGGTCAAACAGCGCATCGCCGAGTTCAATACCGTGATGGTCAACAACAGCATCGATGCGCAGTTTGGCTTGGTGTCTTTTGGCGGCGCACCGCAATTGCGCCAGGATCTCACCGACTTCAACACCTTCACGGCGGCCGGCAGTGCGTTCACTGTGCTGACGGCCAACGGCGGCGCGACGGAAGACGGCTCATTGGCCCTGCAAACCGCGATGACCGCCACCTTCCGCGCCAACTCCGTGCGCAATTTCATCATGGTGACGGATGAAGACGACGACAACGCGGGCAACCGCCCGGCGCTGCAGGCCGCACTGGACGCCACGCCGGAAAACGAACTGATCAACATCATCGCCCAGCCGGGCGCAGGCCAGGATTATTACGAGCCGCTGGCCACGAACAACGGCGGCCTCTTTTTCGACATCCTGGCGTTCCGCGCCAACCCGCAGCCGTTTTTCACCAGCTTCATCAACACCAAGGTCAACGAGATCATCGTCGACTTCTGCACGCGCAACCCCAACGATCCAAGTTGCGTGGTGACAGACGTGCCTGAGCCAGGTTCGCTGGCCCTGGTGGGCTTGGCACTGCTGGGCGTCGCCAGCACCCGCCGCCGCAGCCTGCGCGCCGCGCACATGGCCTGACCCCTGACGCTGAAGGCAACACGGTGCCGGTCCTCCGTCAGGGGGCCGGCACCTGTTTTTTTAGCGCGGCTGGCAAGACCGGCGGCGCTAGGAGCATGGCCGATCAGGGCAGGTAAACACCGCCCAGGACACAGGCCCGGCTGGCGCCGGTGACCGTGGGCACGCTGCCGGGCAGGCCCCGCAGCGTGCGCTGGGCAAACCAGGCAAAGGCGATGGCCTCCATCCACTGCGCCGGCACTCCACGGTCATCCGTGGTGCTGACGGCCCAGCCCGGATGGAGTCGAGCCAGCCGCTGCATGAACAGGCGGTTGCGGGCGCCGCCACCGCAGACCAACAACTCGCCGCGGGCCGCATGCTGCGACACGGCATGCGCAACGCTGGCGGCAGACAGCTCCAGCAAGGTGCGCTGCACATCGGCGGCGGGTATCGCCTGTGTCGGTGCCAGCCGATCGAGCGCCCGCTGCAACCAGGCCAGGCCAAAAAGTTCGCGGCCCGTGCTCTTGGGTGGCGGCGCGGCAAAGTAAGGGTCGGCCAGCAAAACCTGCAACAGGTTTGCATGGACCTGCCCGGAGGCCGCCCATTGGCCGTCGGCGTCAAATGGCTGGCCCAGGTGCTGCTGGGCCCAGGCGTCCAACAGCATGTTGGCGGGACCGGTGTCATAGCCCAGGCAAGGCTGGCCCGGCACCAGCACGCTGATGTTGGCGATGCCGCCGGCGTTCAACACCACTCGGGTGTGCTGAGGGTGCCGCAACACGTGGTCGTGAAAACCCGGCGCCAGCGGCGCGCCCTGGCCACCCAGCGCCATGTCGCGACGGCGAAAGTCGGCCACCACGGTGATGCCCGTTGCCACGGCCAAGGTGTTGGGGTCCAGCAGCTGCATGGAAAAACGCGCACCGTCAGCGGTGGGCGCCACGGGTTGGTGATGCACAGTTTGCCCGTGAGCGCCCAGTGCCGCGACCTGCTGCGGTGGCACGCCCGCTTGCCGCAACAAAGTGATCACCGTCTGCGCATACACCTGTGCCAGGGCCACATCCAGTGCACCCACCTGCGCCAGTGTCACGGCCTGGCCCTGGCACATGCCCAGCACACGCTGGCGCAGCGCCTCGCTGTAGGGCAGGTGGTGAGCCTGCAGCAGCTGCGGCGGACCGTTGTCGGGCCTGCCGGGCAATCGCACCAGCACGGCATCCACGCCGTCCAGGCTGGTGCCGGACATGGCGCCGACAAACAGTGATGAGTTTTTCATGGCTGGCTCGCACGGATGGCCCGCGCCGGGTGCACGGGCCCGCTGCGGACGATACCCGCACCACAACCCGGGCAATCTCCTACCATCGACCCCTCAAACCGACCTGCACTGGAATTGCACATGAACGCGCCCCTGCCCGAATTGGCCCCCGGCTTTGCCCACACTGCAGCACAGCGCGCCGTGCCGCCCGATCTGCTGGCGCGCTTGCAACAACTGTTTGGCTCGCGCTGCAGCACCGCCACGTCGGTACGTGAACAGCACGGCCGTGACGAGTCTTCCTACCCGCTGACACCACCCGAGGTGGTGGTGTTCTGCGAAAGCACCGACGACGTGGCGCAGGTGGTGGCGCTGGCCGCGGCACACGCCGTGCCGGTGATCCCCTTTGGCATCGGCTCGTCGCTGGAAGGGCACCTGCTGGCGGTGCAGGGCGGCATCAGCGTCGACGTGTCGCGCATGGACAAGATCGTGCAGGTCAACGCCGAAGACCTGACCGTCACGGTGCAGGCCGGTGTCACCCGCGAACAGCTGAACCGCGAGGTGCGCGACCTGGGCCTGTTTTTCCCCATCGACCCCGGCGCCAACGCCACCATCGGCGGCATGAGCGCCACCCGCGCCAGCGGCACCAACGCCGTGCGCTACGGCACCATGCGCGAAAACGTGCTGGCGCTGCAGGTGGTCACAGCCAGCGGCGAAATGGTACGCACCGGCACACGGGCCAAAAAGAGCAGCGCTGGCTACGACCTGACGCGCCTGTTTGTGGGCAGCGAAGGCACGCTGGGCGTGATGACCGAAATCACGCTGAAGCTGTACCCGCTGCCCGAAGCGGTCAGCGCCGCCATCTGCCACTTTCCCAGCGTGGACGCTGCGGTGCAGGCCACCATCCAGATCATCCAGATGGGCGTGCCCATTGCGCGCTGCGAACTGCTGGACGAAAACACCGTGCGCGCCGTCAACAAACACGACCGGCTCACGCTGCGTGAACAGCCCATGCTGCTGATGGAATTCCACGGCAGCGAAGCCAGCGTGAAAGAACAGGCACAAACGGTGCAGGAACTGGCGCGCGACTTTGGCGGTGAAGACTTCCAGTTCGCCAGCACCCCCGAAGAGCGCACCAAGCTGTGGACGGCCCGCCACCACGCCTACTTTGCCGCCGTGCAGTCACGCCCCGGCTGTCGCTGCCTGAGCACCGACACTTGCGTGCCCATTTCCAAGCTGGCCGAGATCATCACCGTCTGCAAGGCCGAGGCCGACGCCGCCGGCATGCCGTACTTTTTGGTCGGCCATGTGGGCGATGGCAATTTCCACTTCGGCTACCTGCTGGATCCCGACAGCGCCGAAGAACGCGCCACCGCCGAACGCCTGAGCCACCAGATGGTGCAGCGCGGCCTGGCCCTGCAAGGCACCTGTACCGGCGAACACGGCGTGGGCCTGCACAAGATGGGCTACCTGGTGGAAGAAGCGGGCGAAGGCGCGGTGGCGCTGATGCGCAGCATCAAGCGCGCGCTGGACCCGTTGAACATCATGAACCCGGGCAAGATCTTTTCGATCTGAGCCTGGCCCCACGGGCTGCACATGCCGCGCTGGCTGCTGTACCTGTGGCCCGCCCCGTGCACGCTGTTGGGCCTGCTGCTGGCCCTGCCAGCCCTGGCCCTGGGCGCCCGCCTGCGCTGCGTGCAGGGCGTGGCTGAAATCAGCGGCGGCTGGCTGGGCCGCCGCGCGGCGCAAGGCGTGGGTCCCTACAACGTGCTGGCGCTGACGCTGGGCCATGTGGTGCTGGGCAGCAGCGCAGAAGTGCTGGACGACCTGCGTGTGCATGAACATGTGCACGTTCGGCAATACCAGCACTGGGGCATCGCGTTTGTGCCGGCCTATCTGGCCAGCAGCGCCTGGCAGTGGCTGCGCGGGCGCCACCCTTACCGCGACAACCACTTCGAGCGCCCGGCGTTTGTCGCCGAGGCGGCGGCGGCCAGGCCTGTGCTGCCCGGCGACGCTGAGTCGGCGCGCTCAGCGGTCTGAATTCAGAAAGCGCAACATCGGCTCCACACGTTCGGCCCAGGCTGCTTCATCGTGGGCTGCATCGGGCTTTTCCGTGTACAGCAGCTGACCGTCGCGCCAACCCCGCTCGCGCAGCATCTTGTGCAAGCGACGCACACCGGCCACCGCGTCATCACCTTCACGCAAGCCGATGTCCAGCCAGATGCGCGGCTTCGGCATGTGGGGGTCTACAGCCGCCACGTCGTTCAGGATGGCTTCGTCGGCCCACCACACCGAAGGCGACACCACCAGGCCTGCGCCAAACTGATCGCCATGGTGCAGCAGCATCCACATCGTCACCAGACCACCCAGGGACGAACCACCCAGCCAGGTGTCGCGGCGGCCGGGCAAGGTCCGGAAACGCGTGTCGATGAGCGGCTTCAGTTCTTCAGTCAGGAAGCGCGCATAGGCCGCTGCGCCGCCACCTTGCTGCTGGCCGCGGTAGCGGCCGGGCACGGGTGTGTAGTCGTGGCTGCGGCTGGCGCTGCTGGCAATGGACACGGCCACGATCATCATCGGCGGCAGGGCCTTGGATCGCACCAGGCGTTGTGCCGTTTCGTCCACTTGCCACTCGGCGCCTGCAGCGGCAGCGTCAAACACGTTCTGGCCGTCGTGCAGGTACAGCACCGGGTAGCGGCGCGGAGACGCTGCATAGCCCGGCGGCAGCCAGACTTGCACCTCACGGGCGGCAACATGGCGTGACTCGACAGCCGGAAGACGCTGGATCACGCCGGTGCGCTGCAGCGGCAGGGCAGGCACGGTGCTGTTGAAAGCCCGCTCCACCTGCTGCGCGCCTTCGGCGAGCAGCAACTGGCGGTTGGCGCCGTCTTCCCAACCGTCGTCGGGTCCGGCGCCACGCTCAAGCTTGAACTTGTATTGAAGCGGCTGGCCGCCAAAGGGCAAACGGTCGAACAGCACGTGCACGGTGTACAGCCCGCTGCCGGTTGGGTCTTGTGCCGTGAGCGAGGTGTTCCAGCTCAGCGGCCACTGACTGCCCCGCACGCCCACACGGTGCTTCCGCGGATCGAAGCGCCCGGTTTCGATTTCGTGGCTCAAGTCGATGCGGAAGTTCAGCGCCGTTGCGGCCTGGCTACTTGCCGCCATGCAAAGCAGCAGGGTGGCCGCAACAAACCGACGGCTGACGCAGAAGGCCGTGATGCGAGCCGCGATGGCTGCGGCTGACAAATCGAGATCGTCGATGTTGAGCACAGAGAGCCTGTCTGGATGTGAACGGCCGTAGCCTAACAAGACCGCGCCTGGGATATGCTGGCAGCCATGACGCTACAACGCCTCGTCCGCATCAACCAGACGGCATGAATTCGCCCGGCCTGTCGCTGGATGGCGTCGATCGCCCACCTGTCCTGCACCTGTCGGGTCCCTGGCGCCTGTCCGGACTGGCGCAGATCGAGCAAGCCCTGGCCCGCACGGCGGCGCCAGCGGTTATCGACGGCAGCCAACTCACCGGTCTCGACAGTGCCGCCGCTTTGCTCTTGCTGCGCCAGTTTGGCCAAGCCGGTCCGGTCTGGCAGGGCTTCAGCGACGTCCATGCCCGCATCCTGGACCAGGTGCGCCGGCAGCTCGCCACCCTGGACAGCGCGCCCACGGTGCGGCCAGCGGGTCTGCTGGTCCACATCGGCCGCTTGACCACCGACCTGGGCGCGCTGCTGCTGGGGCATCTGAATTTTCTGGGCTACACGGCACTGTCACTGGCCCAGGTGCTGGTGCGCCCACGCCTGCTGCGCCTGCGCGAAACCACGGTGCAGCTGGAACAGACGGGGCTGAACGCCATTCCGGTGGTGGCCCTGGTGACGCTGTTGATCGGTGTGGTGGTCACCTACCTGTTGGGTCTGCAGGCAGAAAAGTATGGCGCCAACATCTTTGTGGTCGACGGTGTGGGCATCGGCGCCACACGGGAATTTGCCCCCATCATCGTGGCCATCATCGTGGCGGGCCGGTCCGGCGCGGCTTTCACGGCGCAACTGGGTTCGATGCGCTTGACCGAAGAAACCGACGCCATCCGCACGCTGGGCCTTTCGCCGGCGCAGGTGCTGGTGGTGCCGCGGGTGCTGGCGCTGATGGTGGCGCTGCCGCTGCTGGTGTTTGTGGGCGACGTGATGAGTCTTCTGGGCGCCATGGCCATTTCCTGGCCGATGCTGGACATTGCACCGGCCGCTTTTCTGGCGCGACTGCGCGAAGAACTGCCGCCGCGCCATGTGTTTGTGGGCTTGGGCAAGGCCCCCGTGTTTGCGCTGGCCATAGCCATCATCGGCGTGCGCATGGGCATGACGGTGGGGCGCGACACGCGTGCACTGGGCGCGGCCACCACCTCCACCGTGGTGCAGAGCATCGTGGCGGTCATCTTGCTGGACGCCGTGATCGCGGTCGTTTTGCAGGCGCTGGACCTGTGAGCAGCCCCACGCCCAACTCCACGCGGGACAACGTACCGGCCATCGAGGTCGAGGGCATCGTCACCGCCTTTGGTGCACAAAAGGTGCACGACGGTGTCAGCTTCACGGTGCAGCGCGGCACGCTGGTGGCGTTGATCGGCGGCAGTGGCACGGGCAAGTCGGTGCTGCTGCGCGAGATGATCGGCCTGCACCGGCCCACCGCCGGCCGCGTGCGGCTGCTGGGGACCGACTTGTGGAGCGCCGGTACCGCTGAGCAAGCGGCGCTGCGCCAGCGCTTTGGCATGATGTTCCAGGACGGTGCGCTGTTTTCATCGCTGACCGTGGCACAAAACGTGGCCGTGCCGCTGCACGAACACACGCAACTCAGCGACGACAGCATCAACGCGCTGGTCAACTTGCGGCTGTTGCAAGCCGGCTTGCCGGCATCGGCTGGCACCAAAAAACCCAGCGAGCTGTCGGGGGGCATGCGCAAACGCGCCGCCATTGCGCGGGCCATTGCGCTGGAACCGGAAATCCTGTTCCTGGACGAACCCACGTCGGGACTGGACCCCATCACCGCACGCGGTTTTGACCATCTGGTGCGGTCCCTGGTGGACGACCTGGGCATCACGGTATTTCTGGTCACCCACGACCTGGACACCCTGCTGGGGGTAGTGGACCGCCTGATCGTGTTGTCCGCCGGCCACGTACTGGCCGACGGACCGGTGCGGCAGGTGATGGCCACCGACGACGCGTGGGTACGGGAGTATTTTTCGGTTCGCCACACGGTCGGCTCGCCCAACCCGACACCTGCAAGTGCAAAGGTAGACTCGTCAAATGGAAGCTGAAGCGCGCTACACATGGGTCGGGGCTGCCGTACTGGCCCTGCTGGCAGCACTGGTGGTGGCCGTGCTGTGGCTGCGCAATGTGGGCGGCGACGACATGTTCAACCGCTTTGCCATCCACTTTGAAAACCAGGCCTTGGATGGCCTGGAGGTCGGGGCCGACGTCACGCTGCGCGGCATCCGCGTAGGCCGGGTCGAACAGTACGGGCTCAGCGCAGACACGCCCAACCGTGTGCGGGTGCAGGTTCGCGTGGACCGCCACGCGCCGGTGCGCACAGACACCGTGGCGGTGGTCACGCGCAACTTCGTCACCGGCATTGCCGCCATCACCCTGGTCAACGACAACACGCCCGCCGTGCTGCTGGTGAAGGTGCCTGAGGGCGAGACGCTGCCCGTGATCAGCGAAGGCCGTTCGAACCTGCAGGAAATCACCGGGCGCGTGAACAAGGTGGGGGACCTGGCCACCGTGGCGATCGGCAACCTGAACCAGCTGCTGGCGCCTGAAAACCGTGAAACCTTTGTGGCCACCGTGGCCAGCATCAAGGACCTGGCCGTGGGCATCAACCAGCGGTTGGACTCCATGGACGCGGCGGTGACCCGCATCAGCCATGCGGCCACGGAAATGGGCCATGCGGCCACGCAGGCCACGGGCGCCATCAACCAGATTGGCGGCGCTGCCGCCAGCATCGGGCAGGCGGCGGCCAACGTCGGCCAGGTGGCGGCGGGTCTGGGGCAAGTCGGCGAGCGGGTAGCCGTCGTGGCCGAACAATCTGGCCAGCGGCTGGGTGACACCTTGGCCGGCACCGAACGCGCCATCGGCGATGCACGCCAGGCGCTCGCCCAGGTGTCCAAGACGGTGGACGCCTTGCAGTTGCAGGCCGGTACCACTGCAAGCCGACTGGAAAAAACGGCAGCCGGTGTGGATGACCAACTCAGTGCCGCCACCGCCGAGCTGCGCCTGACCCTGGAAACCGCCACCCGGGTCCTGGACCGCCTGCGCGAGCCCCGCGCAGCCTTGCTGGGGCCCGGACCGGCGCAACTGGGCCCTGGGGAAAAGACACCATGAACACCACCACCCGTCGCCAGGCCCTGCGCGGGCTGGGCCTGGCCGCTGCGGCCGCCGCCGGGGGCTGCGTCTCCATCGGCAGTCCCGACAAAGCGGCCCTGCAAGGCAACCATTTGCTGCGCGACAGCGGCGCCCTGGGTACGCGCCGCGAGCAGCCCCTGGTGCCGGCGCTGGTCATTCAGCCGCTGCCCGGCAGTGCCATGGCCGACACCGTGTCCATCGCCTATTCCTTGCGCCCCTTTGAATTTGCCTACTACCAGCTGGCCGGCTGGACCGAGCGCCCCGTGCGCCTGTTGCCGCGGCTGCTGAAAGAGCGGCTTGAGCGTCAGGGACTGGCCGGCGCCGTGGCGCTGATGGGCGAGCCGCTGTACAGCGACTGGTTGTTGACGGTGAGCATCGACGCCCTGCACCACGACGTGGCCACACCACCGGGTCATGCGGTGCTGTCACTGGCCGTGGAGCTGTTTGACCGCCGCGCACGCAGCCGCGTGGCACGCCGCATTTTTGAGGCACGTCAACCCGTGGAGCGCGCCGACAGCGCGTCCGCCGCGGCGGCCTTGTCGCGGGCCACCAGCATCACGTTTGACCAGCTGGTACCGTGGCTGGAGGCTGAACTGCAGCGGGCGACGACCACCGGGTCCGTTCGCTGAGTTGCACGCTGAATTCCAACGGTAGGTTTTCAATGGCACGCTCCGTGCAAATGTAAGGTTCGCAGGACAACACCCAGAGGTCTTGAATGAAACGTCTTGCGTTTCTGATCTTGCTGACGTCACTGGCGACTCAAGCCGCTGCGCAGTTTTCATGCGCTGACGTCAAATACGGCTCCCCGAACTACCACGAGAACATGAAAAGCTGGTTCGGCTGGCGGGCATACCGGGCGATTACTTCACCCGGTACCACGAGTCGGCAGTCGCCGAAACCTGTGCCGGCAACCACGCCGCCGTGAAAAAGATGGTGGCCGCGGGCGACCTGACGGCCACGCAGGCCACCCGATTCAAGGCCATCCTGAAGCCCGGCCTGGCCAGGCGCCCCTGAAACTGGAAGTCGCCGATGAAAAAGCGTCAAACCCGATACGGGCGGCCAACGCAGGTGTGGCTCGTGACGGCAGCCCTGTCGGCCTTCTGAACCTCAGCCACGCGCAGACCCCATCCGGCGGCGCCGCGGCTGCCCGTGTCACCGACGACGGCAATGGCACTGTCACCGACAATGAATCGGGCCTGATCTGGCTGAAAAACGCGAGCAGCCCGGAACTTCAGGGCGCGGACGCCCAGGGCCGCGTGCCCAACAAGGCGGCGGCGCTGAACGCAGCGGCGACCCTTGGAAGCGGGCAATGCGGCCTGTCAGACGGTTCAAGGCCCGGTGACTGGCGCCTGCCGGCGTCCGCGGATTTCTGCAAGGCCTGGACCAGCTCCGATGTACAGGGCATGTGCAGTGGCGGCGGTGGATTGTTGCGTCAGAAATTCAGGCGGCCGTTTTTGAGCAACACACAAGGTGACGCCAAGTGGCGCGAAGGCGATCCCTTCGTCGGCGTGCCAAGCGGCGACTATCGCTACCACTACACATCGACCAGAGCCCCGACGAGCGCCTCCAGCAACTCGGTTGGCATGAAAGGCGAACTGTCCGTTCAGGTTCAGGTCAATCAAGGCGCCACGTTTATCAACGTCGACAGGGCCAACGGCGGGTCTGTCTGGCCCGTCCGAGGGCCGGCGGGACCAAAGTGACCCTGATCGCCTGGGTCTTGCGCTGACGGCGTGAGACAGCAGCCCATGCGGCGCGCGGTACACGGCGGCAACGATTGGCATGCGCTTCTTGTGGCGTAACCGAGCCGGTTACAGGCGCCCTGGATTTACCGCGGTACCGAGCCATCCGGGCGCCATGCCACACTTTGATCGCGGCGTTGGAGTCGCCTGTTGCGCCTCGAGATTCCGAAGCTTCAAGGCCTCTTATCAACCCGTTCAGAAGGCATTCAAAGGTCTCTGATGGACCAAATTCGCCTAGGAGCGTGGGCTTGATTGTTCTGTTGTCCTGGCCCCAGGCGGTGCTGGCGCAACAGGTTACCGGCATGAACGTGACCCAGGTCGATTTCGCGCAACTGGGCAGTAGCCAGTTTCTCGGCCAGCTGCGCATGGACGGTCCCCGGCGCTGGATTGAAACCAAACCTGGTTACCCCGAAGTCTTCCGCTTCGAAGAAACCGGCCGCTCGGCCCGCGGCGTTCAGCTGGTCGACCATTCGCGCGGGGTGTTCAGGCAGATCATCCTGAGCTCGCAAAGGATCATTTTCCAGGATGGCAAAGATCGCCCAGGGCGCGAGTTGTACGCGATTCTGGGCGTGGGATCGCAGCCCTATCGGCCACCGCAGGCGGCGCAGCCCTACCAGCCGCCGCAGGCAGCTCAGCCCTATCAGCAGCCCCAACCGTCAGGCGGCCTGAGCAAGCTGGATGGCACACGATGGACGTTGACGGAGCCCCGCGGTACGGTGGTTCGCTTCGGGTTCTCGGGCGACAAGATGATCGAGGACGGCAAAAAATGGGAAGGGGCGACGTACCGCGAGTCCGGCCCTGACCAGATCCTGACCAGATCCTGACCACGATGCCCGGTGGCAAGACCGCGACGATATCGTTCACCTCGGAGCGCACCTTCACCATCACAGGGGACCTCGGCACCGTGAACGGAACGCGCCTGCGGTAAGCGCGCAAGCCCCCGGGGCCCAGCAAGTCGGGTTCAGCGACGATTTCCATACTCAACGTTGCAGCGCCGCCATTGCTGGCCTGACGACTGAGGCTGCGCTGGCCTCAGCCCACCCCCAGCAACTGCGCCAGCCCGCGTGGCGCCGGGCTGCTTTTCAGCGCCAGGTCTTTTTCCAGGTCGTGCAGGTGCGCGTCCATCAGCGCCACGGCGCCGGCCGCGTCGCCTTGGGCAATGCAGTCCACGATGGCCACGTGTTCGTGGTGTTCGCAGCTGTGGTTGCCACTGGGCTGGTGCACGGCCACGATGAGTGAACACCGCGACACGGTCTCGACCAGGTAACGCTGCAGGATCGGGTTGCCCGACAGCTCGGCGAGCTGCAGGTGAAAGCGGCTGGCCAGGCGCACCCAGGCGGGTTGGTCCGCGCTGTGCAGCGCCTGGTGTTCCTGCTTCAGTTGCGTGCGCAGCCGCTCCAGGTCGGTGGCTGTGGCGCGCTGGGCCACCAGGGTGACGATGGCGGCTTCCAGGGCGCGCCGGGCTTCGAAGATCTGGCCGGTTTCCAGCGGCGTGGGCGCGGCCACGATGGCGCCGCGGTTGGGCCGCAGCTCCACCATGTGGTCATGCGCCAGCCGCTGCAGCACCTTGCGCACCACCGAGCGGCCCACGCCAAACAGCGCACAAAGCTCGGCCTCGGGCAGTTTGGTGCCGGGCGTCAGGCGCTGGCTGGTGACACTGTCGAAAATGCTGCGGTAGATGCGCGTCTCGACGGCGGTGGCGCCGTCCAGTGCCGGGGCGGTGCTGGCCATGTTCACAGCAGCAGGTCTGGGGACGCCTTTGCCAGCGTCTGCATGTGCTGGCAGATGGCGCCCGGCGTGGTGCACCACACCCCCCCCTGGTCACGCTGCGATGTGATGTGCACCAGCGCGCGCCGCAGGTGGCGCAGCCGGTAGGGCTGGCCCACCAGATACGGATGCAGCGCGATGCCCATGACCAGCGGCTGGCTGCGCGACTGTTCCAGCATCTCGTCGAACTGGTCAATGATCATCTGCGCAAAGTCTTTGCCGTCCATCTGGCGCGCCACGATCATGGGAATGTCGTTCAACTCTTGCGGATAGGGCACAGCCCACAAACCGCGCCCGTTTCTGGTGCGCATGTGCACCGGTTGGTCGTCATGGCACCAATTCAGGGTGTATTCGTAGCCGCTTTCGGCCAGCAGGTCGGGGGTGAGCAGGCTTTCTGAAATCCAGGGCGACAGCCAGCCCGTGGGCGCCTGGCCGCTGTGGTCTTGCATGGCGCGGTGGCACAACGCCAGCAGGTCGCGTTCGCTGTTTTCGTCCAGCGCGGCTTGCCGTTCGGCGTTGCTGTGGCCGTGGCCCACCAGTTCGTCGCCGCGCGCCACAAAAGCCGCCACCAGCTCGGGGCAGTGCTCGTACAGCGCGGTGTTGATCAGGGCGGCGGTGGGCAGCTTCAGTTGGTCAAACAGCTCCAGGCAGCGCCAGGCGCCCACGCGGTTGCCGTATTCGCGCCAGCTGTAGTTCAGCACGTCAGGCTGGGGCGACGCCGGGCCGATGTTGGCGCCCAGGCCTTCACCAAAGGCGAAGTGCTCGATGTTGAAACCGATGTAGACCGCCAGGCCCGCGCCGCCGGGCCAGCGGTAGTCGGGTCGGCGGGTGATGGGCCGGTAGTCAAAACGGCCGTGGCTGGGCAGCGGGCCCAGGTACTGTGCGGGCATGGGCAGCCTTCTGATGAACCGTCAGAGCGTGGCCAGACCGGCACGCACCATCAGCCATTCGGCGCTGTCGTTCCACACCTCCAGCTGGGTGATCAGCCCGTTGCTGACGATGTAGCGGTCAACATAACGGTTGCCTTCAAACGGCGTGCCGTCGGGCCATTCGCCATACAGCGTGCCCAGGCTGTAGACCACCGTGTGCTCGGGCGTGCCGCCGGCCACGGTTTCGGTGGCATCGATGCTCTTTTTTACCCACTTGTAGCGGGTGGCGTTGAAGGCCGTGCAGTCGGCCGGCTGGCGCATGGGCCGGTTGCCGGTGAAAAGGATCTTCATCGCCGGCGAGACAAACTGGCGTGCGGTTTCCGGGTCGGGAATCATCACCACCCGCAGGTACTCGTCGACCAGTTCAGCGGGCGTCAGGGTTGTCGTGGAAGCGTCATGCATCGGAATCTCCTGGGGTGTTCGGGGGCTTGTTGCCCCCGTTTTTGCGAAGCGTGGACGGATGGGGCCACCGCGGCAAGGCGCCCGTCAATCACCATACACACGGGTAATCGCCAAAAGCGCGAGCAAGTCTTGTGCCGTATTGTTGACGATCTGAGTGCTTTTTTGTTTGCAAGACAACCCGCACCTTGTTGACATGGCACGCCGCTTGCAAGGCTGTGGTTTGAACATTGCGCGCACCGCCGCCCCGCTGGTCAGGGGTCTGGGGCAGCGGCTGCCGCGTTCCTGGGCTTCAACGCCTGCTCAACGACCTGTTTACCCATCTGGAGGAACTCCCCCATGTCTACCGCTATCAAGTCCGCCAAATTTCCGGGCCGCCGCCGTGTTCTGTTGGCCAGTGTCGCCCTGTCGCTGGGTGCGTGGTCAGGCCTGGCCCTGGCCGCCGACCCGGTGAAGATCGGCCTGGTCACGGCACTGTCGGGCCAGAGCGCGCTGGCCGGCGAAGCCATCACCCGGGGCCTGACCGTGGCCATCGACGAAATCAACGCCGCCGGCGGCGTGCTGGGCGGCCGCAAGCTGGAACTGGTGCGGCGCGACGACGAGGCCAACCCTGCCAAGGGCGTGCTGGCGGCGCGTGAACTGATCTACCGCGAAAAGGTGGCGGTCATCGTGGGTGGCCTGGACACGCCGGTGTCGATGGCCATCGTGCCGCTGATGAACCAGGAGAAGGTGCCCTTCATGGGCCCCTGGGCGGCGGGCACCGGTGTCA
>JAHECB010000256.1 GCA_024641925.1 Betaproteobacteria bacterium
GAACCCCTTTACAACCCGCACCGCAAAGCCAGCCATGCCACAGCAGCAACCCCTTCGAGTGGTGATCGTCGGCGGTGGGACCTCGGGCTGGATGACGGCCGCGGCAATGGCGCGGGTGCTGCAAGGCCAGTACAGCATCACGCTGGTGGAGTCCGACGACATCGGCACCATCGGGGTGGGCGAGGCCACGATCCCGATGATCCAGCTCTTCAACCGCCTGCTGGGGCTGGACGAAGACGAGTTTGTGCGCCAGACGCAGGGCTCGTACAAGCTGGGCATCGAATTCGTCAACTGGGGCCGTCTGGGCGACCGCTACATCCACGGGTTTGGCGTGGTGGGCCAGGAAAACGCCACGGTGGACTTTCACCAGTACTGGCTGAAGATGCACCTGGCCGGCAAGGCCAAGCCGCTGGAAGCCTTTTCCATCAACACCGCGGCCTGCCGCGACAACAAGTTCATGCGGCCGCGGCTGGACATGCCCGAGTCACCGCTGTCGCAGATTGCCTATGCCTTTCATTTCGACGCGTCGCTGTACGCCAAGTTCCTGCGCGGCTTCAGCGAAAAACTGGGGGTGCAGCGTGTCGAAGGCAAGGTGGCCGACGTGGTGCAGCGCGAAGGGGACGGTCACGTCACGGCGTTGCGCCTGCAGTCGGGGCAGCAGGTGGAGGGCGACTTTTTCATCGACTGCTCGGGCTTTCGCGCGCTGCTGATCGAAGGCGCGCTGAAGACGGGTTATGAAGACTGGTCGCACTGGCTGCCCTGTGATCGCGCCGTGGCCGTGCCGTGTGAATCAGCACCCGAGCTGACACCCTACACACGGAGCACCGCGCGCCAGGCAGGCTGGCAGTGGCGCATACCGCTGCAGCACCGCATTGGCAACGGCCATGTGTTTTCCAGCAAGCACATCAGCGAAGACGAGGCCACCGCGCAGCTGATGAGCAACCTGGACGGCGCGCCGCTGGCCGACCCGCGCCCCATCCGCTTCACCACCGGCAAGCGCAAACAGGCCTGGAACAAGAATGTCGTCAGCATCGGTTTGTCCTGCGGCTTCATCGAGCCGCTGGAGTCCACCAGCATCCACCTGGTGCAGATGGGCATCGCGCACCTGCTGACCTTTTTCCCGGCCACCGGTTTTGCCGACGCCGACCGCGACCAGTACAACCGCGTGATGAACCAGGAATACGAGTGGGTGCGTGACTTCATCATCCTGCACTACAAGGCCACCGAGCGCACCGACTCCAGCTTCTGGAACTACTGCCGCACGATGGAGATTCCGGCGTCGCTGCAGCAGCGCCTGGACCTGTACCGCAGCCACGGCCGCGTCTACCGCGAAGGCAACGAACTGTTCACCAAGCTGAGCTGGTTGCAGGTGATGCAGGGCCAGCGTGTGCAGCCGCAGTCCTACCACCCGCTGGCCGACCTGCGCACCGAAGACCAGATCGCGGAGTATCTGGACGAGGTGAGCAGCGTCATCGCCGCCTGTGTGCGCGCCATGCCCACGCATGCACGGTTCATCGCCGACCACAACGCGGCCGAGCCCATGGGCGCCCTGGCGCCCACAGCCCGATGAAAGGAGATGTCACCATGCAAACCTCACTGAGGCGCTGGATCGCCACCGCTGTTCTGCTGGTCCTTTCCGGCTGCGCCGCCGGCCCTGCACTGCCGCCGTCGGCGCAGATGACCTACCTGACCAACCCCGACGGTGCCATGCTCTTTGAGGCCGGCAAAGCCATCGGCGAGGCGCCGGTCACACGCCAACATGTGGCGGCGGGAGATGCCACGTCGGTGCGCACACCGCTGGTCACCGCGGTGTGGCCCAGTGGTGCCAAGGAAAGTTTTTACGCCATCGTGCCGCCGGGTTCGGACCGCGAGGCCACCATCCAGCGCCCAGCCAACGCGCCGGGGCTGGAGGTGGACCTGGCGCATGCCAAGACACTGGCACTGAAACGCGCCCAGCAAGACAGCCGCGACAAAGAGACGATGTTGCGTGAGCAGCGCCAGAACTCTGCGCGCTGCAGAGAACAACGCGCCGGCAACAGCAAGGCCGTGCAGGATGACTGTTGAGGCGCCGGGCAGCGGCGCGGTTTCATCATCCCGCGGCCAGGCGGCAGGTGAAAAAACCGTTCAAGGTCAGGCGTCCTTGCAGCGGGTGGCTGTCCAGCCGTGCGGTGTTCACGTCCGCCGAATGGAAACGGCTGCCGTCGTAGACGATGAGCCGGTTCCAAGCCGCGGGGATCTGGGCCGTGCGTTCAAAAAAGCGGTTGCTGCCCGCCATGTAGCCGGGTTGGAGTCCGTAGCGCACGGTGAATGCCGCCGCGGGCAACGCTTGGCTGTCGGCCACCAGTTGGTCGGTGGCGGGCGCGGGTTGCCGCGGTGCATAAAAGCTGGTGCCGCCCAAGCTGGGGTCGTCAAACAGGTACAGCACGCTGGCGGCAAAGAGCAGGTTGCCGCCGGGTGCGGGCAGGCGGTCGCGGTGGCACAGCCACTGCACGGGCTGCAGCTGGTCGGGCGGCGTGTCCACCACCGACAGGCGCACCGATGTGCCCAGCACCCTGCGAACGGCCAGATGCGCCCGAATGTGCAGGCTGAAAAAATCAGCCAGCCGGGCCGTCATCTCGTCGGGCACGGCACACACCTGACCCGGGTAAGGGTAGCCCACTGGCGGTGCCAAGGCCTGGTTTGCAGCCCAGGCTCGCAAGCCCTGCGGGTTGGCCAGGGCCTGTTCCACCACCACCACGCGGTGCCCGTCAGGGCCGGTGGGCAGCACCGTCACCTGCGGCGATGGATTGAAAAAACGGCCCTCGGCGTCAAGCCAGGGTGCGGTCGGGGTGCCTTGCAAAGATAGGGCCGGTGTTGAAGTCGAAATTGATCATACGGCGGCAATTGTTGCGCGCCGGTGCTGCTGCCGCGGCGCTGGGTGTGGGCCGCGTCGCGCGGGCTCTGAACACGCCGCCCCTGGTGGTGTGGTTCACCGTGGAAGGCGCCAAGGCCATGCGTCAGGCGGCGGTGGCCTTCACCGCCGAGACCGGTGTGGAGGTGGTGGTGGAAACGCCCGACGAAGGCCCGGCCAAGTTCCAGCAGGCGGCTTCTGCCGGCAAGGGCCCGGACCTGTACGTCTACGCCCACGACCGCATTGGCGAATGGACCGCCAGCGGGCTGATCCGCAGTGTCACGCCCAGCCGCGCCTTGCGCGCCGACATCGACCCGCTGGCCTGGAAGGGCTTCACCTTGCGTGGCCGCACCTGGGGCTATCCGTACGCCATCGAGGCCCTCACGCTGATCTACAACAAGGCGCTGGTGAAAACCTCGCCACAGACTTTTGAAGACGTTTTTGTGCTGGACCAGCAGCTGCAGCGCCAGGGCCAACGCGCCATCCTCTGGGACTACAGCAACAACTACTTCACCTGGCCGTTGCTGGCTGCACATGGCGGCTACGCCTTTGCCGAACGCGCCGATGGCAGCTACGACCCGAAAGACACCGGCGTCAACAACGCCGGCGCCCTGGTCGGTGCCCAATTGCTGCAGCGTCTGCTTCAAGAGGGCCTGATGCCCCAGGGCAGCGGTTACCCCGAGATGGAAGCCGCCATGGCACAAGGCCGAGTGGCGATGATGATCAACGGCCCCTGGGCCTGGGTGAACCTGCGCCGCATCGGCATGGACTTTGGCGTGGCGCGTATTCCCGCCGTGGGCGGCAAACCGGCGGTGCCCTTTGTGGGTATCAAGGGCATCATGGTCAGCCGTGCCAGCCGGCAGCCCGAGCTGGCCGCGGAATTTGTTGAACGGCACCTGCTGACGCCGCAAGGCCTGCGGGCCATCGACCAGGCCGAACCCATCGGCGCGCCCGCCAGCCGCGCCTATTTCGCCGAACTGGCCGCGAAACCGGTGGTGGGGCCGCTGATCGCCGGCATCATGGATTCCGCACGGGCGGGTGTGGTCACGCCCAGCATTCCCGAGATGGGCCGCTTCCGGTCGGCGATGAAGTCCAGTCTGACCAACCTGACCGAAGGCCGGCAGACGCCGGCGCAAGCGCTGGAAGCGGCGGCGCGCCGCATCACGGCAGCCTGAGTCCGGGCCGCCGATGTTCAGCTTGAGCTTGTCCGCGTGAGCCCGACGCACACCCAATCCACCACCTGGCTGGGCCGCTTGGCCGCGGCGGCTGTCACGGTACGGGCCCTGGCCACGGTGGTGCAGGTGCACGCTGCCGGCCAGACCTTGCTGGCGCTGACGCTGCTGGTGGTGACGTCCGCGGCGGTGTGGATCTACAGCTCACCCCGCACCCATGCCCTGCGTTATCTGTTCCCGGGCATTGCCACGGCGGCCATCTTCGTGATTTTCCCGATGCTGTACACGCTGGCCATGGGTTTCACCAACACCAGTTCGGTGAACCTGCTGACACCCGCCGACGCCCGTGCCGTGCTGGTGGACCAGACGCTGCCGGTGCCCGACTCCGATCGTGCATTCACGCTGCATGCGGACGGTGCACGCTTCCGGTTGCGACTGGCCGCAGCCGATGCCAGCAGCGCCGACTGGTGGACACCACCTTTGGCGTTGGTCGTGTCCGGGGAGTCCTCCGGCAACACCGGCATACAAGATGGCGCGGCCCAAGCCACAACGCCGGTCAAGCTTTCAGTCGCTGAAACCCCGCCAGCCGCCGCGGCGCTGCCGCTGCGCGGCTAGGTGCAGCGCCTGCCCGCCTTGCGGGCCTTGCGCCTGCAAACCCCCGACGGTCAGACCATGCAGCTGACCGGCCTGCGCAGCTTTGCCCAGGTGCGCCCGCTGTACACCGCCCCGCCCGACGGCTCGCTGACCGACACGCTGACGCAAGTCAACTACCGGGCCGACGACCACCACGGTTTTTTCACGTCAACACAGGGCGGTCGCCTGCTGCTGGCACATGCCTTTTTGCTGGTGCTGTGTGCGCTGGTGGTGTTTCCGTTTCTGGTGGTCGTGTCGGTGTCGCTGCGGCCGGGCAACTTTGCCAGCGGGTCGTTGATCCCCAGCAGCATCAGCCTGGAACATTGGCGTTATGTGCTGGGCCTGCCTTACGTCGGTGTTGACGGCAAGACCGTGCTGCCCGACCTGCCGGTGCTGCTGTGGTTGTGGAATTCGGTGAAGGTGGCGCTGGCTTCGGCGGCGGTGACGCTGCTGCTCAGCACCACGGCTTCTTATGCGCTGGCACGTATCCCATTTCGCGGCCGGCGCGCCATGCTCACCGGCTTGATGCTGATGCAGATGTTCCCGGCCGTGCTGGCGCTGGTGGCCCTCTACGCCATCTTTGACCGCATCGGCAGCGCGTTCCCGGCCATCGGTCTGAACACCCACGCGTCGCTGGTGCTGGCGTATTCGGGCGGCATCGCCATGCACGTGTGGACGCTGAAGGGCTACTACGACACCCTGCCCACCGAGATTGAAGAAGCCGCACGCGTGGACGGCGCCAGACCCTGGCAGGCCTTCTGGCGCGTGCTGCTGCCCATGGTCGTGCCGATTCTGGTGGTGGTGTTCATGCTGCCTTTCATTGGCGCCATCGTCGAATACCCCGTGGCCAGCGCGCTGCTGACGCAGCAAGACCAGTTGACGCTGGCCGTAGGCAGCAAACTTTTTGTCCACGAACACAACTTCCACTGGGGCGACTTTGCGGCCGCCGCCATCCTGTCCGGCCTGCCCATCACCGCGGTGTTTTTGCTGGCGCAGCGCTGGATGATTTCCGGCCTGGCGGCCGGCGGCGTTAAAGGCTGAAAAGAAACCATCATGAACCGCCGTCAAAGCTGCCAGCGCTTGCTGACCCTGAATCTGGCCCTGGCCGCCGCCACCCAAACCGCCTGTGGCGGTGGCGGGCCTTCTCTCATCGAAACCCGCAAGGACCTGCCGACCGTGAGCACCTTTCCGCCCACCTACCCGCACCTGGACTGGACACGCCAGGCCACCATCTATGAGGTGAACCTGCGCCAGTTCAGCACCCAGGGCACGTTTGAGGCGTTTGAAGCCCACCTGCCCCGGCTCGCGCAGATGGGCGTGGACATCCTGTGGTTCATGCCCATCCAGCCCATCGGCGTTGAAAAGCGCAAGGGCAGTCTGGGCAGCTACTACGCGGTGCGCGACTACACGGCGGTGAACCCGGAGTTTGGCACGCTGGACGACTTCAAGCGGGTAGTGGCCGCGGCGCAGGCGCTGGGCATGAAGGTCATCCTGGACTGGGTGGCCAACCACACCGCCTGGGACCATGCCTGGGTGGCGCAACACCGACAGCGCTACAAGCTCAACAGCAGGGGCGAGGTGTTCAGCGTCACCTTCAACGACGGCACACCGCAGGTGGAGTACTGGGACGACGTGGTGGGCCTGAACTATGAATCCGCCACTGCGCAACAAGACCTGTGGCCGGCGATGACCCAGGCCATGACCTGGTGGCTGCAGGAAGCCGGCATCGACGGCTTTCGCTGCGACGTCGCCGGCCTGGTGCCCACGGCCTTCTGGGAACAGGCCCGTGTGGCGCTGGATGCCATCAAGCCCGTGTTCATGCTGGCCGAAAGCGACAAGACGGAACTGCTGGCCAAGGCCTTCGACATGGGTTACGACTGGGAATTGCAGGACCAGCTGCGCCTGATCGCCAAGGGTCAGGCCAATGCCCAGGCGCTGCGCGCCTGGGGGCAACGTCGCCAGCAGCGCTACCCCGCCGACAGCTATGCCATGAACTTCACCAGCAACCACGACGCCAACAGCTGGTTCGGCCATGACGCCGAGGTCTACGGCAACGTCGACCGCTTCAAGGCCATGGCCGTGCTGGCCGCCATGCTGCCGGGCATGCCGCTGGTTTACGGCGGCCAGGAAAGTTTTTTCCGCAAGCGGCTGGCGTTTTTTGAGAAGGACTTGATCGACTGGCAGGCTTACCCGCTGACCGATTTTTATGCGGGCCTGCTGGCCTTGAAACACCAGCACCCCGCGCTGGCCAATGGGCTGCCGGGCAACAGCCTGCAGTGGCGTACCAACGGCGACGACCGGCTGGTGGTGTTTGAACGAACGGCCGGCAGCGACCGGGTCAGCGTCGCCGTGAACCTGAGCGACCAGCCGCTGCGTGCAACGGTTGCCGGTGCCGACATCGACCTGCCGGCCTGGGGCTGGCACATCGCAACGGCCTGAAGTCAGTTGTCTGCAGCAGCAGTCTG
>JAHECB010000257.1 GCA_024641925.1 Betaproteobacteria bacterium
GCCCAGTCGATGGCTATGGCCAGCGGGCCCAGCAGCGCGGCCAGCGCGGTCTGCAGTTCGTTGCCCACGGTGGCCATGCGCTGGCGGATCAGGCCGCCCGGATCAAACACCAGTTGATCGAGAGCGCTGGGCACCATGCCCCCGTTGGCCGCCAGCAGCCCCAGGGCTTCCAGCACATCGGCCAGCGCCACCGATGACGCGCCACCCACGTCCGCCGTCAGGCGTTGGGCCAGGGCAGACAGCAGCACCCGCGCTTCGGGCAGGACCGCCTGTACGTCGGCCAGGCCCGGCACCTGGCCCAGGCGCAAGCGTTCCCAGCTCTGACCAAAAACACGGGCGTCGTGCAGCGTCAACAGGCAGCTGCCCACGGCGCTGCCGTCCAACGGCAGAGTGAGGTCCAGCGACACCGCGCGCAGATTCAGCGTGGGTGAAGCGGCCAACCAGCCGCTGCGGTCGCCGATGACCAGGTGCACACGGAGTTCGCGCGTGCGCTGCACCACGCCGGTGGCGGACAGGTCGGTTGAAAGCAGGGCCAGGTCGGCACGTGCCTCGATGGCCAGCGTGCCGCCCGTGCGTTCGGGCACCTGCCAACGCAGACCCGCCCGAACACCGGTGGGTGCCGCTTCGGCAAGGGCTGCTGCTACCGCGCGCGACCGTGCGCGCGCTGCCAGGCCACTGGCGACGATGGCGGTCAGCGCTTCCCGGGCCTGGGCCACTGACACACTGCCAAACAAGGCCGTGACCGCCAGACCGGCGCGTGTGGCCGGTGCGGGTACCACGGGCGGGCGCAAGTCGGCGCCGGCGTCGGGCAACGGGTCCAGTTCCATCAGCGCGACCACCAGCCCGAAGCCCAGTTCCAGCGCGGCGTCCAAGGGCTCTTCGGCAAGCTCGGCGGGTGTGGGCAGCGGCGGCAACAGGCGGTGCATCAGGCGCAGCACGTCGGCGGCGGGCTGGGTCTGCAAGCTGGTCAGGGAAATCGGCGCCAGCGGTGTGCCCAGCAGCACCAGGTCGGTGACCGCTGCCTGGGCGTCGGCCACCCGTCGGGCGGCATGGCCGGCGCCCGCCACGGCCACCAGGGCAATATCGGTGCTGAGTGGCGCCAGCGCAGACAGCCAGCGTGCTAGCCGCGCGGCCTGCTCTGCCGTGCCGTCGCCGGTGCTGGCCGGCAGCAAACAATCGGAGCGTGTGCCCAGCGCCACAAACCAGTCGCCAGTGGCCGGTGCGGGCAGGGTGAACATGGCGGCTTCCAGGCCGGCCGTGCTCAGGTCGATCAATTGCGCTGCTGGCGCGTCGGGCCAAGCCACGGCAGGCACGCCAAGCGCCACGTGCACGGTGGTGGTGGGTACACGCCCGGTGGCAGTTTCGATGTCCAGGCGCGGCCACAACTGGCCGGCGGCCAGAGCCAGACGGCGCACGTCCACACCGGGCACGGCGGCGGTGGGCGGTGCGATGCGGCCGTCGCCACCCGCAAAACGCAGCGCTAAGGCGTCAATGCCTGCAGCGATGCCACCTTGCAGGCGGCCGGCCAGCAGGTCGGCCACATCGCTGGCAGCCAGGGCTTCGGCGCGCAGCGCGGCTTCAAGCGCTGGTGCTGAAAGCCCAGGCATGCCGGGCCGCCATTCGCGCAGGTTCTGCGGTGCCGCCACCAGCATCGGCTCCAGCCCGGCGGGCGGAAACCACAGCACCGGCTCAGGCAGGTCGGCGCCGACTGCGAAACGGTAGGGGTCCTGCGGCGTGCCTTGGCCCTGCACCACGGCGCGCAGGTTGCCGCTGCCGGCCAACAGGTCGGCAACCAGCGACAGTGCGCGGGGCCCCGCCTCGCTGGCCAGCAGGGCAGGCAGCCAGGCCTTGAAGGCGCTTTCGGCATCGCTGACCAGATCGGCCAGGCGCAGCGTGGCCGCGCTTTCCAGCGAACCGCCGGCGATGGTGTCGGGCGACTGCCAGCCCAACGCTTCGATCATTTCGCTGAAAAAGCTGGTTTCGCGCGAGACCAGGCCGGCCATCTGCCCCACCAGCACCTGTACCGCGTCCCAGCCCGCGGGCGGCAGCGTGACCAATCCGTCGGCAGCGATGACCGGCAGCGCCAGCGGCACGGTGACGCCGTCGGCGACCAGGCGCGGATTGGGCAGGCTGACGTCGGCGCGCAGGCCGGCGGTGGGTGACCAGTTCAGCTTCAAACCCACTTCGTCGGCCAGCACGGCGGTGCTGTCGGACAGCTGCAGCCGGGCCTGCGGTGGGCTGACGCCGCGTTCACGCGCTTGCAACGACGCCTGCGCGCCCAGCATCAGCTGCGCGCTGCGCGCGGCCAGATCGATGCGGGCCAGCACCGCGGCCACCCGCGTGCTGACCACGGTGCAGCGCTGGCCCAGCGTGTCGACGCTGGTGCCGGCCGCCAGCGTGATGGTCAGCACGGAGCCGCTGGCCGCCGCTTCCAGCGCGAGCGGGCCGATGAGCGGCAGCCGCCAGGGGTCGGTCTCGGTGCCTGCGCCCAGCACCACGGCGGCGGCTTCGCTGGCGTCGGCCAGGGTCTGGCGCAGCGTCTGCAGCACCGTGGTGGCGGCGGCGCTGTTGCCGATCAGCGCCTGCCAGTAGCCGGCCACGGCGCCCACCGGGTCGCTCATCAGCGTTGGCAGGGTGACCGCGGCGATGCCCGCCGGCGGTGCCAGACCCAGTAACTGCTGCACGCTGGCCAGCGCATTGCCCAGGTTGCCCAGCAACTGGTTGGCGATGTCAGCCACGGTGTTGCCCACCGCGTCCATTACGGCGTCGGGGCTGGTCAGGTCCAGCACCGGGTATTGGTTGCTGCCCAGCGTGACGTTGTCGGCCGCCAGCACAAAGGTCAGTTTGCGCTCGGCGTCGATGGCAAAGCCCACACGCAAGGTTTCGGCGCGGGCAGCTGGCGCTGGTGCCGGTGGCGTCACGTCCAGCACCGGCGCGCCCGCGCGGCCGGCGGCGGCAAAGGCGCTGAAGGCGGGTAGGGCGGTGGCCTGGCCGGTGATGAGGTCGATGCTCATCAGGTCGGCCTGGGCCTGCACCCGCACGTCGGCGTTGCCGTAGCGCAGGCTCAAGCGCGGTTGCAGCAGCGTGTGGCCGCTGGCGCCGGTGCTGCTGGGCAGCGACAAGGCCAGCGTCAGGTCGGGCAGGCCGAGCGCAAACTGCACTTCGGCGCCCACCCGCGCGCCACCCAGCAGGCTGCCGATGTGGCCCAGCCAGTCGTTGCGCGCCGCGTCGCTCTGCACGATCGACAGCACCCACGCCGACAACGCATGCACACCCAGCGACGGCAGCTGCGTGATCGGAAAGTCCGGCACGCTGTCGCCGCTTTTCAAGCCCAGCAACCCACCCAGCGCCACGATGGCCGCCGGCGCGCCAGCCGCGTCGGCCTGCGCCTTCACCAGCGACAGCACCAGTTCCAGCAGGGCGTCGTCCAGATCACCGACGCTGTCGGCCTGCACGTTGATGTCGATGGGCGTCGTGGCGCCGGGCATCTGCAGGCCGCTGAGGCTGAAGCCAAAGGTGGCGTCAGCGCCTGGGCCGGTGGGCAGTTCCAGCGACACACCGATGGCACCCAGCCGTGCCTGCCCTGGCAGCGGGGGTCCTGAAACGGTCACCTGCGTGCCGACCTTGATACGCCCCCGCGAGCTGCCCAGCAACACCAGCGCCCCGGTGCTGGATGCACCTTCCTTGTGTGCACAGAACAGCGGAGTGGACAGCGTGGACACCGACAGCGGGTTGTCGGTCACCACCTTCAGGCCGACACCTACATACAGGCCGTCGCTGCGGTTTTCATCCACCGTCATGGCCAGCGTCAGCGGCAGGTCGGGTACCTTCACCAGCGGCACCCAGATGACACCTTGTTCGGTAGTGTTGTCCGCACCGCCCAGCGCTTCGTCGACAAATTGCAGCAGCGCAGCGCGTTGCTGGGCGTTGGCCAGAATGCGCTTCAGGTAGACATCGGGGTTGGCAAACCAGTCGGTGTTGGCCGAACTGCCCGTGAAGATGCCCAGCGCTTCGGCCAGCTTGCCCAGGATGCCCAGGTCACCCTGGTTGATGCCGCTCATGGCTTGGCCACTGTTTTCAGCGTGGTGGAGCCGCTGAAGCGATGCCGTGCCATGGGCACGATTTCCAGCCCGCGCGACGTGGCCACCATCTCTACCGGCACCATCAGGTTGCCGCGGGCGTCTTTGCCGGTGGCGTTGGCCAGGCCCGAGACCAGACCCAGCAGGCATTGCCAGGCAAAAGCCACCAGGGCGTCGCCCCAGGTGGACACGATCAACTCGTGCCCCTGCGGCCGGCGCTGCGCCGCGGCATACAGGCCGGCGGGGCGGTCGGGTTCGCCACAGGCGAAGTGCACGCGCACCTGGTCGTCGCCGGTCTGGTCGCAGCGGACGGGCAGCGTCATGATCACCAGCCCGGTGCTGAATTGCAGCTTCAGGCCTTCCAGGCCCACGGCGAGTTCACTGTCGCCTTCCACCCAGACCACTTCGGTGCGTTTGGTGGGGCGAAAAAACCCGGCGGCGCGGCGCGCGGCCACCGGCAGCAGGCGCTGGGCCTCGTCGGCGTTGAGCATGATGGACTTGCCCACCAGACCTTCGGTGCGCGGTTTGGTGGCGCGTGTGACGGGCTGCTGGGCGGCCACAAACCGCACAAATTCCGGAGCGACGCTGTCGGCCACCGCGCGCTTACCGGTGTTGTGGGCGCGCCGGCAGCAGCCGGCGCAGGCCCTGGATGGCGGCATCCAGCACAAACCAGGTGGCCACAAAGCCCAGCATCTCCAACGAGAAGCTGTGCCACTTGTAGAAGGTTTCTGCCATCAGCCAGGCACTGCCAAAGGCCGGCAACTGTTCAAGCAGCAAACGCTGCCACGGCAGCGTCCTCAACAGGGTGAACATGGATGGGTTCCCTCGTTCCCGATGACGGGGCTGCGTACGGACTGCAGCGGCTCAAATTCATCCTATGCCTGAGAACGGAGGCGGCACATCCCTAGTTCGATGCGCCCGGGTCGCGACATGGACCCGTGCGGCGCTGCCGCTTCAGCTTGCCGTGGGCAGCAGGGAGGTGCCGGCCAGGCGAGGCTGACGCGGGGCGCCAAGTGTCCACAGCTGCGACGGCGGACTGCAAACGACAGGTGCACACTGCGGATCGCCGGCTTGCGTTTGAAGCGCAGACAACAGGCGCAGACAACAGGCGCGCAGAAGAAGCGGGCTGCACAGGTGCGTGCAGGTGCCGGTGCAGGTCGCGCCTACTGAACCAGTGGCTTCCCGCCCGAGTGTTTGTGCAGCGCTGACAGCTGCCGTTTAGCCGCTGGATAGACCACCGTTTCCTCCAGGGCAATGTGGTCGCGGTAAAGCGCGTCAAACACCGGCAGAGCCGCCATCAGCATGGGCAGGTCATAGCCGTTGTAGCCTTCGGCTGCGGCCTGAACATGGGGCCGCAACTCGGACCAGTCCTGTTCCAGCCAACCATGGTCTTGCTGCAGGCGGCGCACGTGGCCTGCCAATTCGGCATCGGAACTGGCCAGCAGGCCTGGGAAAACCTTGGACTCTTCTTCTTCGTGGTGATGGCGTCCCGGGCCGTCAAAGAAGTCCAGCACCGCCTGGGCGCTTTTTTTGGCCTCGGCGTCCAGGCCCTCGTTGTCCAGCCGTGTCACCAAGGTCTGAAATGCCAGCAACATCTGCAGCGCAGCCTGGTGCGCTTGGTCCAGGGACTTGAATTCGGCCGACCGAGGCGACAGAGGTCGGCTGCTCCGCGCTGGTCGACTGGCAATTGACGTTTTCATGGCACCTCCTGAATGAGGTTTCATTCTTCGGCTCTTTGCGCGAGGCTGTTTTGCGCTGGATCAAGGCTTGGCGGCTGCGCCGCTGACAAACGGGGCAACCCTGCAGCCTGGCCGCATGGCGTGGCCACTGCCGCAGTCCTGGAACAAATGACGGCCGTGCAGATGGCCTCGACAATGCCTCGACAATGGGTTGTTTGGCCTGCCCCGTATGGCGTGTCGTGCCGGGTGGCCATTTCAGACGTGGAGTGAATGAACATGCAGGACGTGCGGTGGGGCATTCTGGGGGCCGCGAAGTTTGCGCGGGAGTTCATGGGCCCGGCACTGACGTTGGCGCCCGGTGGCCGTGTCGTGGCCCTGGCCACTTCAGATCCCGTCAAGGCCGAGCCATTCCGCGTCTTTGCGCCCGACTTGCGGTTGCACGACCGCTTCGACGCCTTGCTGGCCGACCCCGATGTTGACGCTGTCTACATCCCTTTGCCGAACCAGTTGCATGTGGAGTGGAGCCTGAAGGCGATACAGGCGGGCAAACATGTGCTGTGCGAAAAACCGATGGCGATGCAGGCCGCTGATTTCGACCGGTTGATTGCTGCCCGCGACGCGGCGCGTGTGCTGGCGGCAGAAGCCTTCATGATCGTCCATCACCCGCAGTGGCAGCGCGTTCGCCAATTGCTGGCCGACGGCGCGATCGGTCGGCTGTGGCGTATCGACGGCGCGTTTGCCTTCAACAACCGCGACGCGGGCAACATCCGCAACCAGGCCGTCATGGGCGGCGGCGGATTGCGTGATATCGGCGTGTATGTGATGGGCGGCGCCCGTTTTGCAACCGGGCTGGAAGGTACGGACGTCCAGGCTCGCATCCAGTGGGAAAACGGCGTCGACGTCTACGCGGCCCTCACTGCGCATTTTGGCGAAGCGGACTATGTCAGCTTCACCTCGATCCGCATGCATCCGCGTCAGGAGATGAGCTTCCACGGCGACGAAGGCGTGTTGCGCCTGCCGGTGCCGTTCAACCCGCGCTCCTTTGGTGAGGCCCGTCTGGAATTGCAGCGTGGTACGGAAATCGTCGCCGAACGCTGGCCCGCCGCCAACCAATACGAATTGCAGGCGGCAACCTTCAACCGGGCGGTGCGGGAAGGGGGCGACTACCCCTGCCCGCTTGAGTTTTCCCGGGGAACACAGGTGATGATGGACGCGGCCTTTGCCAGCGCCCGCTAGCGCAACAGCCGGCCCGCCCGGCGTTACCGTTCCGCCAGGTAGTGCCGCATCTCGATGGTACTGCCTTCAATCAGGTGGTCCTGCAGTCCGGCCTCGACCTGGCGGTCTGCCAGCGTCATGCGGTCGCGCTGGCGCAGGTAGTCGGCCCAGCTT
>JAHECB010000258.1 GCA_024641925.1 Betaproteobacteria bacterium
CGCGCCCAGGCACAGCACGCGCAGCGGCTGCGTGGCAGTGGGGTCGGGTCGGGACAGTTGCAGGCTCAGCATGGGCAGATGGTTTGATGGGAATGCGGGTTCAGGCGGCCTGTTTCCAGACCATCCAGGGGCAGTCGCCTTTGCCCTCCATGCGGTCCAGGATGATCTTGTCGCGCAGCGTGTCCATGGCCTGCCAGAAACCGTCGTACTGGTACACCGACAGGCGTTTCTTTTCGATCAGGCGCTGGAAGGGCTGCTCCACCAGTTCGTCGCCTGGCGAGATGTGTTCGAAGATCTCGCGGCGCAGGCAGAAAAAGCCGCCGTTGATCCAGAACTCGGTGTCGGCCAGCTTGCCCATGGCGTGCACGTCACCGCTGTCGTTGGCCTGCACGCAATGGAAACTCTGCGAGGTGCGGGTGGCCAAAAAACTGGCGATGGACCGCTTGCTGCGAAAACGTGCGATGTGATCGTCCAGCGGCAGGTCGCTCAGGCCGTCGGAGTAGTTGGCCAGAAACTCCTCATCGTCTTCCAGATAGGGCCGCACCTTGCTCAGGCGCTGCGCGATGTTGGCGTGCAATCCGGTGTCGACAAACGTGATTTTCCAGTCTTCCATGTCACGCTGGACCGGCTGCAGCGTGCGGCCGCCTTCGGACAACACAAAGTCGTTGGACAGGCATTCGTTGTAGTTCAGGAAGTACTCGCGGATCAGGTCGCCGCGGTAGCCCAGGCACAGGATGAATTCCTTGTGGCCATAGTGCGCGTAGTAGCGCATCAGGTGCCAGATGATGGGGCGCACGCCGATGTTGACCAGTGGCTTGGGAATGGTGTCGGAGTGCTCGCGCAAGCGCGTGCCCAGGCCGCCGCAAAATAGAACCACCTTCATGTCAGGCCTCCTGCCTTGGTTTCGTGGCCGCCTGCCGTTGCCGGGGCGGGTGCCAGCAAGGCCGCCGTCTGCAATGCGGCGGCGCCACGTGCCAGCGTTTCGAACGGCAAGCCGCTGCGCTGGGCGATGTTGATCAGGTCGTGCCGGCCATCGGACTGGTTCAGCAACCACAGCAGGCCGTGTTCAAACGCACCCGGCCCTGTCCCGCCCACGTTGCCGTACAGGCCGCGTTTGCCCAGCTGCGGCTCACCCTTGGGGCTGAGGTTGATGAAGCGCTGGTTGCCGTCCACCGCCTGCACGACGCTGCCCAGGGCCTGCAAGGCGCCCGCCAGCGCAGGCTTGCCGACAAAGTCCAGGTTGTCGTCGCTGTTGTGATACTGCGCAAAAGTCGCGTTGGGCGATCGTGTCAGCCGACCAAAGGGCAGGTCGAACCCTGGCGAACAGAACTGGCGTTCGTCATAGCCGTAGGGCTCGAAGGGCAGTTCGTGGCCGCCATGGTCACGCATGGCCAGGGCGGCTGCGCGGTCGATCAACGTGCCGCCGCGGCGGCTGTGTTTGTAGTTCAGCGGGCCGCTGTCGCCCAGCAGGCCCATCACCAGGCCGGCACGTACATGGCCCAGGCGGCCTTCGTTGCGGGACAGCCAGGTCAATGACCCGATGGTGCCCGGGCCAAATACAAAGCGCCAGGTCAGGCGCGGTTTGCAGGTCGCCAGTTCACGGGCCAGCACGGCGGCCAGTGCGATGCCGCTGAGGTTGTCGTTGGCCAGCGCCGGATGGCAGGTATGGGTGTAGACCACGGCCTCGTCGCCGCTTTGCCCAGGGATCAGGCATTCGCCGATGCTGAGGTGACCGTCTTGCAGGCTGCTGTCGATGCAGACGTCAAAAGGTCCTTCACCCAGCGCGTCGCGGGCCTGCTGGCTGAGGCAGAAGCCCCAGGTCTCGCGGTAGTAGGCGGTGCGGTAGGGAATGGCGTGCGGCCGGTCCGGCAGCGAATGCAGGTGCGGCTCCAGTGCCTGGCGGCTCATACGCTCGCGCACCGGTGTTGAATAACTCACCACGTGCAGGCTGTGCTGTTTGAAGTCCACCAGGCGCTGCCCGGCCGCGTCGGCAATGTAGGCGTCGCGGATGTTCCATTCGCGCGGCACGGTCCAATCGAAGACCGGTGTGCCGCTGGGCACCTCGGTACGGCGCAACGGCGCGATGGTGTTCACGTGGTCCAGGGTCTGGCGCACGCCGTCGCCGGTGATGCTGCGGCAGATCGGGTACAGCAGCGCCATCAGCGCATGGGCCTCGTCGGCCAGTGCGGTGGTGCGGGCGCTGTCGTTCAAGGTTTCAAGCACCATCGGTCGCCCCTCGCGAGGCCGCATCAAACCGGCGGCGGTGCTCATGGGCGTCGAAGTCGGGGTACGCCGCGTCACGCTCTGAAATGCAGGCTACCGGCAATGGCCAGGTGATGCCGAATTGCGGGTCATTGAAGCGCACACCATCGGCCAGGTGGGGCCGATAGCTTTCGCTCATCATGTAGTGCACGTCGGTGTTGTCCAGCAGGGTCTGGAAGCCGTGGGCCACGCCGGGCGGCACCACCAGGGTTTGCCGCTGGTCAGCATCCAGAACGAACTGCAGATGGTGGCCAAAGGTGGCTGAATGCGGGCGCAGGTCCAGCAGGACGTCATGCAGCCGGCCCCGTGCACAGCGGACCAGCTTGGTTTCGCTGGTGGGCGGCCAGGCAAAGTGCATGCCGCGCACGGTGCCTGCGCGGCGGTTGAACGACGCGCTGGTCTGCTCGATGCTGAGGTTCAGGCCCGCAGCCGCAAAGGCCTGGCGGCACCACAGGCGTACAAAGTGACCCCGTTCGTCTTCGATGGGCAGCCCGTCGATCAGACGGACACCGTTGATGGACAAGGGCATGAAGTTCATGCGGCAGCCCGCCTGGCGAGCAAGTCGGTGTACGCACCAATCTGTTCCAGGCTGACCTGCAGGGCGGTCTTGCCCTGCTGAACGCCCAGGTGCCACTGCGCCACCCAGGCCAGCGCCTGTTCGGTGGGCAGGGCGCAGCGCCAGTCCAGCACCCGCGCCGCCTGGGTGCTGTCCAGTCGCAGTTCATGTTCTTCATGCGGCTGTGCGCCAGGCGCTTGCACCCAGGGCTTCGACACAGGCCAGTGTGATGCCAGCAACTCGGTCAGCTGGGCCACGGTGACGGTTTCATCAACGGCCGGGCCGAAATTCCAGCCGCCGCTGGCCTTCAGCGGGTCGTCGTGCAGCTGTTCGGCCAGCGTCAGGTAACCGTTGAGGCAGTCCAGCACATGCTGCCAGGGGCGCACAGCCTGCGGATTGCGCAGTTCAACGGGCAGGCCTGCGGATGCGGCCGCCACCACCGCCGGCACCAGCTGGTGCGGAGTCCAGTCGCCGCCGCCGACCACGTTGCCGGCGCGCGCCGTGGCCAGGGCCACGCCGTGGCGGGCCAGGTCGGCCATAGGGAAGAACGACGCGGCGTACGACGCGGTGACAAATTCCGAACAGGCCTTGCTGTTCGAATACGGGTCGCGACCGCCCAGGGTGTCGGTTTCGCGGTAGGCCCAGGGCCAGCGTTGGTTCAGGTACACCTTGTCGGTGGTGACGTTGACCACCGTGGCGCGCTGGCCCTGCCGGCGTACGGCCTCCAGCAGGTTGACCGTGCCCATCACGTTGGTGGCAAAGGTGTCAGCCGGCGTCTCGTAGGCGTCCAGGACCACCGATTGCGCTGCCATGTGCAGCACCACCTCGGGCTTGAAGGCCGACAAGGCCGCGCTCAATGCGGGCAGGTCTCGGACATCGCCCGTGACGCCCGTGATGCCGGCGCCGGCCTTGGCCAGTTCAAACAGGCTGGGTTGGGTGGGCGGTCGCAAGGCATAGCCCCCCACCTGTGCCCCCAGCTCACGCAGCCAAAGGCACAACCAGGCCCCCTTGAAGCCGGTGTGGCCGGTGACAAAGACCCGGCGCCCACGCCAGAAAGAGGGCTTCATGCAGCCGCCCAGTGGTGTCGGGCCATCGATTTGCAGTGGCCGTTCATGTCAGCACCTGCACGGTGGGAATGGGCACCACGAACTGGCCACCCCAATCGCGCACATACGATGCCTGGGCGACGATTTCGTCTTTCAGGTTCCAGGGCAGGATCAGCACGTAATCCGGCTCTTCGCGTCGCAAGGCCTCGGGTGCCAGGATGGGGATGTGCGTGCCTGGCGTGTACTTGCCCTGTTTGTAGGGGTTGGCGTCCACGGTGAATGCCAGAAAGTCGGTGCGGATGCCGCAGTAGTTGAGCAGGGTGTTGCCTTTGCCTGGCGCGCCGTAACCGGCGATGCGTTTGCCCTGCTGGCGGGCCTCGATCAAGAAGCGCAGCAGGGCGCGTTTGGTCTGCTGCACCTGCTGGCCGAACCCCAGATAACGCTCGATGCTGCGGTAGCCCAGGTCCAGTTCGCGCTGTCGCATGGCGACCACGGTCTGCGCCACTTCCATGGCCGTATGGGCGGCATGGCGCGCAAAGATGCGGATGGAGCCGCCATGGGTAGGCAGTTCTTCCACGTCAAACAGCACCAGGCCGTGTTGGGCAAAGATCAGCTCGACCGTGGTGAACGACAGGTAACTGAAGTGCTCGTGGTAGATGGTGTCGAACTGGTTGCCTTCAACCAGTCGCTGCAGGTGCGGAAACTCCATGGTGATGACCCCGCTCGGCGCCAGCAGCTCGCGCATGCCCTGCACAAAGTCGTTGATGTCGGGCACATGCGCCAGCACGTTGTTGCCCAACACCAGATCGGCCCGGCCGTGCATGCTGGCCAGCGACCGGCCCGTGGCGCGGCCCAGAAACTGCACCGCGGTCGGAATGCCTCGCTCGATGGCCACACGCGCCACGTTGGCGGCGGGCTCGACCCCCAGCACGGGAATGCCGGCGGCCACAAAGTGCTGCAGCAGGTAGCCGTCGTTGCTGGCCACCTCCACGACCTTGCTGTGGGCGCCCAGGCCAAAGCGCTGGATGGTCATGTCGGCGTAGCGCCTGGCGTGTTCAACCCAGCTGGTGGCGTAGGACGAAAAGTAGGCGTACTCGGTGAAGATGTCGTCCGGCGCCACAAACTCCTGCAACTGCACCAGAAAACACGACTCGCAGACCCAGGCATGCAAAGGGTAGAAGCGCTCCATGGCCCCCAGTTGTTCTTGCGTGACGTGGGACTGGCAAGGCGGACTCATGCCCAGATCGACAAAGGTCGTCCGCAACAAAGTGTTGCAAAAACGGCAGGCAGGCGCGAGTTTCGCGTTCATCGGTCGGTGAGGGACAGGGCTGTGATTCGTTGAAAGATAACGAGCGGCGTTCGGGTGGTCAGGTGTCGAGCTTGCGTGTCCAGCGCATCAGCCGATTCCATCGCGGCTGGGTTCGTTTGGTGTCCATCACGCGCAGCGCCCAGGGCCTGGGCAGCCGCAGCACACCGGCCGCCCAGATGCGCATCAGCCACTGGTCGCAAGTGGAGTACCCCGGGCATTCGCGCAGGGAATCTCTCATCAGGCGCTGCAGACTGCGCGCCGTGTCGTCGGCAAAAGGGTGTTTGGCGGGGTCCAGCCGCCACGAGATGATGCGGTTGCGCACATGCGCCGGCAGCGTCAGGAAAGGGCCGTTGACCTCGATGCCCGAGCAGGTGCGCAGCAAGGCCAGGCTGCGATCGCGGCTGCCGGCGTTCAGGCGCACCTCGGCAGCCATGTTGACGCTGTAGTTGCCGCTGTAGCCTGGCATTTGTTGCGAGGCCTTGCCGTGCATGCGGTACGAGCCCAATGCACGGCCCGTGTCGACCACCTGCCCATGAAAGGCCGCCGTGATGAAGGGCACGGTGTCGGTGCAGATGGGCCAGTCCTTGACCGGTACGGGGAAATACGGCGCCACCGCCGAGCGGCGGTACAGATTGCCGCTGCCCGGTGGGCCTGCGTAATGACCAAACTTGCGGATGATGTCGCGCACGTCGCCGTGGTGGCTGACAAACGGCACCGTGCCGCCCAGCGGCTGCGCATCGGCATCGACCAGGCGCAGCGGGAACTGCACCTTGGCGGTGTCCGCCTTCGCCTGGGCCAGACATTCGGCGATGGCGTCGTCGTCCAGCATGTCGTCGGCATCCAGCCAGATCAGCCATTCGCCGCGTGATGACGCCAAGCCCAGGTTGTAGCCCTGACCCTGGCCAATGTTGACCCGTTGCCGCGCCAGACGAACTCGCTGCCCATAGCTGCGGATGACATCCAGCGAGTTGTCGGTCGACCCGTTGTCCACCACCACCACCTCGCACGGGGCGTGGGTCTGCCTCAACGCGGAATCGATAGCCTGATCGAGAAACCTTGCGTAGTTGTAGTTGAGGACGACGATGGAAACCAGCATCAAGGCAGGCAGATGGGCCGGTCGAAAGCCTGGGCTCCAAACCGACTGGTCGTGGTCGCGGGTTCACGGGGTTGCATGGGGAAATTGTCTGGTTTTCGGCGCGTGGCGGGTATCCCGTAGCCCTGGGGCGCTGTTCCCGCATCATTGTTCAGCGCACCGGTAAAACCCCTCAGATGTCGATGCCGACAAGGGGTCAAAGTGTTTCGAGTTGTAGGTTCGGTGAGCGTTTGCGAAGCCGGCGTGGCAGCATGCGCGGCTTGGCGTTGCGTTCCAGACCCTCCGTGGTACGGACGTTGCAGCAGCCTGGAATCCAGGTTGTCGGGTCGGGCCGATTCAAGCGGTCGAAACCATTAAACCGCTTGAAACGGTTCTCTGTGATGTTCAAGACGAGGCTCTTTGCCGCGTGCAATGCGTGGCACCTGGGCCTGTGTTGTGTGCCCGTTGTGCTGGCAGCTTGCAGTGCGGCCGATGCCTCGCTCGCGGCACCTGCAGAGCCCGCCGTGGACGCGGTACTCGCCAGCAACCCGACGGCGGTCGCAGCCTGAGTCTTGCCAGGACTGCCGGTTTATCAACAGCAGGCGCTGGACGTGCGCTCATTGGGTGCCATGCCTGACGATGGCACGGACGACACGTCGGCCCTGCAACGCGCCATCGACGCGCTGTCCGTGGGGCAGCGACGGGTGTTTCCGGCAGGTGTTTATCAGCCCCATGCGCGGTTGCAGGTGCACACGGCTGGTGTGCCGTTGTGGGTCTACTGCCACGCTGCACGCCACCAACCCCGACGACCAGGCCGCGATGCTGAGCGCTGACGGTGCTTCGGTCTTCAACTTCACCCTGACCGCCTTGACCGCCGTGACCGACCGGCAGCGCTTC
>JAHECB010000259.1 GCA_024641925.1 Betaproteobacteria bacterium
AGCGCCCGTTGTACACCGACGAGCTGATCCCGATCACGGTGTATGGCGACGGCGAGGTCCGCCATCTGCAGGTGCGGCCCGTGCCGCACCCGAGCGTCCAGGTCAAGGGGGCTGTCGCCTTGAGGGTGGAGTATTGGGGGGCGACCGTTCTGGTCTGGGTGACCCTGGCGATCGGCCTCGTCATCGGCTGGCAGCGCGGAAACAGCGTGGCGCTGCGCGCGCTGAGCGTGTGGATGCTGCTGACCAGCTTGGAGTGGTCGGTTGCCGCTACACACAACCTGCCCAGCCTGCCCGGCCTGCAGCCCGTCTTTGAATCGCAGTTCCAGATGGCGGGCGCCCTGGCGTTCTGGCTGTTTGCGTTCGGCTACCCCGAAGCCCAGGCGCTCTGGAAGCGGCCGTGGGTCCGGAGGGCCTTCCTGGCCCTGCTCACCACGGGTCTCGTGTTGTGGGGCCTCTTCTACGGCGTCATTACCGAGGCGGTGCCCGTTTCGTTCCGTGACGGCCATTACGCAACCGTGATATCCGTCTACAAGGTGCTCACCATCACGCTCATCATCTCGTCGCTGGGTGCCTTGCTGTTCTCGTGGTGGCGGGCCCAGGGCCAGACGCGGCAGCGGCTGACCTGGATCGCCCTGGGTGCCGGCGGCATCCAGGCCGGCTTCTTTGTCTCCTTCCTCGCGTTCGTGGCTGGGGTGGACCCCAACAAGAACATCGCGGTCACGTCCGCGCAGTTGACGTTGGCGAATCTTAGTGCCCTGGCGTTCGGCTTTGCCATCCTCCGCCATCGTGTGTTCGATGTCGGCTTTGCGCTCAACCGTCTGAGCGTCTGGCTGCTGGTGGCGGTTGGATTGCTGGCCCTCGTGGGCGGGCTCTACGGCCTGTTCGCTGCACTGCCTGCCGGCGCGGACTTCAACCCGATGCTCGGTTTCGGCCTGGTCGCGGCCGTGGCGGCCGTGGGGGTCTACCCGGCCCTGAAGCGACTGTCCGAGCAGGTGGTGCAGACCCTCCTCTACCGCAATTGGCGGGCGCGTTCCGAGGGGCTGGACCGAGCACTGGACGACGCGGCGCAACTGCAGGGTCGGCAGGCCATCCTGGCGCATGGCCTTGCGGCGCTCACCGCCTACACCGGAGGGGCCGCTGCGGCCGTGTACCAGCGCCCACCAGGCGCGCCGGGCGATGCGCTGCCCTACCACCGTGTGGCATCGACCCTGGCCGGCGCGGCCGACATACTCCAGTTGAGCGAAAGCGATGCGCGCCGCGTGCAGGAGCATCGCCTCCCGAGGGCGTGGATGACGTTTGCCGGTGAGGAAGGTCTGGCCGTGTCGATGACCCACCGCGACCAGCTCACCGGCTTCATCGTCCTGGCCGCCAAGCCCGACCTCAGCGCCTACCGTCCCGACGAGGTGCGTGCCATCGCCCGCGCGGCGTCGCTGATCGACCAGGACCTGCAGGCCGACGCGGCGCGCGGGCAGGCACAGTTGCTGGAAGAGAAGGCGGCGGCGCAAGCCGAGGCGCGCCGCCAGGCCGACAGCGCCAATGAAGCCAAGAGTTCATTCCTGGCAACGATGAGCCACGAGATCCGCACGCCGATGAACGGGGTGATCGGCATGAGCGGGGTGCTGCTGGACACGCCGCTGAGCGAGGACCAGCGCGAGATCGCACGCACGATCCGCGACTCGGGCGAGTCGCTGCTGACGATCATCAACGACATCCTCGACTTCTCCAAGATCGAGGCCGGCAAGTTGGACGTGGAAGCCGCACCGTTCGACCTGCGCGGCTGCGTCTGCTCAGCGCTGGACCTGGTGCGCCATCGCGCCGTCGAGAAGAAGCTCGATCTGGTGGTGACCATCGCCGACGACGTGCCGCAGGCGGTGCTCGGTGACAGCACACGGTTGCGTCAGATCCTGCTGAACCTGTTGTCCAACGCGCTCAAGTTCACCGAGGCCGGCGAAGTGAGGCTGACCGTGACAACGGGCGGTCATGGCGAATTGCACTTCGAGGTCAAGGACAGCGGCATCGGCCTCACCGCCGAGGGCATGGGCAAACTGTTCCAGAACTTCAGCCAGGCCGACGCCAGCACCACGCGCAAGTACGGCGGCACCGGCCTGGGGCTGGTCATCAGCAAGCGGCTGGTCGAACTGATGGGCGGCACGATGAGCGTGCACAGCGACGGCCCGGGTACGGGCTGCAGCTTCAGCTTCCACATCCGCACCGAGGCCGTAACGGTGCCGGCCCCCGCGGTGCGAGCTGCCGGCGGGGTGCGCATCGACCCGCAGAGGGCCGAGCGCCACCCATTGCGCATCCTGCTGGCCGAAGACAACGTCGTGAACCAGAAGCTCGCGCTGCGCCTGCTGCAGCAGATGGGCTACCGCGCCGATGTGGCCAGCAACGGGCTTGAGGCCGTCGATCTTGTCGAGCGCCAGACCTACGACGTGGTGCTGATGGATGTGCAGATGCCCGAGATGGACGGCCTGGCGGCATCGCGACACATCGTCGCGCGCAAGCCGGCGGCGGCCGACCGCCCGCGCATCGTGGCGATGACCGCCAACGCGATGCAGGGTGACCACGAAGCCTGTTTGGCGGCCGGCATGGATGACTACGTGACCAAGCCGATCCGCGTGGACGCGCTGGTGGAGGCGCTGAGCCAGGTGAAGGCCCGCGTCGCAAGATAGGTCGGCCAGCAACCGGGTCTCGCCATCGTCGCGGCTTGATCCGCCACGGCAGCGGACATCGCGGCCGCCTCGCCGTCCTGGCGCAATCGGTGATCGAGAAGATGGACTGGGGCGTGGCGCTCGATGGTGCAGGTCGAAAGCCCCTGACCGCACGGGTCCGAGCATGTTCACTACACTCGGTGCCCTCACCACCCATCGCCGTTGAAGACTCCGATGCACCGTCACCTCACCGCCTCAATCCGCCCCGCATCCCTCGCGTTCGCAAGCCTGACGGTCACCCTCGGCCTGACCGCGCTGGGAGCGGCCGCTCAAGCCAACACCCCGACCATCGTCGACGAATGGGCCAGCATCAAGGCGCCCGCCGCGCCGGACTTGAAGTCGGCCACGCTGGACCCGAAGACGACGGCGCTGCTGGTGCTCGATTTCGTCAATCCCAACTGCACCTCGCGTCCGCGATGCATGGCCACCTTGCCGGCGATGAAGAAGCTGCTGGCCGAGGCGCGCGCCAAGGGCATGCTGGTGGTGTTCGCCACGGGGCCGACCGGCAAGCGTGCCGACATCCTGCCCGACGTGGCGCCGCTGGAGTCCGAGACCATCGTCTCCACCGGCGTGGACAAGTTCGCGAACACCGAGCTCGAGAAGGTGCTCAAGGCCGCCGGTACGCAAACCGTGATCGCCACCGGCACCTCGGCGCACGGCGCGGTGCTCTACACGGCCAGCGCCGCCTCGCTGCGGGGGCTGAAAGTGGTCTTGCCAGTGGACGGCATGTCGGCTGAAAGCGCCTACATCGAACAGTTCGTCGCGGTGCACATGACCACCGCACCGCTGGTGTCGCGCAACGTCACGCTGACCAAGATCGACTTGATCAGGTTCTGAGGCGTCGCCGGGCGGCGCGCCTGCGCCTCGCGCCAATAGCGCCGGTTTCCAGATGGCTGTGCACTGCGGGCACACGCAGGGGGATAGTGTCTCCAGGAGCCTGATTCGCGCGACCACAGGTCAGCCGGGCCGGTCAGTCCTGGCACGGGTCTTGGTTCTTCCGGTCGACTGTGGCCGCCGAGTGGTGCCGGGTCCCACGTGCATCTCGGCGTCGCGGGCGCCGTGGGTCCACGCCACGAGCACAGATGTGATCAGTGCACGCAACTGGGTACCAGGGCACTGAAACACCGAGCGTTACCGAGCTGCTCGGCCCGCAGTTCTTCGTCAGACGAACCCTGCCCCAGGGCTTGCTCAGTCTTCCGGATTCCAAAGCGAGTGCCACAGGTCGACGAGCATGACGACCATGCCGATCAGGATGACGATCGACAAGGCGAGGTCCTTCATCTTGATCACCATCGGGCTGAGGAACGCCAGCATCAGCGCCACGGCGATGAGGGCGGCAAGAATCTTCATGGGCATGATCGGTTTCTCCTCGACGGCGTTCGTCGTGCGGCCCGGCAGTCCGACCCGGGCCGGCACGGCGATCACATCTGGTCGGCTGCCCGGGCGTGGGTCGATCTCGAGCGATGAGGCGGCTGCCGCGCGGCGCCCTGTCGAGACCGGGCCGGCCGCCTAGCCCGCATGTTTCACCGTAGCCAGGCTGTATGAGCTTGGCGAAGGTTTTCGCGGGCAGCGCGCCTGTTGAGCTCTGGTTCGGATGCAATGCGGAGATGCAGGGCCGTGATTGCGGTGGCGGGTGCATGAATGCCCCTTCCCCGGCTTGGGTGGCGGGCCTTTTTGGCGTCAACGCGCGGGCCAGGCACTGGATGGAGTGCTACGCGCTGCTGATGGCGTGCATCGCGTGCGCGAAGATCGGCGCACTGGGCCAGTTCGAGGCGAAGTACAGCCGGATGCGCCGCGTGTTGCGGGTGACCACGGCGCCCAGCTTGAGCAGCCTGATGCGCAGGGTGTCGATCTGCGCGTTGGCCAACTCGGTGCCTTGCAGCCCGAGTGCTCGCATGCGCTCGATGAGCACATACGCCAGTGCCGCCAGCAGCACGCGCAGCTGGTTGGAGGCGAAGACGTGGCAACTGGTGCGCGTGGCGAACAGCCCGACCTGCGCTTCCTTGATGCGGTTCTCCGCTTCGCCGCGCTGGCAGTACAGATCGTCGTACAGCGCGCCGGCCTCACCGGTCAGGTTCGTCACCACGAAGCGCGGGTTGTAGCCCTGCTCGCCGCACTCCAGCCGCGTGATCACGCGCCGCTCGCGCGGCCAACTCTGCGCAGCGTAGCTGAATTCACCCACAAGCCGCTGCTTGTGGCCGCTGCGTTGGTACTGATCGCGCAGAGCCAGCTGCGCGTACTCCACCATCGCCTCCAGCCTGGGGTTGCGCGCCAGGCCGATGATGTAGTGCACCTGCGATCGTTCGCACCAGTTGACGATGCGCTGGCGGCAAAAGCCCGAGTCGCCCCGGAAGATGATCCGCACCTCAGGCCAGACCTGCCGCAGCCGGCGCACCAGCAACTTCAGAACAGCCGCGCTGTGCTTGGCCGCATCGATGCGGCTGGGGCGCAGGTACGCGCACAGCAGTTGCTGGCCGCAGAACACGTACAGCGGCAGGTAACAGTAGCAGTCGTAGTAGCCGTGGAAGAAGCGCTGCTCCTGCTGGCCATGCAACGGGTTGTCGGTGGCATCGAAGTCCAGCACCAATTCCTTCGGCGCAGTCTTGAAGCTGGCGATGAACTGCTCGACCAGCAACTCGCTCAGGCGCACCGCCGTGGCCCGATCGGCCCAACTCTCCAGCCGGCACAGCGTGGGCGCACTGGCCACTTCGCGATCCACGCCCACGGCCGTCTGCATCGCCACGTCCAGCCGCAGCGCCTTGTGGTCGTTCAGATCCTCCCAGCCCAGCGCCAGCCCGTATACACGCTGGCGCAGCATGTCGCGCACGGCGTGCGTGATCAACTGCGGGTTGCGCGGATCAGCGATGCACGCAGCCGCCGCGGCCGTCAGCCCAATCTTTCGGTCGGTGGCCGACAGCAGCATCACCCCGCCATCGCTGGTCATGCTGCCACCATCGAAGCAGCCCTGCACCTCGCGCCGACCCAGCCGCCCAAAGTCAATGACGCCCAGATCGAGTTCGTCTTGTCCGGTACAGTTTGGTTTCGGCATTGCCCGCTCGCCTATCAAGATTCGACACCTCGATAAACGGGCACTCAAAGGGCAATGCCGTCCTCGCTTTCACGGGGGGACGGTGAAATATCCGGGCTAGGCTCCAGGTTCACCGGCGAGGTCCCCGCGGGATGGCTGGACGCCGCGTCCGGCAGGCCGATCCGGCAGCGGGCTTGCGTCCGTGCCCCGCGTCTTCCACAGGGAGAACAGGATGCCGCCCCCCAGCAGTCCCGCGGTCACACCCAGACTGATCGACGCAGGTACCTTGCCATCGAACAGCCAGTCGCCGAGGAAGATCTTGGCGCCGATGAAGATCAGCACCAGGGCCAGCGAGTACTTCAGGTAGTGGAATCGGTGCACGACCGCCGCCAGCGCGAAGTACAAGGCGCGCAGGCCGAGGATCGCGAAGATGTTGCTCGTGTAGACGATGAACGGGTCGGGCGTGATCGCGAAGATCGCGGGCACCGAGTCGATCGCGAAGATCAGGTCCGCGATCTCCACCAGGATCAGACACAGCAGCAGCGGCGTGGCAAACAGCGCGAGCTTGCCGCTCTTCGGATCGGCCTGACGCACCGTGAAGGCCTGGCCGTGCAGGCCGTCAGTCACGCGCAGGTGCTTCTTCAGCAGGCGCAGGATCGGGTTGTTCGCGATGTCGGGCTGGTGGTCGACCATCACCAGCATCTTCACGCCGGTGGCCAGCAGGATCACGCCGAAGAGGTACATGATCCACGCGAACTCCATCACCAGCGCGGCACCGAGGCCGATCATGATGCCGCGCAGCACGATCACGCCCAGGATGCCCCAGAACAGCACGCGGTGCTGGTATGCCCGCGGCACGGCAAAGTAGGCAAAGATCATCGAGATGATGAAGACGTTGTCCATCGCCAGCGTCTTCTCCACCAGGTAGCCGGTCATGTACAGCTTGACCGCCGTCCAGGCTCGATCGTCGGGCCCGGCGGCCGCAGCGATCTGCGGGTCCAAGGCACCCGCGTCGGCGTAGTGCCCGTAGATCCCGTACACCGCGCCGGCCCAGGCCAGCCCCAGGCCAATGTAGAGCGCCGACATCTTCAGGCTCTCGGACACCCCGATCTCGTGCGAGTCGCTGTGCATGACGCCCAGGTCGAAGGCGAGGATCGCCAACACCGTGCCGAGGAAGCCCAGCCAGATCCAGACCGGCATGCCCAGCCAGAGAGAGTTCAGAAGTTCCATGATGGAAGTTGGAGTTGTCGTGTCGTCGAGGCCGATGCGCTCAGGCGATGACCGGAACCATCAGCAAGGGGGGCCGGGGCGTGAGCGAGCTTGTCCATCGACGTGCCGGA
>JAHECB010000260.1 GCA_024641925.1 Betaproteobacteria bacterium
CGGCGGCCCCAACCAGCCCACGGCGGTGGGCGCGGCCCCGCGCGGCCGCCCCGCCCCGAACAGCAACGCGACCAGCGCACGGAACACCGGCCAGCGTCGCCAGCCGCATCGGAGACCCCGCCACCGTCTGGCGACCCCGCGGCCGACGCAGCGCGCCGCGAGCGCAACGCACTGCTGCGCGCCTACGAAAGCAGCACCTTGACCAAGGCCAACTTCCTGGTGCTCAAGCGCATGACAGAGGCCGATCTGGACGCACAACTGGCCCAGGCGCAGCAAGAGCGCGGCGCATGGCGTGCCAGAACCGACGCGCCTGCAGATGGCAGCAGCCAACGTCCGCCGAGGCGCTAGCGCGCCACGTTGATTTCAGGCTTACCGCCACACTGGGCCTTGAAGCCGGTGTCCATGGCTCCACATGCAGAACATGGATACATCAAACCAAGCCAACATCCAGTTGCGTTGCAAGCACTGCGGGACGACCAACCGCGTGCCCGCGGCACGCCTTGACCAGAAACCCGACTGCGGGCGTTGCGGCAAGCCCTTGCTGCAAGGCCAGGTGCTGGAGCTGGGCGACGCCGACTTCGCAGCCGTGGCCTCGGCCTCGCCGTTACCGGTGCTGGCCGACTTCTGGGCCCCCTGGTGCGGCCCCTGCCGCATGATGGCGCCCGCCTTTGAGCAGGCTGCGCGTGAACTGGCAGGCCAGGCGCTGCTGGTCAAGGTCAACAGCGATGAAAACCCGGCACTGTCCGCACGGTTTGGCATCCGCAGCATTCCCACGCTGGTGCGGCTGCAGGGCGGCCAGGAAGCGGCGCGCCAGTCCGGCGCCTTGCCCGCCAGTGGCATCGTGGCGCTGGCAAAGGGCTGAAAGGGCTGTCAGCCGTTTTTGCTGGCGCGCTCACGCGCAAAGGCCACAAACCAGTCGACGCTGCCTGCGTTGCCCATGGCGTCGCGGTTCAACACCTGGGCCGGGTCTGCGCCCATCAACAGTTTCTTCACGGGCAGCTCCAGCTTCTTGCCCGACAGCGTGCGAGGGATGGCCTCGACCTGGTAGACGTCATTGGGCACATGGCGTGCTGACAGCGCATTGCGGATGGCCAGCCGCAGCCGCTTCTCCAGCGCGGCATCCAGTGTGATGCCGTCGCGCAGCACCACAAACAGCGGCATCCAGCTTTCCCGGCCCAGGTATTCCAGGTCCACCACCAGGCTGTCCAGCACCTCGGGCAGGGCCTCGACCGCGCGGTACAACTCGGCCGTACCCATGCGGATGCCGTGACGGTTGATGGTGGCGTCGCTGCGGCCATAGATGATGGCCGTGCCGCGCTCGGTGATGCGGATCCAGTCGCCGTGTCGCCAGACGGCGGGCTGGCCGGCGGTGGCGGGATACATGTCGAAATAACTTTCGACGTAGCGCCGGTTGTCGGTGTCGCTCCAGAAATACAGCGGCATCGACGGCATGGGCGTGGTGCACACCAGCTCACCCACTTCGTCCACCAGCGCCCGGCGGTCTTCGCTGAAGGCCTGCACCCCCGCACCCAGCCAGCGGCATTGCATCTCGCCCCGCACCTGGGGCAGCGTGCGGTTGCCGCCCACAAACGCGCCGGCAAAGTCGGTGCCGCCGCTGATGGCGTTCAGCCAGATGGGTTGGCCGTCGGCCTGGCGGGGCATGTTGTCCCAGATCCAGTCGTGGCACTCTTCGGACAAGGGGCTGCCGGTGCTGCCGATGGCGCGCAGGCGCGACAGGTCGGCCACCTGCTGCGGCACCACGCCGGCCTTCAGGCAGCTGGCAAAAAAAGCGGCTCCGGCGCCAAACCAGGTCACGCCCGCAGCCTGCGCAAAGCGCCACAGGGTGCCCCAGTCTGCGGTTTTGCCCGAAGCCGGTGCCGGCCCACCCGGGTTGCCGTCGTACAGGCAGATGGTCGTACCGCCCAGCAGGCCGCCCACCTGGCCGTTCCACATGATCCAGCCAGTGCTGCTGAACCAGTGAAAACGTTCGCCAGTGCCCACGCTGGGCGCAATGTCGTCGTGCAGCACGCCGCCTTTCAGCACCTCCAGCACGATGCCCCCGTGGCCGTGCACGATGGGCTTGGGCAGGCCCGTGGTGCCGCTGGAATACACCACCCACAACGGGTGGTCAAACGGCATCGGCGTGC
This sequence comes from Betaproteobacteria bacterium, assembly GCA_024641925.1. Lineage (GTDB taxonomy): Bacteria > Pseudomonadota > Gammaproteobacteria > Burkholderiales > Burkholderiaceae_C > Rubrivivax. The sequence goes on from JAHECB010000260.1 coordinate 2,148, forward strand.
ACTGCCAGTCGTGGCCATAGGTGCCCGGATCGCCGGCTGTCCAGTCTGCAAAGGCGTGAATCTGGCAGCCGGCCGGCGCCAAGGCAGCAGCGGGTGCCGCAGGGTCGACGTCGGCCTGCAGCACCAGGTGCTGAACCGACGGCAGACCCGCCAGCACCGTCTGCAGCACCTCGCGGCGGTTGTGCACCACCCCACCCCAGACCTGGCCGTCCACCGCCACCAGGACCTTGGGTGCGATCTGGCTGAAGCGGTCCAGCACCGCCACCGGGCCCATGTCGGGGCTGCAGATGCTCCAGATGGCGCCCACACTGGCGCAGGCCAGGAACGCCACCACCGCCGCTGGTGTGTTGGGCAGGTAAGCGCACACCCGGTCACCCGGCACCACACCGGCCTGGCGCAGCTGTTGCGCAAAGGCGCCCACCTGGCGCCGCAGTTCCGGCCACGACAGTTCTTGCGGCACTGCCATGCGTTCGTTCTGAAACACGATGGCCGGGTGGCCGGCCGCGTGCGCTGCATCGGCATGGCGCAAGGCCTGTTGCGCATAGTTGAGTTTTGCGCCGTCAAACCACACCGCACCGGGCATGACCGGGTTTTGCAGCACCGCGCTGTAAGGCGTAGGCGACTGGATGTCAAAGTAGCGCCAGATCGAGCCCCAGAAAGCCGGCAGGTCGGTGGTGCTCCAATGCCACAAGGCGTCGTAGCTGTTGAACTGCAGGCCCAGTTCGTCATGCAACCAGGTTTGGTAGCGGGTGATCTGGGGTGTGGGTTCGGTCATGGTGTTGGGTTGTTGCAGTCAAGGCTTGGGCAGCACGTCCACATAGCGCCAGATGTCGCGCATGAACGGGTGCCGCCAGTAGGCATGGGTCCATGGTTGCACCAGATCAACATAAACGCTGTGCTGGTAAACCTTGAAGGGCATGTAGGCCACCAGCAGGTTCTTGGCGTGGTGGATGATCCGGTCGCGCGCCGGCCCGTCGGGCATTTCGCGCTGCTGTTCAAACAGGCGGTCAAAGGCCGGCAGCGAAAACCGCGGGTCGTTGGCTTCGCTGGCATTGGGGCCATAGGCGATGCCCAGGAAAAATCCGCCGTCGGGCGAACCCGCCGACCAGCTGTAACCCCACATCATCAGCGTGCCGGCACGGCTTTTTTTCAGCAGCTCGGGCCAGGTGGAGATTTCAAATTCGATCTTCAGCCCCACGGCCGTCATGCAGCGCCGCCAGATTTCGTGCAGGCGCCGCTCCTGCTGGTTGGCGCTGCCCGACATCACCAGCACCAGGGGTTCGCCGTTGGGCTGCTCGCGCCAGCCGTCGCCGTTGCGGTCGGTGTAGCCGTACAGGTCCAGCAGCGCCTTGGCGCGCGCGGGGCTATAGTCGCTCATCTTGCTCTTGTAGGTCGGGTCGTAGCCCGAGGTGAACGGTGCCACCGTGCTTTGCGCCTTCACACCAAAACCGCTGAAGACATGGTCGATGCGCGCCTGGCTGTCAAAGGCCAGACCGATGGCGCGGCGCAGGGCCACCTTGTCGGGCGTGTAGCCGCCCACCAGCGGGTGCTCCATGAAAAAGAAACTCATGTGCATGTCGGGCTGCAGGTGCAGGTGCATGCCGACACCCCGCTTGGCCAGGTAGGGCGCGATACGCTGGCCCGGCGCGGCCATGCCGCGAAAGTTGCCGGGCACCAGCAGCCAGTCGAAGCTGCCGTCCAGAAAACTCAGCCAGCGCGGCTGCGACTCCTCCACCACGCTGGCCACCACCTCGTCCACCAGCGGCAGCGTCTTGCCGGTCAGGTGGGCCGCCGCGGCCTGGGCAATGGGGTCGTCAGCGGGCTGGCCGAGGTATTGCTCGCCGCGAAACTGCGGCGAACGCTCCAGCACGATGCGCGAGGCGCGCTGCCACTGCTTGAGCTTGAACGCACCGGTGCCCACCGGGTGCGCACCGATGTCGCTGCCGTAGTGCTGCACCACTTCACGCGCCACCGGGTGCATCGAGATGGGCGTGGCCAAGACGTAGATGAAACGCGGGTCGGGCACACCCAGCGTGACGCGGAAGGTGTAGCGGTCCAGCGCGCGAATGCCTTCAACAGGCGTGTCGTAGTCAAAGGGCTGGCGGCCCTTGACCGCCTTTTCGCGCAGTTCGCTCAGGCCGGGCAACTTCAGGGACTCGTAGGTGTACAGGTCGCTGCTGTTGTAGCGCGGGTCGTAGAAGCGCTTCAGGCCGTAGACGTAGTCGGCGGCGACCAGTTCACGCCGTTGGCCTGCAAACGCCGGGTCGTCGGCAAAGTAGATGCCGGGTTTGAGCCGCACAGTGAAGATCCGCCCATCGGCGCTGACGTCAGGCATCTGGGCTGCCGTGCACAGTGCCAATCGCACAGGGCGCGCCAGGTAGTCGTAGGTCAGCGGCGCTTCAAAGATCTGCGACAGCACTTCGACGGTGTTGCCGTCGCTGTTGGTCTGTACCGGGTCCAGCACGGTCTCGGGCGAGGCCAGCGCAAGGTGCAGCACCTTGCGGCCCGAAGGGGCGCCGTCAGGCGGCGCCGCGCCAGCGACCGGCAGCATGCTGGCCAGGCTGGCGGACAGACCTGCGTTCAAAGTACGGCGGCGCATGGTGGGTTGGCGGTGTCGGGTGTCGAGGGTAACCCGGGCCGGGACCACAGGCAGTCAAGACGCGGACGCTATGCAACGGGTGCAGCGACCAAGTACCAGCCAATAAAAAAGCCTCGGAGCTGTTTACTCCGAGGCCTGTTCTGAAACGATGCCAACCCGACGGACAACAAAGTCCGTCAAAGGCCGTTCAAGCGTCCGGCTTGCGCCGGCCGGCAACAAAGCCCACCACGGCCAAGCCAGCCAGCATCATGGCGTAGGTACTGGCTTCTGGGACAGCGGTGATCAGAACCAGATCCTGCCCGCTTTCACTGTGCAAATTGGAAACAGTGTGGGTGATCGTCTGAGCGGCGACCGCCGCCCAATTGATGCTGCCAAGATCGGCTGTCCCGGCGGTAACCGTGAAGTCGCCGGTGGCAAAGCCGAGGCCCGCCGTGTCAAATGCCGATTCGTAAAGCACTTCCCAGACGGCGGCCTGCATGGCAGCCGACTGGGCGCCTGTGGTGGGCAAGGGAATGGAGGCTGCATACGAGAACAGCTTGTTCATGTTGGTCTGCACCGTGGCGGACCAAGGCATGTCAATGCTGTAGTCGTTGTAGCTGCCAGGCACCGACAAGTTCTGGAAGATTTCTGCGCAATAAGTCAGGAAGGAAACGCCGTTCAGTGTGCCTGCCAGCTGGCCGATCTGATCCTGCGCGTTGTAAACCCCACCGATGAAGTAGGTGTCGGCTCCGGAGTAACTGACCGCCACCGTGCCCGAACCGACCGCATAGCCCGTGATGTTGACGTCAAGTGCCATTGCGTTGGCGCTCGCCAAGATTGCGAAAGCGGGGGCCAGATGCTGGGGGTAGATCTTCACGGAAGGGATCCTCGTATGGACGTCAATGCCAAGCGGCAGAAAACGCCAGCAGAATCTAGCATGTGCCGCAACAAAATACGCCCCCCCGAATTCAGGGGCCAACAGGCTAAAAGCGTCCCAATTGCGCAATTCTCAGCTGAGACGCACCGTCTGCCCGGTCGGTGACAGCTGAGCCACGCTGCTATCCCAGCCTAATTTTTGGGCACCTTGTCCAGATCAATATCCAGATACTGCCAGTAGTCCTGCCAGAACAGGGGCCGGCGGTAGCCGATGACCCAGGGGTGCGCCAGGTCGTTGACGATGCGGTGCACGTGGATCTTGTAGGGCGCATAAACCACAGACAGCCGCTTGATTTCGTCAAACAGCTTCAGGCGCTCGGGGCCGTCGGGCATGGCGTCGATGGTGTCGTACAACTCGTCCATGCGGGCGTTCTTGAACCGCGCCTGGTTCTGTCCGCCGATCTGTTTGCTGTGGTATTTCTGGAAGGCGCCCAGGCCGTCGGGGTCAGCCGCCAGCCCGCCCAGGCCCCACATCATCAAGTTGCCCGCTCGGCTGGCCTTCAGGTTTTCCGGCCACTTGGCGGGTTTGAATTCCACCTTGATGTTGATGGCCTTCAGGTCACGTCGCCACTGTTCGTCCAGTTGGCGATCGGTCTGACTGGTCTGGGTGGCCTTGATCAGCACCAGCGGGCTGCCGTCGGGCATGTCGCGCCAGCCGTCGCCGTCCTTGTCGACGTAACCAAACATGTCCAGCAGCGCCTTGGCGCGCGGCACGCTGTACTCGCTGTTTTCGCTTTTGTAGTCGGGGTCGTACTGGTTGGTGTTGGGCAGCAGCGGCGACTGCGCCGGAATGGCCTGGCCACGCCGCACCAGATTGATCTCGCGCTGCACGTCAACGGCCAGGAAGATGGCGCGGCGCAGGGCCACCTTGTCGGGCGTGTAGCCGCCCACCAGCGGGTTTTCCATGTTGAAGAAGGTGTACGCGGCGTCGCTGCGCACCATGCGGTAGCCCTGCACACCCTGTTTGACCAGGTTGGGCGCCACCTTGCCACCGGGCATGGCCTGCTGGATGAATTCAGCGGGCAGCGCGTCGATCAGGTCGATGTCGCCTTTCAGGAAGGTCAGCCAGCGCGGCTGCGCTTCTTCGATGATGGAGATCTCGACCCGGTCGACGATGGGCAGCCGCTTGCCCTTCAAGCGTTTGAGGATGGCCTGTCCTTCCACATCATCCGCAGCCGGTTCGGCGTCGTACAGCATCTCGCGGAACTCAGGGTTGCGCTCCAGCGCGATGAAAGAACTGCGCCGCCACTGCACCAGCTTGAACGGCCCCGTGCCGACCGGGTGGGCCGGAATCGCGTTGCCGTAGAACTCCACCACCTCGCGGGCCATCGCACCGGTCAGATCACCCCCGGCCAAGGCGCCGGTGATGAAGCGCGGGCTGGGC
>JAHECB010000023.1:0-457 GCA_024641925.1 Betaproteobacteria bacterium
GTTTTTGCGGCCAAGTCCCTGGCCATCAGCGGCTTTGCCGATCTGGCCGGCAAGACGGTGGGCGTGACACGCGGCGCCATTGAGGACCAGGAACTGACCAAGGTGGCGCCCGCCACGGCCGACATCAAACGCTTCGAGGACAACAACGCCACGGTGTCGGCCTTTGTGTCGGGCCAGGTGCAGCTGATTGCCACCGGCGCCTCCGTGGCCGGCAACATGATGGCGCGCAACCCGCAGCTGGGCGCCGAATACAAGCTGCTGCTGAAAGACAGCCCCAACTTCATCGGCGTGGCCAAGGGCGAGGACAAGCTGCGCCTGAAGGTCAACGAGATCATCGCGGCGGCCAAGGCCTCGGGCGACCTGGACAAGATGGCCAACAAGTGGCTCGGCCGCCCGGCCGGCGACCTGCCGAGCTGAACGCGGAAAACTCGTAGCCTCGCCGCGCCGACATGGTCGC
>JAHECB010000023.1:467-27568 GCA_024641925.1 Betaproteobacteria bacterium
GCTGCTGGCCAAGGGCGTGGCGTGGACGCTGGGGCTGACGGCGGTGTCGGCCGTCATCGGCTTGCTGGTGGGCACCTTGTGCGCCTGGGCCCGCAGCAGCGGGCCGGCCGGGTTGCGCTGGGTCGTGGGCGCGTATGTTGAACTGGTGCGCAACACCCCCTTCATCGTGCAGCTGTTTTTTGTGTTTTTTGGCCTGCCGGCGGCGGGCATCAAGCTCACGCCGGAAATCGCGTCGGTGATTGCCATGGTGGTCAACCTGGGCGCCTATTCCGCCGAGATCGTGCGCGCCGGCATCGAGGCCACACCCCGCGGACAGATCGAAGCCGCCGCCAGCCTGGCCTTGTCGCGGGTGCAGACCTTCCGCCACGTGGTGCTGCCACCGGCGCTGAAGAAGGTGTGGCCCGCGCTGACCGGGCAGATCATCATCGTCATGCTGGGCTCGGCCGTGTGCGGCCAGATCTCGACCGAAGAACTGAGTTTTGCCGCCAACCTGATCCAGAGCCGCAACTTCCGCGCGTTTGAGGCCTTCATCGTGGCTACCGCCATCTACCTGGCGCTGTCGGTAGGGGTGCGGGCGCTGCTGAACTGGCTCGGCCCGCGTTACCTGTTTGGCGGCCGGCGATGAACATCAACCGCTCCAGCGGTCTGCGTCTGAAGCCCGCGCATCGCCATGGTTGACTTCTCCTTGTGGGACATCCTGCGCAACCTGCTGCTGGCAGCGCGCTGGACGGTGGCCCTGTCGTTGATTGCTTTCGTCGGCGGCGGTCTGGTCGGCCTGGCGCTGCTGGTGGCGCGCCTGGCGCGCTGGCCCGGCGCGGAAACGCTGGTGGCCGGCTATGTGCAACTTTTCCAGGGCACACCGCTGCTGATGCAACTGTTCCTGGCCTACTTTGGCCTGGCCTTGTTCGGGGTCGACACGTCGGCCTGGACAGCGGCGGCGGTGGCCTTGACGCTGTACACCAGCGCCTTCCTGGTGGAGATCTGGCGCGGCTGTGTGGCGTCCATTCCCCGTGGCCAGTGGGAAGCGGCACAGAGCCTGGCGCTGAACTTTCGCGAGCAGCTGCGCCACATCATCCTGCCGCAGGCGCTGCGCATCGCCATTGCACCCACCGTGGGGTTTCTGGTGCAGGTGGTCAAGGGCACGGCGCTGGCGTCGGTCATCGGTTTTGTGGAACTCACCAAGGCCGGCACCATGATCACCAACGCCACCTTCAAACCCTTTGTGGTCTACAGCTGTGTGGCCTTGTTGTACTTTGCGCTGTGCTTCCCCGTGAGCCTGTATGCGCGCGCGCTGGAAAGGAAGTTGCATGCCCACCGTTGAACACCCATCGGGTGCGCCCATCGTCGACATCCAACAGCTGCGCAAGTCCTTCGGCAGCAACGAGGTGCTCAAGGGCATCGACCTGCAGGTGCAGCGTGGCGAGGTGATTGCCATCATCGGCAAAAGCGGCTCGGGCAAAAGCACCCTGCTGCGCTGCATCAACGGGCTGGAAGAATTCCAGGCCGGCACCTTGACGGTGGACGGCAAACCGCTGCTGTACCGCAATGCCGCCGCCATGCGTGAACTGCGCCAGCACGTGGGCATGATCTTCCAGAGCTTCAACCTGTTTCCGCACCTGAGCGTGGGCCGCAACGTGATGCTGGCGCCCGGCCTGGTGAAAAAGACGGCGCCGGCCGAAGGTGAGGCCCAGGCCCGTCAGCTGCTGGAGCGTGTGGGCCTGGCCGAGAAGTTCGACGCCTTTCCCGACCAGCTGTCGGGCGGGCAGATGCAGCGGGTGGCCATTGCACGCGCCCTGGCCATGGCGCCCAGCGTGCTGCTGTGTGACGAAATCACCTCGGCGCTGGACCCTGAACTGGTGGGCGAAGTGCTGCGTGTGGTGGAGTCACTGGCGGTTGAGGGCATGACGCTGCTGATGGTCACGCACGAGATGAGTTTTGCCCGCAAGGTCAGCAACCGCGTGATCTTCATGCACCAGGGGCGCGTGCACGAAATGGGGCCGCCGGCCGAGCTGTTTGGCAGCCCGAAAACACCCGAACTGCAGCAGTTCTTGTCGTCGATCAGCGCCTAGGCGCCAGGGCTCAGAACAACGAGCCCACGTTCAACAGCGTCAACACACCCAGCACGGCAAAGATCAGCGCGGCGATGCCATGCACCAGCGACATCTTCAGCTTGGCGGCGATGCTGTCCCCCAGAAAGACCGCCGGGACATTGGCCAGCATCATGCCCAGGGTGGTGCCGGCCACCACCGCCACCAGGCTGCTGTAGCGCGCGGCCAGCGCCACCGTTGCAATCTGCGTCTTGTCGCCCATCTCGGCCAGAAAAAACGCCACCACGGTGGTGCCAAAGACACCCAGCTTCAGTTTGAGGTTGGCATCGGCGTCGTCCACCTTGTCGGGCACCAGCAACCAGAGCGCCATGGCGATGAACGACACGCCGATGACCCAGCGCAACATGTCCGGGCCCATCAAGCGCGCCACCTGGTTGCCCACCAGACCCGCCAGCGCGTGGTTCAGCAACGTGGCCACCAGGATGCCCAGGATGATGGGCACCGGCTTGCGAAAACGCGCCGCCAGCACCATGGCCAGCAGCTGCGTCTTGTCGCCCATTTCACCCAGGGCGACCACGCCCGTCGATACCAGCAAAGCTTCCAAGAAGTATCCCCATCAAGCCATCACGGGCTGTTCATGTCCAGCACCCGACAAGTCCGGCCATGACGGCCTGTCGTCAAGCTGAATTATTGGGTGCGGCACGACGCGGGGCGCCGCGACATTGGCCAGCAACCTTGAAGCCCAAGGTTCGCCATGGACACCACCGCCCGCTGCCAGCGGACGTCGTCACATCGCGCGTGGCGCTGTTTCGCGGAATGAAAGTCGGCCATCGACGCTGGCGCGGCGGCAGTCAATGCAGCCGCACGGCCCCATCGTCGGTGGACAAGGCCTGGTGCGAATAGTGCGGCATCTCGATGCCCAGCAAGGCGTCCTGAACGGCCCAGGCGTTGATCACCGGTGCCTGGGTCTGCACGCTGCCGAAGATGGTGGCAAAGGCCACGTCGGCCGCATCGCGCCCGGTGCCAAAACGCACAAAGGCCATGGGCATGGCGGTGCCGGAGGGGTCAAAGATGTACCAGCGGTCGCCGATGTAGGCTTCCACATAAGCATGAAAGTCCGGCGGCCCCAGTGCCGGGTCGGCACCGTAGTCCGTGCCCGTGGCAAAGCGCGCCGGCACGTTGCAGGCCCGGCACAGCGCAATCATCAGGTGGGCAAAGTCGCGGCACACACCCACCTGTTCCACGATGGTGTCCAGCGCCGAGGTGTTGGCGTTGCTGGTGTTGGACGTGAAGGCCACGTGCCGTGCCACGTAGTCTCGAATGGCCATGACACGTGCATAACCCGGCGCCAGGTAACCAAACTGGTTGGCGGCCAGGCGCAGCAGCCGGTCCGACTGGCAGTAGCGGCTGGGGTAGATGTAGCCCATGGTCTGCGGCGGCAGGCGGTGCACCGGCACCTCGGCAATGGTTGAAGGGTCCGCCCGGTGATGCGTGATGTCCACCGTGGCCGAATAGCTCAGCTGCAGCGGCCCGCCAAAAGCGCGCAGCCGCATGTAGCGGTTGCCGCTGGCGGGGTCGGTGTGCACCGACGTGTCTACCGCCTGGCTGATGACACAGCGCTCCGCCGAAACCGCCTGGCTGGGCGTGCGCGCTGCGTGGATGTTGAACACAAAGTCGGCACCCTGGGTGTCGACCATGTAGTTCAATTCGATGTTGAGTTGGATTCTGATCATCGGGTATTGGACCCTGTTTTCCCGGCCCGAGTGTTGAGCGCAGCAACGGGTGCACCGCCACACGCCCCATACCTGACAGCGGACAGGTCTCGATTCCCCTGTTATGGTCTCGGCCGCCCGCAGCCCCAAAGCCCCAAGGAAAATCGTGACTGCTCCCGCTCTGTTGCCATCCCTGCATCGCGGCATGGCCGCTGCCCTGGTGTTTTCTGGCCTGTGCACCGCCGCGCCGGCGCTGTGGGCCGCCAGCTTCTTGGGCGTCGACGTGCCACCGCCATTGGCGGCCAAGAACGTCGTGGATACCTACTGGAAGACACCGGTCGACGACCCCTACCGCTTCCTGGAAAACACCCAGGATCCGGCGGTACAGACCTGGATGAAGGCCCAGGCCGACGCCACCGACGCCATCCTGGCCAAGCTGCCGGCGCGCACGGCTCTGCTGGCGCGGATTGCAGAGATCGACAAGGCCGCGCCCGCTGCTGTAAGCGGCGTGCGAAGGACAGCATCGGGCCGCTACTTCTACATGCGCCGCAACCCGTCGGACAACCAGTTCAAGCTGGTCTACCGCGACACCGCCGATGGCCCCGATGTGGTCTTGGTCGACCCCGAGGTGCTGGCGAGGGCCACCGGCAAGCCCCACGCGATTGGGGGGTTCGCGCCGTCACCGGACGGCCAGCGCGTGGCGTATTCCATTTCATCCGGCGGCACCGAGATCGGGACGCTGCAGGTACTGGATGTCAACAGCGGCAAGGAGCTGGACCGGCCGATTCCTGCCGTGCGCGGTGGCGGCGACGTCAGTTGGCTGCCCGACGGCAAGGGCTTTTTCTACTTTCGCCTGAAGCTCGATTGGGCCAGTTTGCCGGCCACCGAGCGGTTCCAGGACAGGCTGTGTTTTTTGCACCTGCTGGGCGCCGAGGGCGAGGACCCTGCCGTGTTCGGCCCAGGTGTGCATGCCGATGTCAGCGTACCGCGATCGGCCATTGGCTACGTGTTCCCGATCGCAGGAACCGGGCTGGCCGCATCGTTGCTGGTAGACGGCGTCAAGCGCGAGCAGTCGCTGTACCTGGCTGACATGGCCGACGTGTTGAAGGGCAAAGCGCGCTGGCGTCGGGTTTTTGGCGAAGAAGCCCTGGTCACCGGGACCACCATCGCGGGTGGCTGGGTGTACGTCAAGACTGCGGCGCAGGCACCCCGCTTTCGGGTGCTGCGCATGCCCTTGGCCAAGCCCGATCTGGCCAACGCCGAGCTCGTGGTGCCCGCTGGCGACGACGTGGTTGTTGAAGCTGGCGCCGCACGCGACGCCCTGTACGTCACGCAGCGCCAGGGCCCGCTGACGCGGCTGCTGCGCGTCAGCCACGGTGCGGATTCGACCCCGATACCGGTGGAATTGCCCCTACAGGGCGGAGTCGACCTGATGTTCACGGACCCGCAGCAAGACGGCGCGGTCTTCCGGCTGAGCGCCTGGACACGCGCCTCGACCCTGCACACGGTCGAGCCCGCCAAGGCCGGCCCGGGCGGCGCGAGCCCGGTTGAGAAAAATGGTGCTGACAAGCAGACGGCGGATGCGCAGAGGGTCGCCGTGCGGCCACTGCCCTTGATTGCAACCGGCCTCTTTGATGCGCCAGACGGTTTGCTGGCGCGCGAGGTGCGTGTCAAGAGCCATGATGGTGTGGAGGTGCCGGTGTCCATCATCTCGCGCGCCAATGTCAGGCTGGACGGCAACAACCCCACGCTGCTGTACGGCTACGGCGCCTACGGCACCACCCAGACCCCCGGCTGGAGCCCGCGCTTGCTGGCGTGGCTGGAGCGGGGTGGCGTGTTTGTCATCGCGCATGTGCGTGGGGGTGGTGTCTTTGGCGACGCGTGGCATCGCGCCGGCCAGAAGACCACCAAACCCAACACCTGGAAGGACGGCATCGCGGTTGCCGAGTGGCTGATCGCGCAGCGCTACACCGCGCCGGATCGGTTGGCGGTCATGGGCGGCAGCGCGGGTGGCATCTTCGTGGGGCGTGTCTTCACCGCGCGTCCCGATCTTTTTGCGGCGGCCGTGGTGGCCGTGGGCAACACCGACCTTGTGCGATCGGAAACACGTGCCAACGGCGTCGGCAACATCCCCGAATACGGCACCGTCAAGAAAGAAGACGAATTCCGGGCGCTGCTGGAGATGAGCCCTTACGCCAACACGCGCGCCGGTGAAAAATACCCCGCCGTGCTGTTTGAGCATGGTGTCAACGACAGCCGCGTGGACGTGTGGATGACGCTCAAGACCGCGTCGCGACTGGCGGCCGCCACCGCCAGTGGCAAGCCGGTTCTGCAGCGCCTGGAATACAACGGCGGGCACGGTGTGGGCAGTACGCGTGAACAGGCGCAGCGGCACACCGCAGATCGCTGGGCCTTCTTGCTCTGGCAGTTTGGTCTGGACGAGCCCGCGCCCTGACTGCAAAGGAAGGGCCGGCGGTCTTGGCTTGCACCGGCTCGTCGGCAAGCAAGTGTCCGAGGCACAACTGCACGGCGCACAAGGTCCTGGTGCGTCATCGATCGATCAATCAGCGTTGCGTTGGTCCGTCGCACCACGCGACCGCTTGCCAGCGGCGCGGTGGAGCCGTGTGCTACGGTGACAGGGTCGGTCCAAACCGCCCGCCACCCGGCGACAGCGGGTCTGCTCCGGGCGAACTCACATGGAGAGATCGGCTATGGCCGTGCACGGGTTCGGAATGGCGCCGCCCCCACGGACTTCAGCCATCGCGCGCGCGCTGGCCGCGGCTGTTGCCCTGGCCTTCGCGCTGCTGGCGCTGGTGCTGATTGACGCCGGCCCGCGCGTGGTGGCGGTCTGGCCCTGGCCCGAGGCAAGCATGTCCTTCGTGTTCCTTGGGTCGATCACGGCATCGGTGGCAACGGTCTGGGCGAGTGTCGCTGTGAGTGGCGAGCTCGCCGCGCTGGCAGGCGTAGGGCTGAACATCGTCGTTGCCGGCGTCCCCGCGGTCGTGTTCCTGGCCGCTCAGGTTGCCACCGGCACCAGCGCCAACGCGGGGCCCGCGCTGGCCTTCGCCACCGCATCGAGCGTCTTCGGGTTCTGGCTGTGGCGCATGACACGCGCGCTGCCAGTGCACGACCCGCGTCCGATGCCGCGTTAAGTGCGCCTGGCGTACTGGGCCGTTGGGGTCACGTTGATCGTTGCGGGCTTCACGCTGCTCCTGCAGCGACAGGTTTTCCCCTGGCGGCTGCAGCCACCGAGTGCAACGCTTTTCGGTTGCATCTTCCTTGGCGCCGCGGCCTTTTTTGCCAACGCCTTGAACAGCCGGCACTGGGCGGTGGCCGCGCCGGCGCTCTGGGGCTTCCTGGTCTACGACCTGGTGCTGTTTGTCCCCTATGGCCGGATGCTGTTTGCCGACAGCGCGGCCGTCGACGACCCCTACGGCGACGGCCAGCGCATCAACCTGACCAGCCTGGCGGTCTACATGAGCGTGCTCGTTGCCAGTACCTTGCTCGCGCTGCACGCGGCACTGCTGGCCCCCGAGACGCGCTTGTGGCCTACCCGCCGCGTCCCACCATCGCGCCCGTGAACATGGCCCGCTGCGAGGTTCGGCATCCGTCACACCCCAGGGCTGATCAGCCCGCCTCTCAGGGCAAGACGGGGTGTCGTCAGGCCAACAAGGTCTACTCATTCCACCAGAACGCGGGCGTTGACCAGCGACTGGATCAACAGTGCCGAGCCATTGGTGCAGCGGTGCGACTGGCCCGCTTCAATGACCACGTCCTGCGGCTGGTTGTCGAACGTGAGCCACAGCGAACCGGTTTGGCACGAGATGGTGCGACCCATGGGCTGGGCGACCCGGACGATGGTCCCGGCGTCCAGTTCCTGCACGGCACAAGCGGCCGGCGCCGTCGGGGTCGGCACGCGCTTGAACAGCGCCAGCAGAGCCGTCAACAGCGTGGGCTGAGACGGTGTGGCGTTGGTCGCGCGGGTGATGCGGGTGGAAGCGAGGGTGGCGGTGTACATGGGGTCACTCCTGGCGGGTTGCCGGCAGTCCGGTTTCGATGGGTGTACTGTGTTCTTCGCACACCCCGGCCGTCCTTTAGCGCGGCTAAATCGGCCGCTAAAAGTTCCTAAACGCGGCACTGCCAAAGCCGTCAGGTAGAGTCAGCCGCGGCTGGACCCAAGGCCCGCTTGGTGAACGGACGCGGAAGGTGTGGCTTGGCGGCTTCGTACAGGTTCGGCGAGTTCGAGATCCAGGTGCAGGCTCGCTGCGTGCTGCGAGCCGGCGAGCCCGTGCCCACGGGTGCCCGCGCGTTTGACCTGCTGCAGGCGCTGATCGAGCACCACGACCGGGTGGTGGGCAAGGACGAACTGTTGGCGCTGGCTTGGCCAGGCAGGGTGGTTGAGGAGAACAACCTCTCCGTGCAGGTTTCGGCGCTGCGCAAGGTGCTGGGGGCCAGCGCCATCGCCACGGTGCCCGGGCGCGGATACCGCTTCGCCCTGCCGTTGTCAGATGCACCGGCCGCCCCGATGGCCGGGCATGCCGACCAGGCGCACGCCATTGACAGCCCTGCGCCCGCGGCACAACGGGCGTCCATCGCCGTGTTGCCTTTCGAGGTCAGGTCCGACGACGCTGCACTGGGCTATCTGGCCGACGAGCTGGTTGAGGATGTGATTGCGCAGTTGGCACGCGTGCCGGGCTTTCTGGTGATCTCACGCGGGTCTTCGTTTGAATTTCGTCGGCGTGGTCATGCTGTCTCTTCCGTGGCCCGTTTGCTGGGCGTGCGCTACATCGTGGAAGGCAGCGTGCGTCAGGTGCAGGCACGCCTGAGTGTTGCGACCCACCTGGTAGAGGCCGAATCTGCGCAGGTGCTGTGGACTGGGCGCTTCGAGGTCGATCGTGAGGCCGCGTCCAATCTGCAAGAAGACATCGCACGCGGCGTCATCGCCGAACTCGAGCCCGAGTTGACGCGCGCCGAGATCACCTTGATCAGACGCCGCCGACCTGAAGAAGTGGATGCCTGGGGTCACTACCACCAAGCGGTAGGCGCACTCTCGTTCAAGGGCTGGACAGAGGGCTCGATTGCCGAAATGCTGACCAGCCTGGAACACGCGCTGGCCATCGATCCCGACTTTGCCCTGGCATGGGCCTACTCGGCGCTGGTCATGGCGATGACACTGACAACCGGGCTGAAAGCAGCCCCCACGGCAACTGCTGACGCGGCCCGCAGCGCCGCCGAGCAGGCGTTGTTGCTGGACGATGGCGACTCGCAGGTGCTGGGCTATGTGGGTTGCGCGTTGACCGACCTGGGGCAACGTGAGCGCGGCGCGGAGATCCTGCAGCGCGCGCTGGCCATCGACCCCAGCAACGCCCAGGCCCATGTCGCCCTGGGTGCAACACTGGCGATTCAAGGTCAACGGGCGCTGGGCATCCAGACGCTGCGCCACGGCATGCGCATCAGTCCGCATGACCGGCGACTGGGCTTCTGGGGCTGGGCACTCGCCCAGTTTTTGCTGCGTTCGGGTCAGACTGAAGAGGCGCTGGCGGCAGCGCGCAGCAGCGCCAGACGCGATGCCCGGCTGCACCTGCCGCACATCGTCGAAGCGTCGGCGCTGCAGGATCTGGGGCGCACAGACGAGGCGCGCCTGGCGCTGGCGGCCGCCGTTCGGCTGCGCCCCTGCCTCACGCCCGCCGAGGTGGAGCACGCCCATGGGCGCCGGGTGGCCCGACAGATGACATCGCTGTGGCCACCCGGCGACCCGCCAGTTAGCTGACTTCAGGGTTTCTGCTGCGAACCGGGCGGGCGGTGTCCATTCGCTGGTGCAGGGGCGCCTGCGTCTGCATTTGCTGCCGATTGCCCTGCGCCCGATGCTGTTGTTGTTGTGGTGGTGGCGGTGGCGGTGGTGGTGATGGTGGTGGGCCCAATGCTCAGAGCAGCTCGGGCGGAACCTTGCCGCCGTTGGCAGCCAGTTTCTGCAGCACGGTCTTGTGCAACCAAGGGTTCATCAAGGCCGTCGATGTCATGGTCTGTGGCGGACAACCCGGCTCCCGCGCCAAGGCCTCGCGGGTACTTTTGTCGCTGTCCAGACCCAGCAACTTCATCAGGTCGACGATGGAGGTCTTCCAGTTTGAATCCGGCGCGTGGGCGGCTGCCAGACGTTCCAGCTGCGCCATCACGTCAACCTGCGGTATCGCCGCATCGGGCGACATCGGCGAACTTCTGCCCGTGGCAATCACGGCCTGCGCACCGGGCAAGGGGGTGGGGTCTGGCGTGGCCGGTGGCACGGCATCTGACCCCTGATCTGCA
The DNA here is from genome assembly GCA_024641925.1 of Betaproteobacteria bacterium. Lineage (GTDB taxonomy): Bacteria > Pseudomonadota > Gammaproteobacteria > Burkholderiales > Burkholderiaceae_C > Rubrivivax. The sequence continues at coordinate 10,531 of JAHECB010000023.1, forward strand.
AAACCCAGTTTCTGAAGGATGGTGCTGAAAAGGCTCATCAAAGGCTCCTGTCTCGTGTTGTTGCGCAAGGACTCAGCCTGGTTGCCAGGCCCACCGTGTCTGTGGTTCTGTCGACGCGCAGGACAGCCGCCCGCAATCTGCCTGCGGCTGATGATAGGGGTGCCCACCCTGGGTGGGCGTGCTGCCAATGCTGCGACACTCGACGTCGCGGTTCTGGTCGCAGCGGTGTCGCTGCGCGGCGGCTGCGGAACCGTCCGTCGCGGCCTGACCCCATGGCAAACAAGCTCTCCGAGCAGCAGCAACTCGAAACCACCATCGCAGGCCTGGAATCACAGGGGCCCTTGCTGGGTGACGCCGTGGTGGATGCGGCGCTGGGGCCAATGCGGGCGCGTCTGGCGCGCCTGGTGAATCTGCCGCCCTGAACGGGCCGGCCCGAAAACACCAAACCGCCGGGCGTTTCGGGCGTGGCGCAGTCGCTCCGGCTGGTGACGATTCTGTTCACCGACATCGTCGGTTCCACCCAGATCGCCCAGCGCGTTGACGCCGAAGACATGCTTGAGCTGAGCAGCGCTGCGCTGGCGCGGCTTGCCGCGGTGGTGGAAACACACGGCGGCCGCGTGCTGCGCTTCACCGGTGACGGCCTGAAAGCCGTGTTTGGGGCGGACGCGGTGGCTGAAGACGATGCGCAGCGCGCGGTGGTCTGCGGGCTGGCGATGCAGGCCGCAGCGCGGGCCAGCGCGGCCGAATGGCAACAGCGCTGCCCAGGGGCGGAACTGGCGATTCGGGTGGGCATCCACAGCGGCGCGGTGGCGCTGGGCGGCGGCATCGAAGGCGGCGCCACGGCCATGGGCAGTGCCGTCAACCTGGCCGCCCGCATGGAGCAAGCCGGCCCGCCGGGTGCCGTGCGCATCAGCCACGACAGCTACGCCCAGGTTCGCGGTTTGTTTGACGTGCAAGAACAGCCGCCGCTGGTGGCCAAGGGGGTGGCCGCACCCGTGAAAAGCTACCTGGTCTTGCGCGCCCGGCCACGGGCCTTTTTTTCCGGCGCCCGCGGCGTTGAAGGTGTGGCCACAAAAATGGTAGGGCGCCAGGCTGAACTGGCGTTGTTGCAGCAAGCGGCCCTGCAGCTGCACAGCCTGCGTGCGCTGGCCACGGTCACCGTGCTGGGCGATGCCGGTGTGGGCAAAAGCCGCCTGTTGCGCGAATTCGAGGCCTGGCGTTTGAACCAGCCCGAACCGCTGAACCTGCTGCGCGGTCGCGCCACACCACAGACGCAGGGCCAACCGTTTGGCCTGCTGCGCGATATCCTGGCCTGGCATTGGCGCATCGCTGACGACGACAGCGTGGCCACCGCCCGCAGCAAGGTCGAAGCGGCCGTGATGCCGCTTTTTGTGCACGACGACGGCGCCGACAGGGCCGCCAGCCATGCCCACCTGTTGGGCCATCTGATCGGCATGGACTGGCGCGACAGCGTGCACCTGAAGGGCATCCTGGACGACCCGCAGCAGATCCGCAGCCGTGCACTGCATGCGGCGTTCCAGTGCCTGCGTCGCGCGGTGGCGGCCAGCGGCACACCCACCGTGCTGGTGCTGGAAGACCTGCATGGGGCCGACAACGAAAGCCTGGACTTTCTGGGCGACATGACCCAGGTCAACCACGACGTGCCGCTGTTGATGCTGGCCTTCAGCCGCGCCACGCTGTTTGAACGGCGCCCGGACTGGATGGGTGTCGGCGGACAGCACCACCGCGTTGAACTGCAGCCGCTGGACGCTGCTGCCAGCCAGCAACTGGCCGATGAACTGCTGCAGAAGCTGCCCGAGATTCCGCCTGGCTTGCGCGACATGCTGACCCACGGCGCCGAAGGCAACCCGTTTTACATGGAAGAGCTGGTCAACATGCTGATCGACCAAGGCGCGATCAGGGTTGGCGACAACGGGTCGCCGCACTGGGCACCGGGCGACTGCAGGCCACGCGTGTGCCCGCCACCTTGACCGGCGTGCTGAAGGCACGCCTGGACGGCCTGCCGGCAGACGAGCGGCTGACCCTGCAGCGGGCCAGCGTGATCGGTGCCGTGTTCTGGGACCGGGCCTTGAACGCGTTGGACGAAACAGCGCCACGCAGCTTGCCGGCGCTGCGGCGCCGCGACATGGTCTTGCCACGAACACCCGGTGGTGAACCGGGCGGTCACGAGGCCAGCGACGCGGTGCACGAAGTGGCCTTCAAACACCATCTGCTGCACCAGGTGACGTATGACACCGTGCTCAAACGCAGCCGGCGCGAACTGCACGCACGCCTGGCCGACTGGCTGGCCGCACAAACCGGCTTGCGTGCTCATGACTTTGTGGCGGTCATTGCGGGCCACTACGAACGCGCGGGCGATGCCGCCCAGGCGGCCGAGTTCCATGCGCGGGCGGCCGAGCAGGCCCAATCACGGTTTGCCCATGGCGCCGTGCTGGACCACGTTGAACGGGCGTTGGCCTCGCTGGACACGGTGCCGCTGCACAGCGCGCCGGCTCTGCGCTGGCGACTGCTGTGTGCACGCGAGCGCACGCTGGACGTGCAGGGCCACCGTGACGCGCAGCAGCGGGACATTCAAGGCATGGAGCAGCTGGCCACCGAATCCGGTGACGCAGGCCAGTGCGCACAGGCCGCCTACCGGCGCTGTGTGTTGTCGCTGCGGCAGTCGGACTGGCCGGCCTGCGAACGCGCGGGCCGTCTGGGCATGGTGTCGGCAGCCCAGGCCGGCCACCACGAACTTCGGCTGCTGGCCACGCGCATGGTGGCCATCGCGCTGGCCAAACAGGGCCGCATGGCCCAGGGCCAGGCCCTGGTGCAGGATGCCCTGCTGGAAGTGCGCGCACGGGCGCTGCCGTCGATGCAGTCGCTGTGCCTGAATGCCCTGGCCTTGTTTGCCAGCCTGCAGACCGACATGGTGGCCATGCTGAATTTTGCGCGGCAAGGCCTGCTCATCGACCGCGACATCGGCAACCGCCGGGGCGAAGCCTCCAGCCTGAGCAATGTGGGCTGCGGCATGATGGAACTGGGCCAGCTGGCGCAGGCCCGGCGCGATCCGGAAGAAGCCCTGCAGGTGTCACGCGCCAACGGCGACCGCGTGATCGAAGGCGCCACGCTGTGCAACTTGTCAACCGTTGCGCTGCGGCAAGGCGACGCGACAGCCGCCTGGCAACGGGCGACCGAGGCCGTTGACAGGGCCGCCGCTGCGCAGTCGCACGACCGGCAAGCCATCTCGCTGTGCAAGCTGGGCCATGCCGAGCTCGCGCTGGGGCACCTGGCAGCAGCAGCGTCGGCCTTTGAGCACGCGCTGCAGGCGGCAGCGGCCATTGGCGAACCCGTGCAGTACGACGCCAGGGCCGGCCTGGCGCAGGTGGCGCTGGCGCAGGGCCGGCCAACCGAAGCGCTTGCCCACGTGGCGGCGCTGGTGGATGCGGACAGTACGCTGGACAGCGCCGAAGAGCCCCGGCGCATCGAGCTGACCTGTTACCAGGTGCTGGCCGCCAACGGCCGGGGTGCGGCCGCACAGCAGTGGCTGCAGCGTGCGGCAACCCACTTGCAGCAAACGGCGGAAGGCATCAGCGACCCCGCATGGCGCCACAGCCTGTTGAATGCCATACCGGCACACCGCGACATCGTCGCAGCCCTGGCCGGTGGCGCCCACCCCCGGCCACCCGTTTGATCGCGGCAGCTACCGCGCCACCAGCAGACCCAGGCTGACCAGCCAGGGCAGGGTGGAGCCAAAGGACCAGATTGCGCCTTGCCGGATCCACCAGTTTTTTGACGTGGCGATTTCTGCGTTGCGGTGAATCTGGGTGCACAGATCCGACAGCAGCCTGGCCGCGTCGATGGCCGTGAGTGCGGCGGTGAAGTCAGCGCGGCTCTGCTGCGCGATGGCCCCGAAGTAAACCACCGACTGTCCCGCACCTTTGGTGCGGGGAATCACCGCCATGGCCGCGCAGAAGATGGAGACAACCAGTGCCGCCACGGCCAGCCCTATGGCCGCCAGGCCCACAGCGACAGGCCGCCGCCCTGTCTTGAAACCGCGTAGGCCGCTGCCAGGCCGCCCAGCATGCCGGTGTTCAAGCCGACCGAAACGGCCACCTTGGCGTCGATGGCTGCAATCGACGCGTGCATGCGGTCCAGCAGCCACCGGGCTTGCTCCACCTTGAATTCTTCGTCGAACATGCGCCGTCTGCTCCGTGTAGCCCGACAAGGGTGTCGCCAACGGGCATTTTGTCAGCGCGCCAGCTACGGTGCCGCTTTCAGCAGTGCCAACGCCGCCTGCAGCGTGCGCTCGATGTTGGCCTTGGCTTCACGGGCACTGTCTTCGGTCCACTGCCACAAACCCCTTTTGGTCTTCATGCCGATGTGGCCCCGCTGCACCATCTGGTTCATGCCGGGCGGATAAGCCGCCTCGTTGTGCAGGTGCGGGTACAGGGCCGAGGCCACCAGCTGGTTGGTGTCCCAGCCCGACATTTCCTTTTGCAGCATGGGCCCGCAGGCCATGAAGCGAAAGCCAAAGCCGTAGCGCACCGCCACGTCCACTTCTTCGGCGGTGACCACGCCGTCTTCCATCAGGTACAGCGCCTCGCGCATCATGGCGTGCTGCAAGCGGTTGCCCACAAAACCGGGAATGTCCTTCTTGACCCAGATGGGCATCTTGCCCAGGCCTTTCATCAAGGCCACCGCCCACTCGGCCAGCGCAGGGTCGGTGTGCACGCTGCTGATCACCTCGACCAGTGGCACCAGGTGCGCCGGCATGAAAAAGTGCAGACCCAGCAGACGCTGCGGGCGCTGCAGCACCTGGGCCAGGCTGCCGATCGCGAAGTTGGATGTGTTGCTGGCCAGGATGGTGTCGGGTGACACACGCGGCTCGACCTGCTGAAACAGTCTTTGCTTCAGCGCCAGGTCTTCGGTCACCGACTCCAGCACCAGCGTCATCTGATGCCAAGGCAGTGCATCCACCGTGGCATGCACGCCCAGTTGCAGGGTCGCCTGGGGCGGCGCATCCAGTTTTGCCAAGGCGCGGGCCACGCGGTCGGGCAGGCCTTCTCGCGTGCTGGCTGAAGGCGACATCACGTGCACCTGCCAGCCGCCTGCCAGGAAGACGGCTGCGATATCGGCACCCATGGTGCCGCCGCCAATGATGGCCAGTTGTCCGGGCTGCGCTGTGTCTGGGGTCATGGCTGCGTTCTCCGTGCGCCGGTGGCACCGCCCGATGGCCATGCGTCACGTTGGCGCCCATGGCAGGTCTGCGAACCCGCGTTGATGCGTTTGACGCATTATCAGCAGCTGCGCTGCGACGGTACATCACGGCACACCAGGCCTGCCGTACAGGGGATTGCGCCACCGGGCTCCGCCAAAGCGGCCAGGCTGCTCTTTCAGGCCGCGACCAGCCCCGGCGGAATCTTGAACCCTGCCACGACTTCGCCTGGCGGTTGCTCAACGCGTTGCGAGCACGTCACGATCTCCTGCAGGGTGGCACCGGTACCTTGCACGACCGTTGTGCCCGCCTGCACCTGCTGTGCAGCGACTGCTTCTCGGTCGAAAAATCTTGCCCCCTTTTTTAGTTGCAGAACACATCGGGCGCGAGGGTGGGATCAAGGCCACCGTGTTGCCACGTTGACGGCTGGGCCTCACCAGCGTGGTGCTGAACTGATACCCGCTGCACCAGGCGGGTGCTGAAGTGCCCGGGCTGCGATTCGACGCCGACGTTTGTCACCACTGACACGACGCTTTCGGCGCTTGCCGTTGCAGCGCGCATTGGGCGGTTCCTGTGCGGAATCCCGCATACCCAGGGCCGCCCATTGGCCTGGGCGCCAGGCCTTGCTGGGCCGCCTGGCATAAAGCGTGCTTGAGAAGATGATATAAAAGTGGGACCATACGTCCACTTTTTAATCATTCTGGTGGCCTGCCACGCAATCGCGGCATGCCACTGGCCTGCGACCCGACTCAGGAGTTCTCATGACCGTTCAACGTCTTTTGCGCGCGCTGGCCCCGCTGCTGGCCCTGGCCCTGTTGACCGCATCTGCCCAGGCCCAAGCCCCCAAGGTGATCAACTTTGGCGTGCAACCGGCCATGCAGCCCATCTACATTGCCCGCGCGGCGGGCCTGCTGGCGCCGATCGAGGCCAAGTACAAGGTCAAGATCGAGTTCAAGTCGTTTTCATACGGCGCGCCGCAGAACCAGGCCATGGCGGCCGGCGCCCTCGACCTGTCTTCAGCCGGCATGGGCCCGGCCATCGTGGCCGCCGCCCGGCTGCCGGCCAAGCTGCTGGCCATTTCGGTGCTGGAGCAGACGGCCATCATCGTGCCCACCGATTCGCCCATCAAGACCGTGGCCGACCTGAAAGGCAAACGCATCGCCTACCCCGGCGAAGGCTCGCAGCAGTACCCCTTGCTGGTGACCGCGCTGAAGCAGGCCGGGCTGACGCTGGGCGACGTGGAGCTGTTCAAGACCAAGGGCTCCGACGTGCCCACGCTGGTGCAGGGCAAGAGCGTGGACGCCGGCATCACCTGGGACCCGCATGTGTCGGTGGCGCTGGCCTCGGGCCAGGCCCGGGTGCTGCTGAAGGCCGAGAAGATCCTGCCGCTGAAGTCGGGCCACTACATCGGCAACGGCGTGTACGGGCGCACCGAGTTCATCGACGCCAACCCGGCCTTGGTGGAAGACATCCTGGTGGCCATCATCCAGGCCGTGCGCCTGATCAACGCACAGCCTGAAAAGGCCGTGCAGATGTGGACCGAGCAGATCGGCGTGCCGGCCGAGGTCATCCGCTTTTCGCTGAAAGAAGGCATTTCGGTCTTTGACGAAGACGTGGTGCCGACGCAAGAACTGGTGACCAAGTACGTGAGTTTCCTGAAAGACGCCAAGATTCTGGAACCCGCCGACGCGCCAAAACTGTCGCTGGACCTGCCGGCCAAGGCGCTGGCCCGGGTACGCAAATAGGCCGCCGCTTCACAGGCACAGACCGCCGCCATGGTGCGCAAACAAAACCGCCTGCTCGGCGGCCTCTGGCCCTACCTGCTGGCCATCGGTTTTGTGCTGGTGGTGTGGCAGTTGGTGGTGGTCATCACGCAGGCCAGCCCCGCCGTGTTGCCCAGCCCGGCGCGCACCGCGGGCGCACTGTGGGACCTGACGGTGTCGGGCAAGATCCTGACCCACACCGGCGCCAGCCTGGGACGGGTGTTTTCGGCCTGGCTGCTGGCCGCGGCGGTGGCCATACCGCTGGGGCTGATGCAGGCCACCCATCCGCGGCTGGAACGCCTGCTGGACCCGCTGATCGAGCTGTTCCGCCCCATATCGCCGCTGGCCTGGATTCCCATGGCAATCCTGTGGTTCGGCATTGGCGAGTCGGGCAAGGTTTTCATCATCTTCATCGCCACGTTTTTCCCCATCCTGCTGAACACCGTGTCGGGTGTGAAAGGCATCGACCCGGTGCTGGTGCGCGCCGGCCAGGTGCTGGGCTGCAACAACGACCGACGCCTGTTCTGGAGCGTGATGCTGCCGGCCGCCATGCCTACCATCCTGGTGGGCCTGCGCATCTCCTTTGGCACCGGCTGGGCCGCCATCATTGCCGCCGAACTGGTGGCCGCCAACAAGGGCCTGGGTTACCTGATCGCCAACGGCATGGAGATCCTGCGGTCCGACCTGGTGCTGGCGGGCATGATCATCATCGCCCTGCTGGGCGTGGCGGTGGACAGCCTGTTCCGCCTGGCCGGCCGCCGACTGGGTGTCAACGAGGAGGGGCGATGACGCCGACCGAATCACCCCAGACACCGCCCGACAAGGGCGTGCTGATCCAGAACGTCAGCAAGTTCTTCTACCCGCCGGACCAGGAGCCCGTGGAGGCCTTGAAGCCGGTGGACCTGCAGATCGAGGCCGGCGAATTCGTGGCGCTGGTGGGCCCTTCAGGCTGCGGCAAGAGCACGCTGCTGAACATCGTTGCCGGCTTCGACACGCCCACCGCCGGGTCGGTGTGGGTGGATGGTGAACGGGTGACTCGGCCCGACATCAAACGCGGCATGGTGTTCCAGCAATACGCGCTGTTCCCGTGGCTGAACGTGCACGACAACATCGCCTTCGGCCTGCGCCAGATGGGCATGCCGGCCGCCGAGCGCGACCGCATCGTCAACGACTACCTGGAACTGGTGGGCCTGAAAGGCTTTGCCAAGGCCAAACCCGCGGCGTTGTCGGGCGGCATGAAACAGCGGGTGGCCCTGGCGCGCGCCTTTGCCACCGACCCCGGCACTATTCTGATGGACGAGCCCTTTGGCGCGCTGGATGCGCTGACGCGCAACTTTCTGCAGCAGGAGCTGCTGCGCATCTGGCGCGAACACCGCAAGACCGTGGTGCTGGTGACGCACTCGGTGCAGGAAGCCCTGTTCCTGGCCACGCGTGTGCTGGTGATGACCAGCCGGCCGGGGCGCGTGAAACTCGACCTGCCGATCGATCTGCCCTACCCTCGCAGCCTGACCGACCCCCGGCTGCGTGAACTGGAATCGGTGCTGCTGGACGCCTTGCACGACGAGTTGCGCAAGACCTATGGCGACGAGCAGGCAGCCCTGGTTTCGGACTGACGCGCCTCACCATGGACCACACCGTCACGTCGCACCTGGAAGCCACCCTGCAGAAGATTGCTGCGCAGGAAACCGGCTTGATGGCTTTTGTGGAACAAAACGCCGCACAGGCCCTGGCGCACGCAGCCCGGCTCGACGCGCTGCCGGCCGCACGGCACGGCCCCTTGCACGGCATGCCCATCGCGGTGAAAGAGATCTTTGATGTCAGCGGCCTGAACTGCGCCTGGGGCTCGCCGCTGCACACGCGCCGGCGCCCGACCGGGTCTGCTGGCCTGGTCACCCGCCTGACCGAGGCCGGTGCGGTGGTGGTGGGCATCACACGCTCAACGGAATACGCGCTGGCAGCCGAGCCGCCCACACGACACCCGCTGGACAGCAGCCGGTCGCCCGGCGCCTCATCCAGCGGCTCGGCCGCCGCGGTTGGCGCCGGCCTGGTGCCGCTGGCCCTGGGTTCACAGACCATCGGGTCCACCATCCGGCCGGCCGCGTATTGCGGTGTGGTCGGGTTCAAGCCCAGCCTGGGCCGGTACGCCGGCGACGGCATGCTGGCATTGTGCGCGGCACTGGACCACCCCGGCCTGCTGGCCGACAACATGGCCACGCTGCGCCTGGTTGACCCGGTGCTGGCGGGCCAGGCCCGCAGTGCGAACCCCGCCAGCGCCGCGCGCCCCACGCTGTGTCTGGTGCCGCCCTGGTGGCAGGGCGACCCGGCCAGCGAGGCCGTGCAATCGATGATGACGCGCGTGGCACAACAGCTGTCGCGCAAGGGCCTGACGCAACGCCAGGCCACGGTTCCCCAAGACGTCGCGGCCACCGAAGCTGCGGTGGTGGACACCTTGCTGTCCCACGACTTTGCACAGCGGCATGGCCGCTTCTTGCTGGAAAACGAGGCACAAGTGTCCGACGAGCTGATGGGTTTTGTGCACCGCGGCCAACGGGTGAGCACTGTGGCCTATGCTGCGGCTCGAAATGCACAGGACCACATCACACGGGCGCTGCAGGCCTGGTTGCTGCCGGGTGAAGTGGCGCTGATGCCGGCCACGGTGGACGTGGCGCCCATCCGCGGCGAAGGCAGCGGATCCCGTGCACCGCAGCGCCTGTGGACCCTGGCGGGCATGCCCGCGCTGACCCTGCCCGCCGGCCAGCATGACGGTCTGCCGCTGGGCCTGCAGCTGGTAGGCCGCAGCGGTGAAGACCAGGCGCTGCTGCGCTGCGCCAGCGAGATCGAGACATGCCTGCGCGACGCAACCTGAGGCCCGGTCCGCCGACAAGCGGCCGCGGCGGCGCGGACGCACCACGAGAAACCGGCTCGGCCCTGGCCAAGTCACTGGCGGTGCTGGAGCTGATGGCCAACAGCCCCAACGGCCTGACCGGCGCGCAAGTGACCGACGGCACCGGCATGCCCAAACAAACCGCGCACCGGGTGCTGCAACAACTGGCCGAACTGGGCCTGATTGCCCAGACTCCGACCGGTGACCGCTACACCTGCGCGGCCCGCCTGCGCCAGCTGTCGCGCGCCGTGCTGATGGGCAGCAGCGTGCAGCAACCCGAACTGCACCGCCTGCTGACCGAGCTGGTGGCGGTGCTGGGCGAAACCTGCAACGTCGGCGTGCTGGACGACCAGCAGGTGCTGTACGTGGACCGCGTGGAATGCGACTGGCCCCTGCGCCTGCAGCTGCAGGCCGGCAGCCGGGTGCCGGTGCATTGCACGGCCATCGGCAAACTGCTGCTGGCCCACCTGCCGCCAGACCAGCTGGACCGGGTGCTGTCCACACTGCCGCTGACCGCCAAGACACCCCACACCTTGAGCACGCCCAGCCGACTGCGTGAAGCCCTGCACCAGGTGCGCGCGCAGGGCTACGCCATCAACGAAGAAGAAGACTACCTGGGGCTGAGCGCCCTGGCCGTGCCGGTGCACGACGCCAGCGGCACGGTGGTGGCCGGCCTGGCCGTGCATGCGCCGATTGCCCGGTTTCCGTTGCAGCGCATGTTGAAACAGCGCCCACTGATGATGGACGTGGCGCGGCAGATCGGGCAGGTGCTGTTCCCCGCCCAGCCGGCTTGAACCCCGGCGGCCAAGCCGCCACCCTCGGTGTTCAAACGGCCTGATCCAGCAAGCCGCGCAGGGCCTCGTTGATGAAGTGTTCGTCCTGCGGGTTGGCGGCGGGCATGCCGGCGCGGTGGCCCCAGTCCGACGGAATGGGCAGCAGCTGGGCCTTGCGCATCTGCGCCACTTCAAGCCGGTTGTCTTCGACCTGGAAGTACAGGTCGGTGGTGCCGGGCATGATCAGCGCGCGGGCTTCGATGGCCTGCAGTGCCGCCGCGAAGTCACCCTTGTAGAGGTCATTGGCGCTGATGTCGGCCTGCTCCCAGGTCCACAGCATGGCCAGCAGGTTGGCCGGGTCGCGCTTCAGGAAGTTGCCTTCCCAGTTCGACACCAGGTAGTCTTCCAGCGAACTGCAACCCGTCTGGCGCCACAGCTCCTGGCGGTAGAAGGTCTGCGACATCGCCCAGCCGGCGTAGACACGCCCCATGGCGCGAAGGCCGCGTTCCGGAAAGCCGGTGAAGCGCCCGTCCTGGAAGTGCGCGTCAGCGGTCAGCGTGGCGCGCACGCCGTCGATGAACACCTTGTTGTGCGGCGAGGTCCGTGCCGAGCCGCACAGCACGGCCAGCCGCTGCACACGCTGCGGAAACAGCGCTGCCCAGTGGTAGGCCTGGATGCCCCCCATGGACCAGCCGCAGGCCAGCGCCACGCGTTCAATGCCCAACACCTGCTGCAGCATGCGCTGTTGCACCGCCACCGTGTCAGCGGCCGTGAAGCGCGGGCAACGGCTGCCGTCAAAAGGCGGCGTGGCGTTGCTGGGCGACGTGGACAAGCCGTTGCCAAACAGGTTGGGCGTGACGATGAAGTACTGGTCCGGGTCCAGCGCCTTGCCGGGGCCCACCATGAAGGCGATGTCGCTGTGGTGGGCGCCAAAGGGCGTGAGCCACAGGATGACATTGCTGCGGTCGGCGTTCAGCTGCCCCCAGGTCTTGTAGACCAGGCGTGTGCCGCGGCTGGTGATGCCGGACTGCAGCTGTACGTCGCCAGCGTCGAAGGTTTGTGCGTCGTTGGTGTTCATGGCGTCAGGCTACTCGAGTTCAAGCGCCCAGATAAGCTTCGCGCACACGCGGGTGGTCTTGCATGCGCTGCGTGGTGTCGTGCAACACGATACGGCCGTTTTCCAGCACGTAGCCCCGCGTGGCCACCGACAGCGCCATGGCGGCGTTCTGCTCCACCAGCAGAATCGTCACCCCCAGCTGGTTGATGCTGGCGATCTTGTCGAACAGCTGCTCCACGATGATGGGGGCCAAGCCCAGCGACGGTTCGTCCAGCAGCAGCAGCCGCGGCCGGCTCATCAGCGCGCGGCCCACGGCCAGCATCTGCTGTTCACCACCCGACATCGACCAGGCCAGCTGCTTTTCGCGTTCTTTCAGGCGCGGGAACAGCGCATACACCCGTTCGATGTCGCTGTCGATGCGGTCGCCGCGCTTGCGCCAGGGCGTGGCGCCCAGCTCCAGGTTCTCGGCCACCGTCAGACCCGGGAAGACACGCCGGCCTTCGGGCGAATGGGCAATGCCCAGGCGCACGATGTCCTCGGGGCTCAGGGTGTCGATGCGCTGGCCTTCAAAGCGGATGCTGCCCGCGCTCAGCGGCAGCAGGCCCGACACGCTGCGCAGGCTGGTGGTCTTGCCGGCCCCGTTGGCGCCGATGAGGGTGACGATCTCGCCCTGGTCAACCCGAAAGCTGGCCTCTTGCAGCGCCACGATGTTGCCGTAGCGCACTTCGATGCCGTCCACTTCAAGCATGGGACACCTCGGCACGGGCACGGCCCAGGTAAGCGGCAATCACCTCGGGCGAGCGCTGCACCTCGGACGGTGTGCCTTCGGCAATCTTGCGGCCGAAGTCGAACACCGTCACGCGGTCGGAAACACCCATCACCAGTTTCACGTTGTGTTCGACAAAGATCACCGTGATGCCCTGGTCGCGCAGCCCGCGAATGGTCTGCATCAACATCGCCGCTTCTTGTGGGTTCATGCCGGCGGCCGGTTCGTCCAGCAGCAGCAACTGCGGTTGTGTGGCCAGTGCACGGGCAATTTCCAGCAGCCGCTGCTGCGCATAGGCCAGGCTACTGGCGGGGCGCTGAGCCATGTCGGCCAGGCCCACGGCAAGCAGCGCTTCTTGGGCTGCTGCGCGCAAGGCAAGCTCTTCGGCACGCTGTTTCTTGGACTCCGCAAAAATGCCCCACAAGCCGCCACGGTGGCGGCAGGCCGCGCCCACCATCACGTTTTCCAGCACCGACAGACTCTTGTACAGGCGGATGTTCTGGAAGGTGCGTGACAAGCCCACCATCGCGATGGCGCTGGGCCGTCGACCCAAAAGCTCCTGGCCCAGCAGCCGCACCGAACCGGCCTGCGGCGTGTACGCACCCGACAGCACGTTCAGGAACGTGGTCTTGCCCGAGCCGTTGGGGCCGATGACGGCATGCACCGTGCCGCGCTGCACGTTCAGGCTCACGCCGTCCAGCGCCACCAGGCCGCCGAAACGCTGAGTGACTTCGTGCACCTGCAGCAGCGCTTCGGTGCCGGTGGCCGCAGCGGCTGCTGCCGTGGGTGCTGCCGCTGCAAGCACCGGCGCCGTGGCCACGGCGGCGTCACCCGCCTCGACAGCAACGCGCTGCCGCGGCCAGCGCTTGCGCCAACGCTGGCCCAGGCTGGCGATGCCCTCGGGCAAAAACACGATCATCAGGATCACGCCCACGCCATACAGCACCAGGTACCACTCTTTCAGGAAACGCAGCAATTCGGGCAGTGCGGTGAGCACACCCGTGCCGATGACCGCGCCCACCGCAGAGCCGGTGCCGCCCACTACCAGCATGGTGAAAAACAGCACGGCCTGGGCGTTGGAGAACAGGTCGGGACTGACGTAGTTGATGGTGCTGACGTACAGGCCGCCGGCCACACCGGCGTACATGGACGACATCGCAAAAGCCAGCATCTTGACTTTGACGGTGTCCACGCCCGCGGCTTCGGCCGCGATTTCTGAATCGCGCAGCGCCACCATGGCGCGCCCCAGCTTGGAACTGCGCACCCGCAGAGCCAGGCCCAGCGCCAACGCGCACCAAGCCAGCAGGAAGTAGTAGTGCTGCAGGCTTTCGGTGAGCGCGTAGCCGGCAATCGACACGCCGGGCACTCCGCGCAGGCCCGAGGTGCCGCCCGTGACGGATTCCCAATGCACCAGCACCAGTTGCACGATCTCGCCAAAGGCGATGGTGGCCATGGCCAGGTAGTAAGCGCGCAACTTCAGCGTGGGCACCCCCAGCAGCAGGCTGCACAGCCCGGTGGCCAATGCGGCCAGCGGAATCGCCAGCCAGAACGACAGGCCGTTCAGCGTGGCCAGCGCGGTGACATAGGCGCCGATGCCCCAGAACGCCGCCTGGCCAAAGTTGATCTGCCCGCAGTAGCCGGTGATGTAGTTCAGCCCCAGCACCACGATCAGGCTGACCAGCCCCAGGTTGACCAGTTGCAGCAAGTATTTGCCGGGCAGCAGATGGGGCAGCGCCAGCAGCGCGCACAGCGCCAGTGCCAGCCAGAACCAGCGCGCCTTGTTGCCGATGGTGGCCCGCAGGTTCGAAGTCAGGGTGCTCATACGCGCTCGCTCTGCTTCTCGCCAAACAGACCTTGCGGCCGCACGAACAGAAACGCCACCATCAGCAAAAACGCAAACGCATCACGGAAGTTGGACGAGATGTAGCCGGCGGCCAGTGACTCCACCACGCCCAGCAGCAAGCCGGCAATCACCGCACCGTACAGGTTGCCGAAACCGCCGATGACGCTGACGACAAAGGCCTTCAGCCCCAGCGCGCCACCCATCGAAGGTTCGGCCAGAAACAGCGGCGCCACCAGCAAGCCGCCGGCACCGGCCAGCATGGCGCCCAGCATGAAGGCCACCGCCACCGTGTGGTGCACCCGCACGCCCACCAGGCGCGCCATCTCCATGTCTTGCGAGGTCGCCTGGATCATGCGACCGAAGCGGGTGCGCATCAAGAACCACCACTGCAAGCCCAGCAGCACCGCGGTGGTGGCAAAGATGAACACCACGTGCTGGGACAGCACCAGGTCACCCAGCCGCCACTGCGCCGAGCCAAAAGGTGACGGCACCGACTGCGGCAGCGGCCCGAAGATGATGAGCACCAGATTTTCGAGCACGATGCCCACCGCAATGGTGGTCAGGATCACCAGATAAAAGGGCTTGCCGCGCAGCGGGTAGTAGGCCACCAGCATGAACACCAGGCCCAGCACCGCCATGGCAGCGAAGGTGCCCAGGTAGACCAGCCAGATGGGCAGATGGAAATACGCGGAACCGGCCAGGCCCATGAAGGCGCCCACCATCAGCAACTGCCCTTGCGCAAAGTTGACGATGCGCACGGCATTGAAGATTTGCAGCATGCCCAGCGCGATGAGGGCGTAGATCGCCCCCATGGCCAGGCCGTTCAGCATCAGTTGAAGCATGGTGGGCGTTCCGGGTTCAGGGGTTCAACGGTTCAACAGATCAGAAACCCGCGGCCTTGAGGACACCGATCTGCTCGGTGACCTTGCCCTTGTTGCGGTAGATGCCCATGGTGTGCGCCAGCTCGCCGTCCGCATCAGCCGTGTAGGTGATCATCAGACCCTGCCAGTCCTTGATGGCGCGCAGGCCGGCCTGGATCTTGGTGCGGTCGCAGCCCACCTGGTCGATCACCGTTTTCACCATGTACATGGCGTCGCGGTAGCCCACGGCAAAGTTGTCGGGCGGCACCTTGGTGTTGGCCAACACCTGCTTTGCGAAAGCCTGCACCTTGGGATCGGTGCTGACCTGCGGCAGCATGCCGCCCACGCCGTAGGCGCCGTCAGCCTCTTCGGCGGTGAGGTTGGCCACGGTGGTGGCCGCGACGGTGCTGGGGTTGCCAATGACGGGGATGTCGATGCCCAGCGCCTTGCGCTGCTTCAGCACCAGGGCCACGTCGCCCGGGCGGCCCCACAGCAGGATCATGTCGGCGCCGGCATTCTTGATCTTGGTCAGCTGGGCCGTCATGTCCTTGTCGTTCAGGCCGTAGCTTTCCACGGCCACGGGCTTCACACCCAGCTTCTCAAACGCGGCCTGCAGGCCCTTGGACGCACCCAGGCCGTAGTCGTCGGCCACCGCGATGATGGCGGGCTTGCTCTTTTTCAGCGTCTGCACCACGTAGCGCGGCACGGCTTCGGCCAGCTGGCCGTCATGCACATGCAGGCGTGTCATCCAGGGGTTGCCCTGCTTCATCAGTTGCGCGTTGGTGCCGGCCACCAGCACCGGTGTGCCGCCCTGCTTGATGGCGTCGTTCTGCGTGAAGATGTGCGGGCTGATCATCGAAGAAAACAGCACCATGGGCTTGCCGTCCATCAGCCGGTTCAGCGCGTTCAGGGCGTTGGGCGCACTGGCGGTGGCGTCTTCTACTGACAGTTTGAACAGCTTGCCGCCCACGCCGCCAGCGGCGTTGATTTCTTCGATGGCCTGCTCCACGCCCAGCTTGGCCTGGATGCCCAGCAAGGCGATGCCGGAGCTGAGCGGCGTGGTCAGTGCAATGGGGATGGGGTTGGGGCAGCTGGCGGCCGCTTGTGCAAACGCCTGCGAGGCAAACAGGCTGGCGGCCGCGACGGACAGCAGGGCGACTTTGGGGTGCAGGGACATGGAGGCTCCAGTAGGGTTGTGAAAGTGAAGGGAACGGTGAAAGTGCGGTGAACAGCGCGCTGCGATGCCCTCAAGCAGAGCCTTGCAACGACGCGCCCAAGTTGCAGGCCAGTTGCAGCAGCAACAGGTCCTGACCCTGGGCAGCGATCAACGACAAGCCCACCGGGAGGCCGTCGACGTCGGCCAACGGCAGGTTGATCTGCGGCAGACCGGCATGGCCGGCGATGCAGCACAGGCCCAGCGTGCGGTTGCGCCAGGCTTCGAGTTCGCGCACGGGCGTGTCCTTGCGCGGTGCGCTGCCGGGTGTGGTGGGTATGGCGATGACGGCATGGTCTTGCAGCAGCGCAGCCAGGCCTGCCGCAATCTGCGCGCGGTGGGCCTGCGCCGTCGCCACCTGCTCGGCGGTGATGGTGGACACCCACTGAAAGCGTTCGTGGATGCCGGCGCCAAAGGTTGGCCCCAGGCTGGCCAGCCAGTCGCGGTGGGTGGCCCAGATCTCGGCGCCTTGCAGCACGCGGAAGGCCTGCATCCACGGGTCCAGGCCATCGGGTGTCAAGCGCACTTCGTCCACACCGGTGAAGGCGTGGCTGATGGCGGGCAGTACCGCCAGCAGCGCCTGTGCGGCGGCGTCGTCGGCGTGGGCAAAGGCATCGGTGGCGATGAGCAGGCGGCCGGCGCGCGGTGCAGGCCGCTGGTC
>JAHECB010000261.1 GCA_024641925.1 Betaproteobacteria bacterium
CACGGACCGGATGCAAGGGCGCAGGTGCACTTTGGCCGTCACGGCACCAAGTGGCTGGCCTTGTCGATTGCCAAGCTGACGCCGGTGAACTGAACCAGCGACCGAATGGGGCCGCTGAAATCACCCCCCTTGAATGGGGGGGGGTGTTGTCGACAGTATTGTTGTTGACTTCGTGCGCTCGCCGCTTCCCAATGGAGCCGCCTAACGTTCCTTTGTACCGTGCTCGGTTTTGGCCGGTTGACCATTGGCACGAGCGGCGCCCACTACCAGTCGGAGCAGCCATGAGCCTGAACAAGAATCGTCTCACCTCGGTCCGCCGCGTTGCCAGTGCCAGCGCGGCGGCACTGGCTTTTGTCAGTCTTGCCACGGGCACCGCGCGGGCGGCACCCATCGCCATCGGCACACCCTTCATGAATCTGGAGAACCGTGCTGTCAACTCGATCGGCATCACGCCCGGGCAGTTTGTGCGTTTCGGCGCCAACAGCGTTGTCCCCAACGGCGACGCGGGCACCACGGGTGTGGCGATTCAAGACGGCACCGGACTGCGCCGCAACATTCCATTCGGGCCTTTTCCGCTGGCGCCGAACTGGTTCGCCCGCTACCTGCCGGACGATCCGTCCTTGCGCGGCAACTGGACACTGCAGTTCACCAACGGCAGCGACGTAGCCACCCGATCAGTCGGTGTTGCCGCCGCCGCGGAGCAGGCCAAGTTCGTCGAGAGCATCACCATTTCCGGTACCAGCGCCAACCCCACCTTCACCTGGACGCCGTCGCCCGGTACAACGGTCAACGCCTACCGTGTGAACTTCTATGAAAAGACCGGCGTGGGCACCAACAGCGGCAACATTGCCAGCATCAATCTGCTGCCGACCCAGACCTCGCACACCGTTACCGCTGCCGACTTCACCCTGGCGAATTACCAATTCACCGAAGGCAAGCCCTACAGCATTGAGATCTCGGTGATTCAAACCAAGGACGGCACCACCAACGCCGACAATTCCAACTTGCTGGCCATTGCGCGCGCGTACGCCGACTTCACGCCGCAGCCGGGCAATTCCCCCGTGGTCAACCTGCCAGTGGTGCTGGACAACGGCGACTTCAAGTTCAACATCGCGGTGGTTCCTGGGCAGGTTTACTACATCGACCCCGACGTCGCAGTGGGTTACGACTACGTCATCGGTGCGGGCGATCCCAACTTCGCCAGTGTGGTGCTGCCCGCTGGCATTGGCGACGGCCTGTTTGATATCTTTGGCGTGGACGCATCGGGCACGGACAGCTTGCTGGCTGCCGACTGGGCGGCGGGCCAAACCTTCACGTTTGGCGCGGGTGGGCTGGCGCATTTCCGGGTCACCGGCATCGAAACCGACGCCATGCTGGACCCCGGCAGCGCCACGGCGTTTGTCACCGGGCTGACCTTCACCGGCGCCGGCAAGTTCACCGGCACGCAGACACCGATCACGGTGTTTGTGAACAACAACGTGCCCGAGCCTTCGGCGATGGTTTTGGCCGGTATCGCGCTGGTCAGCCTCAGCCTGACGCGGCGTCGTTCAAGTCTGCTGCCCCGGCAGGACTGCCAAAACTGTCGTTGAAGCAAAACAGCAGTGACATGTAGAACATGGCGGAAAACGACAGGCCCGCGGGTATGCCCAGGATGCCCGCGAGTTGCGGTACGCCCAAAAGCCCCAACAGCAGACTGCTGATCAGCGCAAAGCCCATCAGCAACGCCAGCCAGCCCAGGGTGTAGATGAAAAAAGCACCCCGGTTGCGCCAGACCGCCAAGGTGCTGGAAAACAGCGCCTGTGGCCAGGACTGGCCGCCCCAATGCACCAGGGCAGGGGCGTGCCAGAACGGAATCGACAACATGCTGCCCAGCACCGCGGCCACGATCACGCCGTTGCGCACGCCGGGCTCTTCCAGCAAGGCGTCAACCTGGGGCTGGGCTTGACGACCCTTGGCCATCAGGTCCTGCAGACGCAGCCAGGCGTCGTCCGACAGGGCGTTGGCCAGCAGCAGGATGCCGATGGCGCTCAGGCCGTACACCACACACAGGATCAGCAGGGACCGCCGTTTGGCCGGGTCACCCTGCAGCGGTTCGATGAACTGTCTGGGGTGCACCGGGCCTTTGAGCAGGGCCGACTGTGTCGCCACCATGAAACCCAGGCTCAGCAGGGGCAGCACCATCATCTGTGCGGTCGCACCCAGGAACGGAATCAGGCTGACCAGCAGGGCCAGCAGCAAAAACATGGCAAACAGACTGGTGAAAGCCAGCGGCCGGCGGGCGTACAGGCGTACGGCCTGGCTGATCCAGTGCCAGCCGTGTGCGGCGTTGACGGTCTTGAGTTGCAGGGCCATGGGGCGTGTCGTGTTGT
Organism: Betaproteobacteria bacterium; assembly: GCA_024641925.1. Classification (GTDB taxonomy): domain Bacteria; phylum Pseudomonadota; class Gammaproteobacteria; order Burkholderiales; family Burkholderiaceae_C; genus Rubrivivax. The sequence goes on from JAHECB010000261.1 coordinate 2,370, forward strand.
CGTCGTCGGCCGTTGTCAGGCCTGCGGGTGCCAGGGCATCTCTACCCGGGCGCGCAGCACACGTTCAAAGTGGGTCGGGTCCTTGGGCTGCAGCAGCGACGCCATGCGCGGCAGGTGCCAGTCCCACAGGCGTGAAATCCAGAAGCGCAAGGCGGCAGCCCGCAGCAGCGCGGGCATGGCACGTACCTCGCCATGTGTCAGGGGCCGGGCCTGCTGGTAGGCGCTGACAAAGGCCGTAGCCCGTCGTTCGTCCAGGGCGCCGGTGTCCAGGTCGCTGCACCAGTCGTTCAGGCACACGGCCACATCAAACAGCAGCATGTCGGTGCCGGCAAAGTAGAAGTCAAAAAAGCCGCACAGCATGTCGGGGCCGGCGGTGTCGTCGAACATCACGTTGTCGCGGAACAGGTCGGCGTGGATCGGGCCACGCGGTAAGGCCTGACCCGCAGCAGAAGCCGCCAGCCCTTCCTGAAACGTCAATTCGTCGCGCAGCAGCGTGGCTTGGTCCGCCTGCAGGTGGGGCAGTACGGTGGGCACCGTCTGACGCCACCAGTCCAGACCCCGCAGATGCGCTTGTTGCACCGGCAACGAGGCGCCGGCCGCGTGCATGCGGCCCAGCATGCGCCCGACCTGCTCGCAATGTGATGGCATGGGTGCCATGCGATGCCCGCCCGGCAGCCGGGTCACCACAGCGGCGGGCCGGCCCGCCAGTTCATGCAGCAATTGGCCGTCAGCGTTGGCCTGCGGTGCCGGCACGGGGATGCCATGGGCAGCCAGATGCTGCATCAACTGCAGGTAGTAGGGCAGTTCGGTGGCTGTCAGGCGTTCAAACAGCGTCAGCACCCACTGCCCGCGCGTGGTGGTGGCGTAGTAGTTGGTGTTTTCGATGCCGCTCCGGATGCCGGTCAGGTCGGTCAGCGGCCCCAGCCCCAAACCTTGCATCAAGTGGTCGGCAGCGTCGAACTCGACCTGGGTATAAACGGCCACGTTGCCCTAGAAACTCAGCAGTTGCCAGGCGCTGCGGCCCGTGGTGCCGGTGGGCGGGGCCGACAGGTCGCGACCGGGGCGAAGCGAGATTTCATAACCGGCGACGCCGCCCACCTTGCTGTGCACCTGCACTCGCACCACTTGTCCGCGGCGACGGGTTTCTTCGATGCGGGCGCTGTCGTCTTCGATCACCACCACACCGTTTTCGGGCAGAGCCTGTTTGGCGGCCGGTTTGGGTGCCGCGGGCACTTCCGGTGGTTCGTTGGCGGCGGCCAGCGCGGGCAGGGCTGCGCCCAGCATCAGCGCAGACAAGCGAACGACTGCAGAACGGAGAATTTTCATCGTTCCCTATTCTATGAGTCCGGACCACCCGGGCACCGGGGCGCTCGCCAAGGCCCCGCCGCAGCGCGCCACAATGCACGCATGAGTGAAAAACTGATGCTGCTGGTTGACGGTTCCAGCTACCTCTACCGTGCCTACCATGCCATGCCGGACCTGCGCGCCGACGGTTTTCCGACTGGCGCCATCCACGGCATGGTGGCGATGATGAAATGGCTGCGGGAACGCTACCCGGCAGAACATGCCGTGTGTGTCTTTGACGCCAAGGGCAAGACCTTCCGCGACGACTGGTACCCCGAATACAAGGCCCAGCGTGCGCCCATGCCCGACGCCTTGCGCGAGCAGATCGAGCCCATCCATGAGGTGGTGCGCCTGCTGGGCTGGCCGGTGCTGGAGGTGCCCGGCATCGAAGCTGATGATGCCATCGGCACGCTGGCCCGCGCAGCTGCGGCCAGCGGCCACAAGGTGCTGATTTCCACCGGCGACAAGGACCTGGCGCAACTGGTGACCGACCAGGTCACGCTCATCAACACCATGGCCAAGCCGCCGGAATTGCTGGATGTCGACGGCGTCAAGGCCAAGTTTGGCGTGCCGCCGGACCGCATCATCGACTACCTGACACTCATCGGTGACACGGTGGACAACGTGCCCGGTGTCCACAAGGTGGGTCCGAAAACGGCCGTCAAGTGGATTGCCGAACACGGCTCGCTGGACGGTGTGGTGGCGGCTGCTGACAGCATCAAGGGCGCCGTGGGCGACAACCTGCGACAGGCGCTGGACTGGCTGCCTACAGGCCGAAAACTCATCACGGTGGTGACCGACTGCGACCTGGCTGGACAGGTGGACGGTTGGCCCGGGCTGGACGCCCTGGCGTTACGCGAGGTGGACCGTGAAGGCCTGCTGCATTTTTATCAACGCTTCGGGTTCCGCACCTGGCGCAAGGAACTGGAGCAGCAACTGGGCGCAGCGCCTGCGTCGAAGGCTGCTGCGCCGACATCGCCGGGCGCCGTGCCAGTGGCGGGTAAAGCTGGTAACGGCAACACCCCGCCGGCGCCGGCCGACGCCCTGCCGCGCGACTACCAGACCATCAGCACCTGGGCACAACTTGATGAATGGCTGCCGCGCCTGATGTCGGCCCCACTGGTGGCGCTGGACACCGAAACCGACAGCCTGGACGCGATGCGCGCGCGCATCGTGGGCATCAGCTTTGCCGTCGAGCCGGGCCGTGCGGCCTACATTCCCATGGCCCATAACTATGCCGACGCGCCCGAGCAGTTGCCGGCAGATGAGGTGCTGGCGCGGCTGAAGCCCTGGTTGGAAGACGGCAGCAAGCCCAAGCTGGGCCAGAACATCAAGTACGACCTGCACGTGCTGGAAAACGCCGGCATCCGTGTGCAGGGCTACCATCACGACACCATGTTGCAGAGTTATGTGCTGGAAGCGCACCGCACCCACGGCCTGGAAGCCCTGGCCGAACGCCACCTGGGCCGCAAGGGGCTGAGTTACGAGGACCTGTGTGGCAAGGGTGCGTCGCAGATTCCGTTTGCCCAGGTCGATGTGGCCCAGGCAGCCGAATACTCGGGCGAAGACAGCGAAATGACGCTGCATGTGCACCAGGTGCTGTCGCCGGGTTTGTTGGCCGACGACAAGCTGCGTTATGTCTACAGCCAGATCGAGATGCCGGTCAGCGTCGTGTTGCAGCGCATCGAACGCCACGGTGTCTTGATCGACGGCGCCGTGCTGGCGCGTCAGAGCCAGCAGCTGGCCGAACGCATGATGGCGCTGGAAAAAGAGGCCTATGACATTGCCGGCCAGCCTTTCAACATGGGCTCGCCCAAGCAGATCGGCGAAATCCTGTTTGGCAAACTCGGCCTGCCGGTGAAGAAAAAAACCGCCACCGGCGCGCCCAGTACCGACGAGGACGTGCTGCAGCAACTGGCTGGCGACTACCCGCTGCCCGCCAAGATCCTGGAACACCGCAGCATGGCCAAGCTCAAGGGCACCTACACCGACAAGCTGCCGCTGATGGTCAACCCTGACACCGGCCGGGTGCACACCAACTATGCACAGGCGGTGGCGGTGACGGGGCGGCTGTCCAGCAACGACCCCAACCTGCAGAACATTCCCATCCGCACGCCGGAAGGCCGGCGTGTGCGCGAGGCGTTCATCGCGCCGCCGGGCCACGTCATCATGAGTGCCGACTACAGCCAGATCGAGCTGCGCATCATGGCCCACATCAGCGAAGACCCGGCTTTGCTGCGCGCTTTCGAGCGCGGCCTGGACGTGCACCGCGCCACCGCCAGCGAGGTGTTTGGCACGCCGGTGGACGAGGTCAGTTCCGAGCAGCGCCGTTACGCCAAGGTCATCAACTTCGGCCTCATTTACGGCATGGGTGCGTTTGGCCTGGCCAGCAACCTGGGCATCGAGCAAAAGGCCGCCAAGGACTTCATCGACAAGTACTTTGCACGCTTTGCAGGCGTCAAGCGCTACATGGACGAAACGCGCATCAGGGCGCGTGAAAACGGCTATGTCGAAACCGTGTTTGGCCGCAGGCTGTGGCTGCCCGAGATCAACAGCGGCAACGGTCCGCGCAAGGCCGGCGCTGAACGCCAGGCCATCAACGCACCCATGCAGGGCACGGCGGCCGACCTGATCAAGCTGGCGATGATCGCCGTGCAGAAGACACTGCACGAAGAACAGCGTGCCACGCGCATGGTGATGCAGGTGCACGACGAACTGGTGCTGGAAGTGCCCGACGCAGAGCTGGGCTGGGCACGTGAAGCCATCCCCCGGCTGATGGCCGGCGTGGCGCAATTGCGTGTGCCGCTGCTGGCTGAAGTGGGTGTGGGTCCGAACTGGGACCAGGCGCACTGAGCCGGGCCGCTGGCCGCACGGCCCGGCCTGAGAGCAGGGCGCAGGGGCAAAGGTCGGGCCCATGAATTCGGACTGAGGGCGGGCTGAGAGTGGGCTGAGGGCGGATCGGAGCGTTGTTGGCCGGCGCATCAGCGGGGTTTCCATGCCGCTGATCCGTGCATTTGGCCCGCTGGCACAGCCCAGAATGTTGCAGGGAAATGCCTGGGGCGGCTGCCCCCTCGTCTTGATGTTGCCTTTGCGGGCGCGCCAAGTTGTTGACAAGCCCACCTGCACCTGAGCGCGCCATGCCCCAACGATCCCTGCCGACCTGGTTGTTCCGCTGCACGGGGGGACTTTTTTCCGTCCTGCTGGCTGCCTGTGGTGGCGGTTCCGGCGATACGGCCACGGTAGACGCCGGCGCAAACGCCGGCCCTGTGGCCAAGGCCACGGCTGCGCCCACGCCCGCGCCATCACCCGCGC
>JAHECB010000262.1 GCA_024641925.1 Betaproteobacteria bacterium
AGACCTGTACAAACATGGTAGGCGCCGTGCGACCATGAGGCCAGACGATTTTGCGCATCGTGGCGATAGCCAGCGTTGAACTGCAGCGGGCGCCTTGCGACCAGGCCCCGCGCTCAGATCACCACGCCAGCCCTGCGGTGCAGCATCTGCGCGATCAGCGCCACGACCTCTTGCACCGTGCGACCGGCCAGCGAGGCCTGCAGGTCCAGCACATGCGCTCGGCGGTAGTACGGGCTCAGGTCCAGGCCCACGCCGATGGCACCCAGCGTGATGTCGCCCTCAAGCTCCAGTGCACCGGCCACCTGCTGCAGGTGGTGGTCCAGGTAGAAGGCATCGTTGGCCAGCTGCGTGGCGCCTTCCATGGGACAGCCGTCGCTGATGGCCAGCAGCAGCTTGCGCGGTTCACTGCGGGTGCGCAGCCGGTCGGCGGCCCAGGCCAGCGCTTCACCGTCCACGCCTTCACGAAACAGATCGGGGCGCAGCAGCGCGGCCATGTCGCGGCGGGCATGGCGCCAGGCGGTGTTGGCGTCCTTGAACACCAGGTGCAGCGTTTCGGCCACGCGCCCCGGGTGCGCCGGGCTGCCGGCGCGTTGCCAGTCGCGCAGTGCTCTGCCGCCGTGCCAGGCGCCGGTGGTGAAGCCCAGCACCTCGTGGGGCACACCGGCCATGTCCAGCGCGTGCGACAGCAGGTCCACCAGGACCGCCACGGGTTCGATGTGCTGGCGCATCGAGCCCGAGCAGTCGATCAACAGCGTGACCACCGCATCGGCCTGCGGTTCTTGCTGCGCCTGCTTGAACAAGCGGCGTTCGGTGGGCACGGCAATCAGTTGCGCCAACCGGCGCCCGTCGACGAGCCCCTCTTCCTGCGCGTGCACCCAGTCGTCACGCGCTGGTGTGGACAGCAGCGCTTTCAGCGCGCGCGCCAGCTTGGGCAGGTTCACATGCTGTGCGGTCACCAGGCGGTCCAGGTGCTGGCGGAAGTCGTTCAACTGCTCGCGGCGCATGTGCAAGGCCGGTCGCTGCACCTGGTCGTAGGCGGTGGTGTAAATGCCATAGCCTGTGGCGCTGTCGCTCAGCACACGGCTGCTGCCCAGGGCCACGGTGCCGTGGCTTTCGGCCTCGCCCCGATCGTCCATTTCCATCAATAAACCGAAGGCCGGGGTCTTGTCGGGATCGGTTTCGGTGTTGACCTTGCCATCGGCGTCGGCGCTGCTGCCCTCGGCCTCTTCCAGCAGGCGCACCACGGCATCGGCCAAGTCGCGCGCGGCGTCAGCATAAGCCGCCTGGTCGGTGCGGGTGCGGCGCAGCCGCGACAAACCCGAGCCCAGCTTGTGGCCGATGCCGGCGCGGGTGGCCTCCAGCAGGTCCTCGACAAATTCCGGCACGGGCAGTGCACAAACCCGCGCGCGGCTGATCTGCGCCACGGTGAACAACAGCAGCCCGCGCTGCGTCTCGGCCAGGCCACCGTCATGGAACGCATGGGTCCAGGCCTCGAAGCGGTGCTGCAGGTTGTGCTTGACGCCGGGCCACCGCGCCGGGCTGCCATCGGCAGGTTCCATGGCCAGCGATTCCACGCGGAATTGCTCCAACAGATCAAACAGCATGCGGCGCAGCGGGTCTGACGGTTGCAGCCGCCGGTGCAGCGTTTCGTCGGACCAGCGCAAACGCAGCGCCAGGCCATCGGCCGCACCGCGGAATGAGACAAAGCTGTCGGTGTCCAGGCGCGGGTGCAGGTGCGGCGCGTACAGTGGCAGGATGCGCGCGCCGCGGTGCAGGCGCTGGGCGCGAAAGTGCAGATCGCGCTGGCCGCTCAGCGCGCGGATGGCTGCGACGCACAGGCCTTCGACATGTTCCTGGTGGCGCGCGGCCAGCTGAACGTCAGACATGCAGCCCGTGCCTTCAGTCCGCAGCGGCCGCCGCGGTCGCAGCCGATGCCGCGTTCAGTTCGCGCCCGAAACAGCGCTGGAAGTATTCGTCCACCACGGGGTGTTCCGCCTCGTCGCACTTGTTGCCAAACGACAGCCGGAAGGCGCTGGCCACGTCGCCGAAGATCATCAGGTTTTCGGCCCAGGTGATGACGGTGCGCGGGCTCATCAAGGTGGACAAATCACCCGCTGCAAAACCCTGGCGGGTCAGTTCGGCCATGGCCACCATCTGGCGCACCAGGGCCGGGCCGCTGCCGGCACCCAGGCGGCGGCCCGCGTCGTCGCTGGCCAGTGCCGGCACACGCGCCAGCACGATGGCCACCTCTTCGTCGGGCGGCAGAAAGTTCAGCGTGGCGACGATGTTCCAGCGGTCGATCTGCGCATGGTTCAGGCGCTGTGCACCGTGGTACAGGCCGTTCAGGTTGCCCAGGCCCACCGTGTTGGCGGTGGCAAACAGCCGGAAGCCCGCATGCGGCTTGAGCACGCGGTTCTGGTCCAGCAGCGTGAGCTGGCCGTCGCGTTCCAGCACCCGCTGGATGACAAACATCACATCGGGCCGGCCGGCGTCGTATTCGTCAAACACCAGTGCCACCGGCCGCTCCAGCGCCCAGGGCACGATGCCGGGCTGGAATTCGGTGACCTGCTGGCCGTCACGCAGCACCACGGCATCGCGGCCGACCAGGTCGAGCCGGCTGATGTGGCCGTCCAGGTTGACGCGCAGGCAGGGCCAGTTCAGGCGCGCCGCCACTTGTTCGATGTGGGTGCTTTTGCCCGTGCCATGCAGGCCCTGAACCAGCACGCGGCGGTTGTGCGCAAAACCGGCCAGCACGGCCAGCGTCACGTCGTGGTTGAAACGGTAGACCGGGTCGATGCCGGGCACATGGCCGGCCACTGCCGGGTGGCCGGCGCTGAAGGCCGGCACCATCAGGTCGCTGTTCAATCCAAAGGCGGTGCGCACGGACACCTGGGTGTCGGGCTGGGCCTGGGCCAGGTCGCTGGTTGGGGTCATCTTGGAGCCTTGCGCAGGGCGCGTGAGGTCTTGGTGGGAAGGGTGGGCAAGGGCGCCGTCGAGGGCAAGGTGTCCGGCGCCGCGAGGGCTTGTGTCTCCAGCCGGCTGAGTGCCGAAGCCGCCCGCTGCAGAGCCGGCAGCCACTGCAGCGCACGTTCGACACTCAGGCGCACGGCAGGCGCCTGCAGCGCAACGCACAGCGTCGAGCGGACCTGGCCGGCGGCGGCAGCAGGCACCGGCACGGCCACACACACCAGGCCGGGCAGGAACTCTTCGCGGTCCAGGCCGTAACCGAGGCGCCGCACCTCGGCCAATTCCTGGTCCAGCGCGGCCAGGTCGGTCACCGTGGTGGGGGTGCAGCGCTCCAATGGCGCGGCCTGCAGCAAACGCTGGCGCTGCGCAGCGGCCATCTGCGACAAAAAAACCTTGCCGCTGGCCGAGCAGTGCACCGGCACCTGCGAGCCAGGGTGCAGGTAAAAGCGCAGTGGTGCTGCGGTTTCCACGCGGTCCAGGTACACCACTTCACCGCCGGAAAGCGCGGTGATGTTGCAGCTTTCGCCGACTTCGCTGACCAGCGCACGCAGCACCCGGTGGCGCGCGCCGTGAAAGGTGCTGTTGGCCAGCAGCGTCTGGCCAAAACGGCGCAACCGCAGCCCGGTGCTGTAGTGGCGCGAATCACCCTCACGCTGCACCAGGCCCGCCGCGTCCAGCTGCTGCAGCATGCGGTGCACGCTGGGCTTGGGCCAGCCGGTGTCTTCCACCAGGCTTTGCAGCGAAAACAGCCGGTCCTGCGCCGCAATGCGCTCCAGCAGCGCAAACAGGCGCAGGGCTGGCGCATCAGCACCCAACGCGGCGCTGGTGTCGGCAGCAATGCTGATGGGTTCTGCGCCCGACCGGGCGAGCCAATCTCTTTTCATGTCGACATCTTAGCCTTTGCGACCTTAGAATGCACACAAATCGGTACGTTGCGTATCGATTTACAAGATTCAGAGCTTCCCAGACCCCGTCGTTGACCCCTCACACCCGGAGACACCGCCATGAACGCACCCGAAAAAATCCCCACACGCACCGTTGTGCAGGGCATGCAGAAGATGACACCGTCCGAGGCTTTTGTAGAAACCCTGGTGGCCAACGACGTCAAGCACATGTTCGGCATCATGGGCTCGGCCTTCATGGACGCCATGGACATCTTTGCGCCGGCCGGCATCACGCTGATCCCGGTGGTGCACGAACAAGGCGGCGCACACATGGCCGACGGGTATGCACGCGTCAGCGGCCGCCACGGCGTCATCATCGGCCAGAACGGGCCTGGCATCAGCAACTGCGTCACATCCATCGCTGCCGCCTTCTGGGCGCACAGCCCCGTGGTCATCATCACGCCGGAAACCGGCACCATGGGCATGGGCCTGGGCGGTTTCCAGGAAGCGGCGCAGCTGCCCATGTTCCAGGAGTTCACCAAGTACCAGGGCCATGTCAACAACCCCAAGCGCATGGCCGAGTACACGGCGCGCTGTTTTGACCGTGCCATCAGCGAGATGGGGCCCACGCAGCTGAACATCCCGCGTGACTACTTCTACGGCGAAATCACCTGCGAGATTCCGCAGCCCATGCGCGTGGAGCGCGGCAGTGGCGGCGAGATGAGCCTGCAGGCCGCTGTGGACCTGCTGAGCAAGGCCAAGTTCCCGGTCATCCTGGCCGGTGGCGGTGTGGTGCTGGGTGACGCCGTTGAAGAATGCAAGGCGCTGGCCGAGCGCCTGGGCGCACCCGTGTGCAACGGCTACCTGCGCAACGACAGTTTCCCGTCCAAGCACCCGCTGTGGGCCGGCCCCTTGGGTTACCAGGGCAGCAAGGCGGCGATGAAACTGATGGCGCGCGCCGACGTGGTGATTGCACTGGGTTCGCGCATGGGCCCCTTCGGCACACTGCCGCAGCACGGCCTGGACTACTGGCCCAAGGACGCCAAGATCATCCAGGTCGAGGCCGACCACACCAACCTGGGGCTGGTCAAGAAGATCCATGTGGGCATCCATGGCGACGCCAAGGCCGTGGCCAAGACCCTGCTGGCGCGCCTGAGCACGCTGACGCTGGAATGCGACGCCAACAAGATGGAACGCGCCGCCCGCATCGCCACCGAAAAGGCGGCCTGGGAAGCCGAGCTGGACGGCTGGACGCACGAACGCGACGCCTACAGCCTGGACATGATCGAAGAAGCCAAGAAGGAAAAAACCTTCAACGGCGGCCAGTACCTCCACCCGCGCCAGGTGCTGCGCGAACTGGAAAAGGCCATGCCGCCGCGTGTGATGGTGTCCACCGACATCGGCAACATCAACGCCGTGGCCAACAGCTACCTGCGTTTTGAAGAACCGCGCAGCTTCTTTGCGCCGATGAGCTTCGGCAACTGCGGTTATTCGCTGCCCACGATGATCGGCGCCAAGCTGGCCGCCCCTGACCGCCCCGCCGTGGCCTACGCCGGCGACGGCGCCTGGGCCATGAGCATGGTCGAGATCATGACCGCCGTGCGCCACAACATCCCGGTGACGGCCGTGGTCTTCCACAACCGCCAGTGGGGCGCCGAGAAGAAGAACCAGGTCGACTTCTACAACCGCCGTTTTGTGGCCGGTGAACTGGAAAGCGAAAGCTGGGCGGGCATCGCCAAGGCCATGGGTGCCGAGGGCATCGTGGTGGACAAGATTGAAGACGTGGGCCCGGCGCTGAAAAAGGCCATCGACCTGCAGATGAACCAGAAGAAGACCTGCGTCATCGAGATCATGTGCACCCGCGAGCTGGGCGACCCCTTCCGCCGCGACGCGCTGAGCAAGCCCGTGCGCTTCCTGGACAAGTACAAGGACTACGTCTGAGCACGGCGGGTGCGGTGGCCAGCGCCACCAGCTTCCCCCGGCTGACGGCGCTGGTGGCCCGTGCGCAGCAGCGCGCATCCGGGCAGCCGCCCGCCATTGCACTGGTGCACCCCTGCGACGCCCTGGCGCTGCAGGCCGCAGCCGGCATGGTGCAGGCCGGCATTGCCCGGCCGATGCTGGTGGGCGCGCGCAGCGCCATTCTGAAAGCAGCGGAATCAGCGGGCGTGGACGCCACGGCCTTCGAGATCGTGCACGTGCAAGGCAGCGCCAATGACGCCGCGCGTGCCGCCACCGCGCTGGCCCGCCAAGGTGCGGTCACCGCGCTGATGAAAGGCTCGCTGCACACCGACGAACTGATGTCGGCGGTGGTGGACAAGGCCGACGGCCTGCGTGGCAGCAAGCGCATCACCCACGCGTTTGTGTTTGACCTGCCGCGCTACCACAAGCTGCTGGCATTGGCGGACTGCGTGGTCAACATCGCACCCGACCTGCGCACCAAGATCGACGTCGTGGGCAATGCCGTGCAGTTGTTGCGTCAGCTGGGCACTGAACAGCCCAAGGTGGCGGTGGTCAGCGCGGTGGAAACGGTCAACCCTGCGATCCCGGCCACGGTGGACGCCCAGGGCCTGGTGGCGCATGCGGCACAAGGCCACTTCGGCAACGCCCTGGTCGAAGGGCCTTTTGGCTTCGACAACGCCTTCAGCGCCGAAGCTGCGCGCATCAAGGGCCTGAAGTCGGTGGTCGCGGGTGACGCCGACCTGATGGTGATGCCCGACCTGAACGCCGGCAACATGCTGTACAAGAGTTTTGTCTACGTGGGCGGCGGTGACTGTGCCGGGCTGGTGCTGGGCGCGAAGGTGCCCGTCGTGCTGACCTCGCGAGCCGACTCGCAACTGGCACGGGTAGCATCGGTGGCACTGGCCGTGCTGGCCACTCGACCCGACCAGGCCCCTGGCCATCCGTGACCAGGCGGTCGTGCCGGCTTGCTGGCATGACCGCAGACCCAGTTGCCGCCCAATACAAGGAGACCCCGATGTTCAATGCCCTCGTCATCAACAAGGACGACGCCGGATACCGCGCTGAACTGAAAAGCGTTGACGACAGTGCCTTGCCCGCCGGCGAAGTCACCGTTCAGGTGGACTGGTCCACCATCAACTACAAGGACGGTCTGGCCATCACCGGCAAGGCCCCGGTGGTACGCAAGTTTCCGCTGCACGCCGGCATCGAC
>JAHECB010000263.1 GCA_024641925.1 Betaproteobacteria bacterium
ACCAGTTTCAGGTAGTCGACATAGCCGTTGGCGAACGGCACGCCGTTCGGGGCGTAGGCGCCGGTGCGGTAGACCAGCGCAGGGAAAAACTGCTCGGCGGCCATCGCGCTGCTGGCGATGCCGGCCAGCCCGGTGCCGAGCAGGGCGCCGGTCAAGATCAGGGATTTGAGTTTCATGGTTTGTCTCCTGCAGGTGGGGGAAAGTTGCACTCGTGGGTGCGTGGTGAGATCAAGGAACAGCGGTGAAGAGGGCATCAATGCGGGAACGGCCACAGGCGCAGCTTTTCCCTGCCGATCGACCACAGCCGAGCCAGGCCGTGCGGTTCAACAATGAGGAAAAACACGATCAGGGCACCAAAGACCATGAAGGTCAGGTGCGAGGCCAGCGCAGTGTCGATCGGGATGCCAAACCAGTACGGCAGGTTGTCGAGCACGATCGGCAGAATGACGATGAAGGCGGCGCCAAAGAAGCTGCCCATGATCGAGCCCAGGCCACCGATGATGACCATGAACAGCAACTGGAAGCTGCGGTCGATCGAAAATGCCGCGGGCTCCCAGGAGCCCAGGTGCACAAAGCCCCACAGCGCACCCGCCACACCGACGATGAAGCTGCTGACCGCAAAGGCCGTGAGCTTGGCGTAGACCGGGCGGATGCCGATGACGGCAGCGGCCACGTCCATGTCGCGGATGGCCATCCACTCGCGGCCGATATGGCTGCGCACCAGGTTTTTTGCCAGCAGCGCAAACACCACCAGGAAAACCAGGCAGAACAGGTACTTTTCGGCTGGTGAGTTGATGGTCCAGCCCAACATCTTCAGTTGCGCCACGGAAACCGACCCTGAAGACGAGTTGTTGGTGAACCAGTTGATGCGCAGGAAAGCCCAGTCGAGGAAAAACTGCGCGGCCAGCGTGGCCACGGCCAGGTACAAGCCCTTGATGCGCAGCGACGGAATGCCAAAAAACACCCCCACCACCGTGGCGCAGACACCGCCCAGCAGCAGCGACACGATCAGCGGCATGCCCGGCACGCGCACGGCAAAGTTGTAGGCCGCATAGGCGCCGACGGCCATGAAGGCGCCGGTGCCCAGCGAGATCTGCCCGCAATAGCCCACCAGGATGTTCAGCCCTAGCGCCGCCAGCGACAGGATCAGGAACGGGATCAGGATGGCGCGGAACAGGTATTCCGGCGCCACCAGGGGCACGACGAAGAAGGCAAAGGCCAGCAGCAGGCCGATGAGCCAGCGGTCCTGCAGGATCGGGAAGATCTGCTGGTCGCCGGTGTAGTGGGTCTTGAATTGGCCGTTTTCGCGGTAGAGCATGTTCTTGTTCTCGGATGATCTTTTGGTTACGGCACGCTTCGCTTAACTTGGCTTCGCCAAGTTAGCCTGCACCGAAAGATCATTGACCGCGTATTTCATACGCGGTCAATGATCTTTTCGCCGAACAAGCCTTGCGGCCGCACGAGCAGAAAGACGAGTGCCAGCACATAGGCAAACCAGATCTCGATGCCGCCACCGAGCATGGGCCCGATGTAGATCTCGGACAGCTTTTCGCCAGCGCCGATGATCAGCCCGCCGATGATGGCGCCGGGCACGCTGGTCAGCCCGCCCAGGATGACCACCGGCAGCGCCTTCAAGGCCACCTGCGACAGCGAAAACTGCACGCCCAGCTTGCTGCCCCAGATCATGCCGGCCACCAGGGCCGCAAAACCCGCCACGCTCCAGACGATGACCCAGATGCGGGACAGGGGGATGCCGATGGACTGCGCGGCCTGGTGGTCGTCGGCCACTGCGCGCAGCGCGCGTCCGGTGCCGGTTTTCTGGAAAAACAGACTCAGCGCGGCTACCAGTGCAGCAGCGATCAGCGCCGCGTAGAGGTCTTCCTTGCTGATCAGGATGCCGCCCGGGAACATGCCTTCGAGCACAAAGGTGGGCTCTTTGGGCAGGCCGATGTCGATCTTGTAGATGTCGCTGCCAAACAGCGTCTGGCCGAAGCCGTCCAGGAAGTAGGTGATGCCCAGCGTGGCCATCAGCAAGGTGATGCCCTCCTGGTTCACCAGCTTGCCCAGCACCAGTTTTTCAATCAGCCAGGCCACCACCACCATCACCAGCATGGCCGCGATGAAGCCCATAAGGTTGCCCAGCAGCTTGTTTTCGAAGCCCAGCCAGGCAGGGATCCATTCGGCAAAGCGCGCCATGGCCAGTGCGGCAAACAGCACCATGGCACCCTGCGCAAAGTTGAAGACGCCGCTGGCTTTGAAGATGAGTACAAAGCCCAGCGCGATGAGCGAATACAACATGCCGGCCATCAGGCCGCCCATCAGAGTCTCGATGAAAAATCCCATACGCTGCCTCGTTCCCGGCTCAGTGTGAAGTGCCCAGATAGGCACTGATCACGTCTTCGTTGTTGCGGACCTCGTCGGGTGTGCCGTCGCCGATCTTCTTGCCGTAGTCGAGCACCACCACGCGGTCGCTGATATCCATGACCACGCCCATGTCGTGCTCGATCAGCACGATGGTGGTGCCGAACTCGTCGTTCACGTCCAGCACAAAGCGGCTCATGTCCTGCTTCTCTTCAACGTTCATGCCGGCCATGGGTTCGTCCAGCAGCAGCACGCTGGGCTCGGTGGCCAGCGCGCGGCCCAGGTCGACGCGCTTTTGCAGGCCGTAAGGCAACTGGCCCACGGGCGTCTTGCGGTAGGCCTGGATTTCCAGGAAGTCGATGATCTTCTCGACCGTTTCGCGGTGTTCGCACTCTTCACGTTCGGCCGCCGACCACCAGGGGTTGCGGAAAGCCTGCTGGAAGAGGTTGGTCTTCATGCGCAGATTGCGCCCGCTCATGATGTTGTCCAGCACGCTCATGCCCTTGAACAGGGCCAGGTTCTGAAAGGTGCGGGCCACGCCCATTTCGGCCACCTGGCGGCTGTTCATGTGGCTGAAGGTCTGGCCCCGAAAGCTGATACTGCCTTCCTGTGGCGCGTAGACGCCGTTGATGCAGTTCAACATGCTGCTCTTGCCAGCGCCGTTGGGGCCGATGATGGCGCGCACCTCGTGCTCGCGCACATCGAAGCTGATGTCGGTGAGCGCCTTCACGCCGCCAAAACGCAGGCTGATGTTCTTGACCTCGAGGATGACCTCGCCGATCTTGCGGCCGGTGCCGGCAGGGCTGGTCTCCAGGGTCTGGGCTGTCATGTTCATTGATTTAAGGCCGTTCCTCGTTGGCCATCAAGCGGCCGCCTTCAAGTTGCCAAAGGTCTTGGCATCGATGAGCGTGATGGTGGCGCTGACGCTCCCGCTGCGCCCGTCTTCGAACTTCACCGCGGTTTCGATGTACTGCTCGGCCTTGCCGGCGTACAGCGCGTCTACCAGCACCTGGTACTTCTCGCCGATGGTGCCGCGGCGCACCTTGCGGGTGCGTGTCAGTTCGCCGTCGTCGGCGTCCAGTTCCTTGTGCAGCACCAGGAAGCGGCTGATCTGGCTGCCGGCCAGCATCTGGTCCTGCGCCAGGTCGGCGTTGACCTTCTCGACGCACTCGCGCACCAGCGTCATCACCTCGGGCTTGGCGGCCAGGTCGGTGTAGCCGGCATAGGGCATGTTCTGGCGTTCGGCCCAGTTGCCCACGGCGTCGAAATCGATGTTGATGAAGGCGCAGACCTTCTCGCGCTTGTCGCCAAAGGCCACGGCTTCCTTGATGAACGGGAAGAACTTGAGTTTGTTCTCGACGTATTTGGGCGCAAACATGGCGCCATCGGCGGCGCCCCCCATCAGCTTGCCGACATCCTTGGCGCGGTCGATGATCTTCAGGTGACCGCCGGCATCCAGAAACCCGGCGTCGCCCGTGTGGTACCAGCCATCGGCCGTCAGTACCTCGGCGGTGGCTTCGGGGTTCTTGTAGTACTCCTTGAGCAGGCCCGGGCTCTTGATCAGGATCTCGCCGTTGTCCGCCACACGCACTTCGACACCTTCGATGGGCACACCCACGGTATCGGCCTTGGCCTCGTGGTCGGGCTGCAGGCAGACAAACACCGCTGTTTCGGTGCTGCCGTACAACTGCTTCAGGTTGATGCCGATGCTGCGGTAGAAGGTGAACAGGTCGGGCCCGATGGCCTCGCCCGCCGTGTAGGCCACACGCACGCGGTTCAGGCCCAGGGTGTTGCGCAACGGGCCGTAGACGCTGAAGTTGCCCAGGCGGTAGTGCAGGCGGTCGAAGCCGCTGACGGGCTTGCCGTCCATGATGGCCGGGCCCACGCGTTTGGCCAGGTCCATGAAATGGTCAAACAGCCACCTTTTCAGGCGGCCGGCATCTTCCATGCGGATCATCACGCTGGTCAGCAGGCCCTCGAAAACCCGTGGCGGCGCGAAGTAGTACGTGGGGCCGATCTCTTTCAGATCGATCATCACCGTCTCGGCGCTTTCGGGGCAGTTCACCACGTAACCGCATGCCAGCCACTGGGCGTAGCTGAAGATGTTCTGGCCGATCCAGGCCGGTGGCAGGTAGGCCAGCACTTCTTCGTTGGCAGTGAGCTTGTCGAAGGTCTTGCCGGCGTTGGCGCGGTTGAGCAAGCTGAAGTGGGTGTGCACCACGCCCTTGGGGTTGCCCGTGGTGCCGCTGGTGAAAAACATGGCGGCCACATCGTGCGGTTGCGACTTGCCGACCTCGGCGTCAAAGTGGCCGGGGTGGCTCGTGCCGAAGGCCTGGCCGGCAGCGATCAGGTCGTCCAACGAGGCCAACCCCGGGTCGTCGTAGTTGCGCAGACCGCGCGGCTCGTCAAACCAGATCCGGGCCAGCTGCGGGCACTGCTCGCGCAGTTCCAGCATCTTGTCGACCTGCTCCTGGTCTTCAACGATGGCAAACTTGACGTCGGCATTGTTGATGGGGAAAACGTATTCAGTGACGGCCGCGTCCTGGTACAGCGGCACCGGCACGGCGCCCAACGATTGGATGGCCAGCATGGTGGCGTACAGGCGCGGTCTGTTTTCGCCCACCACCACCGCGTGGTCGTCGCGTTGCAGACCCGCTGCTGCCAGGCCGCAGGCCAGTTCGCGCACCTGCTGCGCCAAGGCGCTCCAGGTGGTCGTCTGCCAGATGCCGTAGACCTTTTCGCGCAAGGCGGCGGCTTCGGGCCGCTGCTTGGCATGGTCCAACATCAGACGTGGAAACGTCGTCTGCACAGGCTTGTCTCCTCTTCGTATGGCCTGCATTCTGGGCGTCACTTTGACGCTTTGTTGTCGTTGCGACGACAATCTACGGGTTGATCCGAACAGGCATTTCCCGAAGTCCCCAGCCATGGCAGCACATGCTTTCCCGTCAGCCACCCGTGCCAGCGCCGTCCAGGCGTCGCGTTCGCGCGGGCTTTTGCCGGGTGAGATCGAGCACATCCACTGGCTGTCGAAGCTGGAGCCCGAACTGCGTGAACGCGCCACCGCCGACCTGCGCGTGGCCTCGGTGGCGCCGGGTGAACTGCTGTGCCGCGTCGGGCGCCAGGGCACCTTCTGGTTCGGCGTCATCGACGGCCTGCTGAAGATGAGCAACGACAGCGCCAGCATGGCCATGCCCATCACCTTCACGGGCGTTTCGCGCGGCGGCTGGTTCGGCGAAGGCACGCTGCTGAAAAACGAGGTCTACCGCTACAACATCCAGGCGCTGCGCAACAGCGTGGTGGCCGGCATGCCGGTGGCCACGTTCCACTGGCTGCTGGACCGCAGCATCGGCTTCAACCGCTTTGTCATGAACCAGTTGAATGAACGCCTGGGCCAGTTCATAGCTGCACGCGAGATCGACCGCCTCACCCACCCCGACGAGCGCGTCGCGCGCAGCCTGGCGGCGCTGTTCCACCCCGTGCTGTATCCCGGTGTCGGCGACATGTTGCGCATCACCCAGCAGGAACTGGGTTATCTGGTGGGTCTGAGCCGGCAGCGCGTGAACCAGGCATTGACCACGTTGCAGGCTGCCGGCGTCATCGTCGTGGCCTACGGCGGCCTGCGGGTACCCGACCTGGAAAAGTTGCGGCATTACACCGCGTGACGCATGGGCGTACGCCGCGACCTAAACTGCCTCTTCATGAAGTTGACACAAGACACCGTATCCATGTTGGTTCCCCTGTTCCGAACACTGACCCTGGCCTTGAGCGTTGGCCTGACACCGATGTTGACCGCGGCACAGGCCGCAGCCAACGTACCGCTGCCTGCGGCGCACACCACCATTGACGGCATCGCCGAATACCGCCTGGCCAACGGCCTGCAGGTGCTGCTGGTGCCTGACAACAGCAAGCCCACGACCACGGTCAACGTCACCTACCGTGTCGGCAGCCGGCACGAGAATTACGGTGAAACCGGCATGGCGCACCTGCTGGAGCACCTGATCTTCAAGGGCACGCCCACCACCCGAAACGCCCTTGCCGAATTCACCAAGCGTGGCCTGCGCGCCAACGGCACGACCTCGTTCGACCGCACCAACTACTTCGCCAGTTTTGCCGCCAACGACGACAACCTGCGCTGGTACCTGGGCTGGCAGGCCGACGCCATGGTCAACAGCCTGATCGCCAAGTCCGATCTGGACAGCGAGATGACCGTGGTGCGCAATGAAATGGAGATGGGCGAAAACAACCCTGGGGGCGTGCTCTTCCGGCACACGCTGGCGGCCATGTACGACTGGCACAACTACGGCAAGTCCACCATCGGCGCGCGCAGCGACGTGGAAAACGTCGACATCAGCCGGCTGCAGGCCTTTTATCGGAAGTACTACCAGCCCGACAACGCCACCCTCATCGTGGCCGGTCGATTTGACCCCCAGACCGTGCTGGGCTGGGTGACGCAGAGTTTTGGCGTCATCCCCAGACCGCAGCGGGTGCTTGCACCCACCTACACGCTGGACCCCACGCAAGACGGCGAACGCACGGTGACGGTACGGCGCTCGGGCGGTGTGCCCATCATCTTCATGGCCTACCATATGCCCCCTGCCGCGCACCCGGACGCGGCAGCAGCCGACCTGCTGGTGCAG
>JAHECB010000264.1 GCA_024641925.1 Betaproteobacteria bacterium
ACCCTGCAGCGGGGTTTTTGCCGGCGGAAACAGATTTTCAGCACGGGTCTGCAGCGTCTGGCTGCCGCCAAACACACCCACCTGATTGCCCACCACCGCCTGTGACAGCACCCACTCGCCGTCATGGGCGGCCAGCGCAACCCGCAGCGTGGTCAATTCCAGGTTGCGGCGGCTGCCAGCCAAGGTCAGCCCCAGGTCGCCGCCCTGGCGCTCAATGGTGATGTCGGCGTCAAAGCGTGCACCGCTGCGCACACGCGCCGTACCGCCCACGACCAGGTCACCGCGCCAGCCGAATTCAGGTTGCAACTGGGCCAGGATGGGCGCGACTTTCAAAGGCTCCAATTGGGCGTCCAGTGTGACGCGGGGCGCGCCGCCCGTTTGCTCTGGTGGCAGCCACTGCGCCTGCTGCCAGGCCAGAGCGCCGCCAAAGGCCTGGATGCGGCCCGGCGCCAGTTGCGCCTGCGTGGGGCGTGACTGGGCGTCCAGTGTGACGCTGACATCCAGGTCCTTCGCCGCCAGCCAGGGCTCGGCACCATCGGTGCGCGGCCCGGCGCGCAGCGTCGACACCTGGCCGCGCCAGACGCCGGCGGCCAGCGTGGCGCTGGCGGCTGACGACGCCGGCAGCCAACGGCCCAGCGCCTGCAGAACAAACGCGCTGCCGGCGGTTTTTGCGCTGTCTGCTGCTGGGTTGGCGGCTGCAGACGCATCGGTCCAGGCCGGTGGGCGCAGGGGGCTGTCCGCTTCCAGGCGGATGCGGTGCTCACGCAGGTTGCCGTCCACCGTGGCCTGCAGGCGGTCGATGCGGCGTTCACCTTGCGCCAGGCTGCTCAGGCTGGCGTCCAGTTTCATGGGCGCGTCCAGCGTCAGGCCGTTGAAGGTCCACTGCACGTCGGCCTTGCCCAGCCGGCCCTGTGGCGTCTGCAGGTCGCTGACCTGAAGCTGGCCTTCGCTGCGCAAAGATGGCCAGATGCCCGAGGCCTGTGCCGTACCGCGCAGTGCACCCGCCGCTGGCATCCAGTCCTTGGCGCCAGGCACCCGCGCCAACAACGGGGCCAGCGCGGCCAATGCGGGCGCCTGCAGTTCGGCGCGCCAGACCTGGCGTCCGGTTTGCGCTTGCAGGTCTGCAGGGGTCTTGCCGGTCAGCTGCACGCGGTTACCGGCGGCTTGCAGCTGCGCGTCAACGGCCAGGCCCTGTGTCTGTGCACGGACCGTGGCCGAACCGGACAAGGCCACACCGCTCATCTGGCTGCGCTGAAGTGACAGATCGGCCTGGCCCCGCAGGGCTTCCAGCATGGCGTCGGGCGGCACTTTGGGCAACTGCAGATCGGCCTGCCACTGCCCGTTCAGGTCGCTTGGGCCTGCACTGGGCCACCAGGCTGCCAGGTCGACGTGGTCCAGCTTGCCGTCGGACTTCACGGCCCAGGCACCGGCCGTGTCAAGTCGGGCGTCCAGTGCGGCCAGGATCTTGGCCGCGCCGGCACTGGCCTGCAGGTTTTGCAGGCTCACGGTCATCGAGCCGTCGGCGGGCAGGCCAAACGCGATGTCACTGCGCACGTTCAGCGGCGCCGGCGTCTTGCGTTCGGCCATCGGCGTGGCCAGACGACCGCTCAGGTCCAGCTTGGCGGTGCCTGATAGCGGTTGCGGGCTGGCTGGCTGGCCCGTGCTGCCGGGGACGGCCAGACCTTCCCATGCCAAGGTCAAGGTGCCATCCACGGTTGCCGCCGGCGCCTGCGTGTGCAGCTGTGCCGGCTGTACGCCCTGCAACTGCCCCTTCAGATCCAGCTTGGCGCCTTGCCAAAGGCCGCTGAGTGTCAACTGCCCGTCAGCCGAGTTGCGGCCAAAACCGACCTGCCAACCGTCAAAAACCAAGCGGTCGGGTTCGCTGGGGCGCCCCTGCAGCACGCCCCTGGCGCTGCGCACCGGCAGCCTGCCGGCGTCCCAGGGGCCGGGCTTGGTGTTGTTCAGCGCCAGTTGCAGGCGCAGCGGCTGGCCGGCCGTCACATCGGCCAGTTCGGCACTGCCCGACAGGGCGGTTTCCGGCAGGCCCTTGGCCAGGGTGGACAGGTCCAGATCCTTGGCCTGCAAGGCCAGAGCAACCAGGGGCCAGTCGGCAAACGCGGCCACGGCGGCTTGGGCGGTGAGTGAAGCGCCGGCTTCAGTGCGCAGCTGGGTGTCCACATTCAAACGCTTGAACGGACCGGCGGCCTGCAGCGTGGCTTGCCAGGCCATTGGCCCACCTGCGGTGCTGGCCAGCGCTAGCTGCGCTGAAAGGGGCAGATCGCCGTCGGCGCCTATCGCCAGATTGCCGGAGACCTGCAGCTCGCCACGCGTCAGCTGCAGTTTGTCAACGCGATGGCGTGCGCCGGCATCGGTCGCCAGGTCCAGGTCGGCACCCAGTGCCGTCAGCAGCTCCTGGCCATCAAGTTGCACCGATCCCAGCTGCAGGCCACGCACCGTCAGCGCCACCGGCAGGCGCAGGCTTGCTGGCGCTTGCAGTGGTGCGGCGGCCTTGGCCGGGTCGGTCGGCGCTCGAACCACACGTATGGCGCGTGCCTGTGGCTGCTCCAGCGTCAGGCCCAACCAGGCGCCGGCATGCGGTCGCCATTGCCAGGACAGGTTCTGCCATTTCAGGCCATCAACCTCCACGCGCAGCGTGCTGTCTTGCCATTGCAGTTTGTCGATGGCCAGGGCGCCGCCCGTGGCACGGCCCTGCAGGCCTTCGATGCGCAAGCCAGGCACCAGCTGCAGCAGTCGCCACTGGGCCGGACCGCTGTGCCACAGCCACGCGCCCGTACCCACCACCAGGGCGGCCAGCGCGAACAGACCCGCCAGGCTCCATCGCAGCCAGGGGCGGCCGCGGCGTGCCGGCTGTGTGGCGGGGGTGTCCGGGTGTTCGTTGCTCATGGTTTCAGAAGGCAACACACACGCCCAGGTGCAGCCGTATCTTGCGGACTTCCTCGCCCCAGGCCAGGTCCACTTTCAGTTGGCCGACGGGGCTGCCATAACGGATGCCGGCACCGTAGCCCAAGGCCGGGCGCAGGCCTTTCCAGCTTTGTGCAGCGCGGCCCGCGTCAACAAACACCGCGCCCATCAAACCCGGCACGCTGGCCGCGATCGGGTGCGCCATTTCCGCACTGGCCGTGAACAACACCTTGCCACTGACCTGGACGCCGTTGACCGTGGGCGCCAGCGACCGGTAGGCGTAACCACGCACTGATTCGTCACCACCCGCGCGAAAGCGCAGCGACTCCGGCACCCGCACGTCGCCCTTGACCACCACCTGGCCCAGCTCCACACGCGCCTGGCCGTACCAGTTGCCAATGGGTGCATAAGCATTCAGCCGGGCGTACAGGCGCGTGAACGGCCCGTTGCCACCGGGGTCGGAATGCGCCTGGCCCACGCCCAGCTGAGCCGACCAGACGTGCCCCTTGGTAGGCGACAAGCGGTCGTCCACCTTGCGCCAGATGCCGTGGTACTGCAGCGACAAGGCGCTGGCGCTGTCGGTGATGTTGCCGCCGGTGCTGGTCAGCGAACGAACGGCCTCCACAAACAGCAGACGGCTGATGTTGACGGTTTCCTGGGCGCGGCCAATGCGCAGGCTGGCGCTGGTGACGGTGTCGGTGTCGGACTCTTCTCGGCTGGCCGAGCCGCCGATCAGGTTGCGGTGCAAGCCGGGCAACGGGTGGCTGGACAGTTCACCTTCCCACTTCTGGCGTTTCTGTGCAATGTCGAACTTGTTGCGCGCCACCGCAGCATAGCCAAACGGGCGGCGGTGTACATGTTCCAGCGTCAGCTCGGGGCCGACGTTGGCGCTGATGCCCACGCCCACCGTGGCGTCCTGCAGGGCACGCTCGGTCACGCGCACGTTCACCGGTGCCGAGGCCGGATCTTCGGCGCGCTGGGCGACCGTGACAGTGGCACGGTCAAACAGCCCCGATCGTTGCAAGCGTTCCTGGAAGTCCAACAGAAAATCTTCTGTGGCGGGCACGCCGGGGCCGAAATTGGCCAGGTTCTGAATCGTAACGGCATCGTGGGCTTTCAGGCCCTGGATGCGCAATGCACCCGCGCGGTACAGCGGACCGCTGGTCAGCGTACCGGTCAGGTCAGTCTGGTGCGGGCCCAGGTCAACACGCGCCTGGGTGTCCTGCCACTGCGCCTCCAGGTAGCCCTGGGCCCGAAAGCCCGCAGCGGCAGCGGTTTTGGCTCGGCCCCAGTCCGAATCCCGAAACGGCTGGCCAGATTGCAATGAGAAGTTTTCGCGCAGGCCGCTGCGGGCGATCAGGGCCTGGGTCATGCCGGCGTTGGCGTCCGCCTGTGCCGGGCCCTGCAACTGGAAGTTGATGCTGCCGATCTGCACACGGGGACCCGGCACCACGCTGACCTTGACCCGCGGCGAATCGCCGGGCAGCAGTTCGGCCTTCACATCAGCATTGAAGTAGCCCTCTGTCTCCAGCAGCGCGCGGGCTTCAGCGGGTGTCATCTCGACCAGGCGCTCCAACTCGCCGTCGTTGAGCTTTTCGCCGCGGGCCTGGCGGTTCACACGGGCCAGGCCCAGATGACGGCTCAGCAAATCGTCCAGCGGCGCCGGCGCGTCGACATCCAGTTGCAGCACTGTGCCCACGTCGTCCTTGGCCTGTGCTGCCGCGGCGGGTTGCTCCCCCGAGGTGGTGCTGCAGCCGGCCAGGACCAGCGCAGCCCAGACTACGGCCAGCGAGCAGGTACGCAGCCCGTGGTCGCGCGCAGTCAGTGAACCGGATACAGGGTTCGAGATCGGTGTGATGCGGCAGGCTCCAGCCGGTGTGGCAGTCATGTGGATCAGAGTTGCGCTGAGGGGTTGATGGTGCCAGACCCCGCAGCCCGTTGATCCCGGCGGTTCAAATCAGCTGCGTGCGCCGGGCGGCCTCGACCCCTGCGATGCAAGGCTCCGGCCCCGTAGCCTTGACGATCAAGCGCCGAAGGCACACTGCACGGTCCCAGGCCATGGACGATACCCGATGCGCGCAATTGCCTCTGTAGGCCAGCCCACGCGAACAACGGCTACGGGGTCAGCTTGAACAGTTCGGTCAACGCTTGGCGGTACAGCGGCTGACCGATGGCATTGGTGTTGTGGTGCGACCCCCCTTGCACCAGCACAAAGCGCTTGGGCTCGCCCGCTTGTTCAAACAGTTGCCGACCCAGCTTCGGCTGGATCAGGCTGTCGTTGTCGCCATGCACCACCAGCACCGGTGAACCCACGCGTGATATGCGCGAGCCGGCGTCAAGCCGCTGCGTGATCAGCGGGCCAATGGGCAGCCAGCCCCATTTGAAAGTGGACACCACATCGGGGATGGACGGAAAGCTGCCCTCCACGATGAGACCCGCTTCATCGTCCACCTCGGCGGCCAGGTTCACAGCGATGGCGCCGCCCAGTGAATGGCCAAAAACAAAGCGGCGCGACTGCGGGTAACGCTGGGCCAGCCACTTCCAGGCAGCCCGCGCGTCTTCATAGGCCTGATCCTCTGAAGGCAGTGCGGCACTGCTGCGCCCGAAGCCGCGGTAGTCCACCCCCAGCACCGCAAAGCCCAGTTCATGCATGCGGCGCATGCGAGAAGCGCTGCCGCGCACGTCCCAGCGCGCGCCATGCAGGTACAGCAACACCGGTGCATCGCCGCGGCTCTGGTTCAGCCACAGGCCATGCAATTTCACCGGCGCTTCGCCTTGTTCGGACTGAAATTCGATCCACACGTCCTGCATGCCCTCAGCCGCAGCCACTCCGCCCCACCAGGCGCGGTCGCTGGGCTGGAATATCCATTGCCGTTGCTGGCGGTCCAGTGCAGCGCAGCCGACCAAGGACGCGGCGCCTGTGCACAGCACCAGCGCGACCAGCGCCAGACGGCGCCAGGGCCACGGGGGTTTGGGTTTGTATTCGGACATCCCCGAATGGTCGCATGAGCACGTCGAGGCAGGCAGCCACCACGGCCTGAATTCCACTGATGAATCCAAGGAATTGCCCGGCAAGGGATCGCTGTATGCCACGATACGCATGTCTCTCAAACCGCTTTGACGCTTGGCGGCACGACGGTGCCGCCTGCAGCAGCCAAGGCGCCCCCAGCCAGGAGCGAAAACATGTCCAGCCTTCACGTCAACGGACAGGCGCGTGAGCACGCTGCCGAACCCGACACCCCTTTGTTGTGGGTCATCCGCGAACAACTGGGCCTGACGGGCACCAAATATGGCTGCGGCATCGCCCAGTGCGGCGCCTGTACGGTGCACATTGACGGCGCGCCTGTACGCAGTTGTGTGCTGCCGGTATCTGCGGTTCAGCCCTCGCAGAAGATCACCACCATCGAAGGTTTGTCGCCCGACGGCGGCCACGCCTTGCAGAAGGCCTGGGTCGACAATGATGTGCCGCAATGTGGCTACTGCCAGAGCGGCATGCTGATGGCGGCGGCGGCCTTGCTGAAGGAAAAACCCAAGCCCACGGATGCCGACATCGATGCAGCGATGACCAACATCTGCCGCTGCGGCACCTACAACCGCGTGCGGGCCGCCATCCACCAGGCCGCCACGGGCGTCAAGGCCGCGGGCCTGGACATCATCCACGTCACCAGGAGCGTTTGATGGACAGCCGACTCAACCGCCGTCAATTCCTCGGCACCAGCGCGGCCACTGCGGCCAGCCTTGCCGCCGGCTCTTTGGTTTTTGGTTTTGCCACACAAGCCGCAGCTCAAGGTGCTACGCCCGAGGTCAACGCCTGGGTGGTGGTGCAGCCCGACGACCGCGTGATCATCCGCATTGCCCGCAGCGAAATGGGCCAGGGCACGTTGACGGGCCTGGCGCAACTGGTGGCCGAAGAGCTGGAATGCAATTGGGCGAACGTGACCACCGAGTACCCCACGCCGGGCCAGAGCCTGGCGCGCAAGCGGGTCTGGGGCAACTTCAGCACCGGCGGCAGCCGAGGCATCCGCGAGTCGCAAGACTATGTGCGCAAGGGGGGCGCAGCGGCACGTTTG
>JAHECB010000024.1:0-11566 GCA_024641925.1 Betaproteobacteria bacterium
ATGGGCAAGGTTCGAGTGGCGGCGCGTCGGCTGCAGCCGTTTCAGGCGCCCTCACCCCGTTCGCCGTCACTGGCACCGACACCCAGACGCGCCATGCGGTAGCGCATCTGTCGCAACGACAGGCCCAGGCTGGCGCCGGCCGCGGTGCGGTTGTAGCGGTGGCGCTCCAACGCGCGCTCTAGGATGTCGCGTTCAACACCATCCAGATAGGCCGGCAAATCCTCGGGCAGTGATGCCGCAGCCTCGGCCGGCTCGCCATGGCGCGGCGTTGCCGTGCCGGGTACTGGCGGCGGCATGTTGTGGCCGCCTGCTGCCTGCACGCGCGCCTCAAGACCCGCCAGGCTGCCCAGCGGCGAAAAGCCCGAGTCAAACGTGCTGTCCTGCATCAGCTCAGGCGTCAAACCCAGCTCATCGATGCCGATGTCAGGCCCGCTGGCCAGCGCCAGCGCGCGGTGCAACAGGTTTTCAAGTTCTCGAACGTTGCCGGGGAATCGGTAACTCAGCAACTGCTGCAGGGCATCGCTGGTCAGTTGCGGCACGGGCACCACCCCGGCGTCGCGCGCGATGCGGGCCAGCGTGTATTCAATGATGGGCGGCAGATCCATCAGGCGGTCGCGCAGCGGCGGCGTGGTGACGCGGATGACGTTGAGGCGGTAGAACAGATCCTGTCGAAACCGGCCGCCTTGCACCTCTTGCGCCAGATCGCGATGGGTGGCGCTGATCAGGCGGACATTGGTCGGTGTTTCCAGGGTTGAACCCAGCTGGCGGACCACCCGCTCCTGGATCACACGCAGCAGCTTGCTCTGCATCTGCAGAGGCAGGTCGCCAATCTCGTCCAGGAACAGTGTCCCCCCCAGCGCAGCCTGAAAAAATCCTTCGCGGTCTTCGTTGGCGCCCGTGAAAGCACCTTTTCTGTAGCCGAAAAATTCAGACTCCAGCAGCTGCTCGGGGATGGCGCCACAGTTCACGGCCACAAAGGGCCCACGTGCGCGCGGCGAGCAGTCGTGGATGGCGCGGGCTACCAGTTCCTTGCCGGTACCCGACTCACCGTGCACCAGCACCGGCGCCATGCTGCGCGACACCTTGGCCACCAGGGCGCGCACCTGCTGGATGGCAGGCGACTCACCCACGATGCGCGACAAGGCCGCCACCTGTGGCTGAACGGCTGCAGCCACCGCACCCCCGCGTGCCAGCTGCGCCGCCGCGGTGGGGACGCGCCCGATGGCCGAGGCCACCACGGCTCGAAACTGCCGCAAGTCCACTGGCTTGGTGAGGTAGTCGTAGGCGCCGGATTTCAGCGCCTCGACAGCATTTTCCGGCGATCCGTAGGCCGTGATGACCACGGCCTTTTCACTGCGTCCCGCGTTTTCCAGCCGACGCAGCAGATCCAGCCCGGTGCCGTCGGGCAGCCGCATGTCGGTGATCATCAGCTGGTAGGCACCCGGCCCGGCTTCCTGCAGGAGCATCCAGGCCTCTTCAACCGTGCCGGCGCTGTCAACGTCATAACCTTCACGCAGCAGCGTCAGTTCATACAGCGTTCGCAGGTCGGGTTCGTCGTCGACGACCAGCAAGCGCATGTTGACAGGGGTGGTCAGAGGGTTTGACAAGGATTCACGATCCGGTGGCGAGAGTGCCGCCTGGGCTGTGCGGCGCACGCCGCTTCAGGCGCACGGTGAACTCGTTGCGCAGGGCTTCGGCGCCCGGCCTGCGCTGGTAGTCGATGGTGGCGCCGTAGCGCTCGCAAAGCTCGCGACAAATATACAAGCCCAGACCGGTACCGCGGCTGCGGGTGGAGAAGAAGGGTTCAAAAAGAAAACGTTCGATCTCGGGCGCAATGGGCGCTCCGTCACTGAACACCGACAGTTCGGCTGTCTGGTCATTGACCACCCGCAGCCGCAGCGCCACAGCGTCCGGATCGGCGCTGGCGTGCCGGTTGGCGTTATCCAGCAGGTTGACCACCACGCGCCGCAGGTGTTCAGGGTCGAACAGCACGGTCAGCGGCCCGCCGCCCGGGCCCACCCTCAGCCGTTCAGCGCGCCCTGCGGGCAGCGTGGCGGTGCTGGCCCAGTCGGCCAGCATCTCTTGTACGCTGGCACGCAGGTCGATCACGCGGTCAGCAGCCGGCACGCCCGGGGCCACTTCCATGACGTCGTCAACCAGACGCTTCAGGCGGGCCACGTTGTCGGCCACCATGCGGGTCAGGTGCATCTGTTCCGGGGGCAGATCGTCTTCCATCAACAGCGCATTGGCCTGCGAGATGGCCGCCAGCGGATTGCGGATCTCGTGGGCAATGCCTGCCGAAACCCGCCCCATGGCGGCCAGCTTTTCCTGCCGGATGCGGGCCTGCAAGGTGCGCAAGTCTTCCAGCAGCAGGACCGCAAAGGACTCTGCCGAATCCTTGATGCCATCTTGGTCAAGTGCCACCCGGTCGGCCTGCAGACCCGGCCGGCGCATGAAGCGCACACGCATGCGCAATGTGCGTCTGTGACCGTCCGCAAAGTCCAGTTCAACGTCGCGCCCCGCCTCGGGCCAATGTCCGCTGACCATGGCATCTTGCACGGCACCCAGCAGGCCCTTCCAGGCCGTGCGTTCGCCCAGCATGAACGGCGCGGGCGCACACAGGCCTTCGGACACCAACAAATAGCGTGCGGCCGGGTTGGCTGCCCGTACACGCAATTGCTGGTCCACGACCAGCACACCGTCGGCCATCTCTTCAATCACCAGGCGATTGAGCTGGGCCTGCTGGCGCGCCAGTTCAAGGCTGCCACGCGCCGACATCTCCTCGCGCACCAGCCGGGCCGCCAGTTCACCTGCCATCAAGGTGATGATGAACAGCCCAAGGCCCACCAGCCCGGTTTGCAGCATCAGACCCGGCAGTTCACTGGGCGGCGCGTTGCGCCAGGCCACGCCCAGCAGCAGCAGCGCCACGGCCGACGCGTTGGCCAGCGCCAACAACCGAGAGCTGAACACGCCAGCCATCAGCACCGGCAACACCAGCAGCGCGCCATAGTTGAACGCCGAACCCCCTTCCAGCAGGTGCAGGCAGGTGAAGGCCAGCAAGTCCACGCCGATGGTCACCATCCACTGGCGGCGGCGCCTGGCCTCGACCGATTGCGGCTGCGCAAAGGGACTGAAGCGTGGCAGCAACCACAGCGTCACCGACTGCACTGCATAGGCTAACGACACCAGCGCCAGCAGTTCGGTGCTGCGGGTGCCGATCAGGCTGGCCACACCTTGCACCACCACCAGACCCATGCCGACGGCAGCACGCGCCGCCAGGTAGGTGCGGAAAACACGGCTCAGCGCCGAGTCCTGAACCAGATCGCCAAGCCCTGCAGACCGTCTGTGGTTGGGGCGACCAACGGGAGCGTCTCCTGCCGAAAACCAGCCTGCATCAAAAACGGAGGGCCCGGCATCGTCGCCCGAGGCGCCAAAAACCGAATCGTTCCGCCGCCGCCCCCGGGGCTGACGGCG
This sequence comes from Betaproteobacteria bacterium, assembly GCA_024641925.1. Classification (GTDB taxonomy): domain Bacteria; phylum Pseudomonadota; class Gammaproteobacteria; order Burkholderiales; family Burkholderiaceae_C; genus Rubrivivax. The sequence continues at coordinate 3,475 of JAHECB010000024.1, forward strand.
GTCGACCCGGCGACGATCACCATGGCGCCTGTCGTCGTCCGCTGGCTGGCTGTCGGCGTCGGCCCGAGTGGGCAACACAGACCCGTCAGCGGGCATCAGCGCGGGCCGGCCAGGCGGTGGGCTTCGTTGCAGAAGCGTTGCCCATCAGCGTTCACCACCGACTCGGTATCGGGCAGGTGCACACCGCAGTGGGCGCAATGCACCATCAAGGGCATGTCGGCAGACTTGCCCTTTCGCCCGCCAGGCTTTGCGTCGTGCGCGGCGGCGTCCGACGGGCCGCGGCCACCTTTTCGGCCGAGCAAGATCCAGCCCATGAACACCACGACCACCAGGACCAGCAAATACTTCATGTGTTTCTCTCGTGGAGGGATGCCGCCAGGCAGCGTCGCAGCAACAGGTCAACGCCCCAGGACAACGCCCATGACAAATCGTGATCCCACATAGGCCAACAACAGCAAGACAGCGCCTGCATAGAGCCAGCGCGTGGCATGTTTGCCGCGCCAGCCCCGCCAGCGCCTGCCGGCCAGCAAGGCGGCAAATACCAGCCAGGCCAGTATGGCAAAAACAGTCTTGTGGTCGGCCTGCCAATGACCCGAGGTGGCCAGCCCCAATACCAGCGTGGCGGTGAGCGCAGCAAAACCAGCGGCCACAAAGTTGAAGGTCAGTCGCTCCAGCTGCAACAGGGGCATGGTCGGGTGGGTAAGGGCTGACGCGGCGGGCAGTTGCCCGGCGTGGCCCGCGCGCAAGCGGCGTTCGGCGGCGTCCAGCATCAGGCCATGCAGGACCGCCGAACCAAACAGACCGTAAGAAGCCACACCCAATGCAAAGTGCAGCGGTGCCAGGCTGGACGACACCTGCGCTGTGGCGCCCGGGAACACAGCAGCCGCCAACACCGCCAATGCGCCCAGCGGCCCCAGCCAGCGGCGTACGCTGGGCAGCGGCAACATGCGGCTTTCAACCGTATAAACCGCGACCACCAGCCAGGCGGTCATGGACAGCACGGGCCCGAACCCCAACCGTGCGCCACCGCCAGGCAGGCCCAGGCCGGCGATGTCGGCCACGAGCAACAAAGCGTGCACCACAAATGCGGCCAGCAAGGTGGCCGGTGCCCAGCGGCCCAGCGGCGCACTTCTTGCGGTGGCAACCAGGTACATCAACACCGTCAGGCCCACCAGCAGCCAGCCTCCAGCAGGGGCCATCGATGGGGTTGCGCTCGATAGAATCATGCGCTGAAGTGTAATGATGCTGGCCCTGCTCCAGGGCGACACCCGGGCCTGAGTTGCCCCACCCACCCCATGGCTACAGCCCTTACCGACCGCCTGTCTCGGATGGTCAAAACGATGCGCGGCCAAGCGCGCATCACCGAAAGCAACGTGCAGGACATGATGCGCGAGGTGCGCATGGCACTGCTCGAGGCCGACGTAGCCCTGGCTGTGGTGCGCGACTTTGTGGCGCGGGTGAAAGAAAAAGCGCTGGGGCAGGAAGTTACCGGTTCCTTGAACCCGGGCCAGGCGCTGGTGGGCATCGTGCACAAGGAACTCGCCGCCACCATGGGCGAGGGCATCAGCGACATCAACCTGGCGGTGCAGCCGCCGGCGGTCATCCTGATGGCCGGTCTGCAAGGCGCGGGCAAGACCACCACCACAGCCAAGCTGGCCAAGCACCTGATCACCAAGCGCAAGAAAAAAGTGCTGACGGTGTCGGCCGACGTCTACCGGCCGGCTGCCATCGAGCAGTTGAAGACGGTGACGGCGCAAGCCGGCGCCGAGTGGTTCCCCTCCGACCCGGGCCAGCAACCGCGCGACATCGCGCTGGCCGCACTGGATTACGCCAAGCGGCATTACTTTGACGTGCTGCTGGTGGACACAGCCGGCCGCCTGGGCATCGACGAAGCCTTGATGGCCGAGATTCGCACCCTGCACAGCGTGCTGAACCCGGTTGAAACGCTGTTTGTGGTTGACGCCATGCAGGGCCAGGACGCGGTCAACACCGCCAAGGCCTTCAAGGATGCGCTGCCGCTCACCGGTGTGGTGCTGACCAAGCTGGACGGCGATTCACGCGGCGGCTCGGCGTTGTCGGTGCGCCAGATCACCGGCGCGCCGATCAAGTTTGCCGGCGTGTCGGAAAAGATCGACGGCCTGGAGGTGTTTGACGCCGAGCGCCACGCCGGCCGCGTGCTGGGCATGGGCGACATCGTGGCCCTGGTCGAGCAGGTGCAGCAGGGTGTGGACGTCGCTTCGGCGCAGAAGCTGGCCGACAAGCTGAAGTCGGGCAGCGGCTTCGACCTGAACGACTTTCTGTCGCAGATCAGCCAGATGAAAAAGATGGGGGGCCTGTCGGGCCTGATGGACAAGCTGCCCAGCCAACTGACCGCCAAGGCCGCCGGCGCCGACATGGACAAGGCAGAACGCGACGTCAAGCGCATGGAAGGCATCATCTGTTCGATGACAGCCCTGGAAAGACGCAAGCCCGACCTGCTGAAAGCCAGCCGCAAGCGGCGCATTGCCGCCGGTGCCGGTGTGCATGTTCAGGAAGTGAACCGGCTGCTGAACCAGTTTGAGCAGATGCAGGGCATGATGAAGAAAATGAAGGGCGGCGGCTTGATGAAGATGATGAAACGCATGGGTGGCGGTGGTGGCGGCTTCCCCGGCATGCCGCGCTAGCCCGACGCCGGCCATCGCATGACAACCCTGTCATCGACCTTGTGGCTGGTCGTGGCCGCCGCCTTGGTGCTGGGCGCAGCGGGCTGGCTCTGGCGGCGCCGGCGCGATGTGCAGCACACGCCGGACGACGTGTCCGTGCTGGCGACGATGGCGCAGGATTCGGTGCTGGTGCCTGGCACCGCGCACGACGCACTGGAAACTGTGCGGGTGCTGGGCGCCTTGGAGCGGATGGTGATGAGCCTGCTGTGCAATGCGTTTCCGCGTGCCAGGGTGCTGGCACACGTGCCCTTGACGCGCTTCATCCGTCTGCCGCCGCGCGAACTGCGGCCGCGCTGGATGCAGGGCGCTGGCGCATTCGATGCCGATTTGGTGCTGTGTGATGCGCGTTATCAAGTGCTGGCCGTGATTGACATTCGCAACCGCGGCGAAAGCGTGGCGCACGATCAGCGCAACGAACACATGGCGCGCGTGGTGCGCGCGGCAGGCCTGCCTGTGCTGGTCTGGCACGAAGACAGCGTGCCCGCCAACTTGAAACAGGTGCGAGAGGCGATCACGGCCCTGGTGAATGATCCTGTCCTGGAGACAGACGACCGAGCCGCTCGAAGTGACACAGGCTGGGCCGTACATCCTGCTACGCTGCAGCCGGCAGGGGCCGCCGGCGCAGTGACGGGCGGCTCGACCGAAGGTGAAACCCATGCCCCGCCTGGCTTGGGCAAGGCGCTTCCCGCTCAGACCACGCCGGATGCGCGCGAGAAAGCAAACACGCCGCAGGCTTTGTCAATGCTGGAGCGTGCCGTTTTGCTGATCCAGCAGAAACAAGGCTGACCAGGACGCGGGCCCACTCACCCCACCAGGGCGCGGGCAAATTCATGCGCGTCGAAGGTCTGCAGGTCTTCGACCTTTTCGCCGATGCCGATGAAATAGACCGGTACCACACGCTCTTGCTGCGCGCCCCAGCGCGCGATGGCGGCCAGCACGCCGCCTTTGGCCGTGCCGTCCAGCTTGGTCACGATCAGGCCCGTCAAGCCCAACGCAGCGTCAAAAGCCTTGACCTGTGCCAGCGCGTTCTGGCCCGTGTTGCCGTCCACCACCAGCAGCACCTCATGTGGCGCCCCGGCCTGCGCCTTGCCGATGACGCGGTGAATCTTTTTCAGTTCTTCCATCAGGTGCGCCTGCGTGGGCAGGCGCCCAGCGGTGTCGGCGATGACCACATCACACTGGCGCGCGCGGCCGGCGCTGACCGCGTCGAAGGTAACGGCGGCGGGGTCGCCACCGGCCTGGCTGACGATCTCGACCTGGTTGCGGTCGGCCCAGACTTCAAGCTGTTCACGCGCCGCGGCGCGAAAGGTGTCTGCCGCCGCCAGCAGCACCTTGCACTGCGCCTGCGCCAAATGGCGGGTGAGCTTGCCGATGCTGGTGGTCTTGCCCGCGCCGTTGACGCCGGTCACCATGATCACGGTGGGTGTGGCCTCGCCGATGACCATGGACTTTTGCAACGGCCTCAACAGGTCGGCCAAGGCCTGAACCAGCAGCGCCTTGACGGCTGCGGGCTCGGTGGCCTTGCTGTCTTTCACACGACGCTTCAGGTCGGCCAGCAAAAATTCGGTGGCCGGCAAACCTGCGTCGGCCATCAGCAACGCCGATTCCAGTTCTTCGTACAGCGCGTCGTCGATGCGCGTGCCGGTGAACACCTGGGTGATGCCGGCACCGGTCTTGCGCAGACCCTGGGTCAGACGGCCCAGCCACGATGCACGGGCCGCGGCCGGGGTGGCGCTGGCCTCTGCCGGCGACACGACGGGTAGCACGGCGGGCAGCTCGCCAGGCGCGCCGCCCTCCAACTTGACCGGCGACCTGGGGGGTACCTCGCTTGAGGCGGGCCATGTTGAGGGCGGCAACGTGGGCAAGGCCACCACCGCGGGTGGCGGTGGCGCAGCTTCGGTCTTGACGTCCACTTCGGGCAGCTTGGGCGCTGCCGGCACCGGCGACGGATCCGTGTCCGGCGCGGCATCCGTTTCCAACAAGGGCGGGCTTTCAGGTGCCGGTGTGGCCTTGCCACCCAGGAACTTCTTCTTCAGGAAACTGAACATCGCCTATGCCGGTTGGTGCGGGGGGTCGCACGTGTTGTTAACAAGTTTCAAGGGGCCCAACCCGGCGGCAGGCTCTCGCTATAATGAGGGGCTCAGGCGCTTTAGCTCAGCTGGTTAGAGCGACGGAATCATAATCCGCAGGTCCGGGGTTCAAATCCCTGAAGCGCCACCAGAACATGCAGGCCCGAGGCGCCACCGCCTCGGGCCTTTTTTCCACAGCCACTGGATCAACACCATGCAACGCTGTGCTGCCCTCGGGCACCCCCTCTACAACCGCGTATTGGCCGGCGCTGCGCTGTGCTTGGCGCTGCTGCTGGCCGGCAACAGCCGTGCGCAGGACGTCGCGCCGCGCAACTTTCCCGCCACGGCCCTCAGGGGTGAACTGGTGGTAACCAACCCACCCCAGGTGATATTGAACGGGCGCGCCTGGCGGCTGGCGCCGGGCGCCCGCATCCGCGGCAGCAACAACCTGCTGCTGCTGTCAGGCACCTTGGCCGGACAGCCCCTGCTGGTGCACTACACCCTGGACAGCCTGGGGCAGATACTGGACGTCTGGGTGCTGACACCTGCCGAAGCGGCGCGCCGCCCCTGGCCCACCACGACCGAGCAGGCGCAAAGCTGGATTTTCAACCCCGCCGCGCAGCAATGGAGCCGCCGATGACTGAGCCCGTCACGCCCCTGAAAAAGGTGTTCATCCGCACCTTCGGCTGCCAGATGAACGAGTACGACTCGGACAAGATGGCCGACGTGCTGCAAGCCGCGCAAGGTTATGAAAGCACCACCGACGTCGAGCAGGCCGACCTGATCCTGTTCAACACCTGCTCGGTGCGTGAAAAGGCGCAGGAAAAGGTCTTCAGCGACCTGGGCCGGGTCAAGCACCTGAAAAAGAAGGGTGTGCTGATCGGCGTGGGCGGCTGCGTGGCCAGCCAGGAAGGCGCCGCCATCATCGAGCGTGCGCCTTATGTCGATCTGGTGTTTGGGCCGCAGACGCTGCACCGCTTGCCGCAGATGATTGCGGCGCGCCAGCAGCAGCGCAAGCCGCAGGTGGACATCAGCTTTCCGGAAATCGAGAAATTCGACCACCTGCCGCCGGCCCGCGTGGAAGGCTCCAGCGCCTTTGTGTCCATCATGGAAGGCTGCTCGAAATACTGCTCGTACTGCGTGGTGCCGTATACCCGCGGTGAAGAAGTCAGTCGACCGTTCGACGACGTGCTGACCGAAGTCGCCGGGCTGGCAGAGCAAGGCGTGAAAGAAATCACGCTGCTGGGCCAGAACGTCAACGCCTACCGAGGCGCGATGGGCGGTACAGGCGAGATCGCCGACTTTGCGCTGCTGATTGAATACGTGGCCGAGATGCCCGGCATCGAGCGCATCCGCTACACCACCAGCCACCCCAACGAGTTCACGCAACGGCTGATCGAGGCCTACGGCAAGACCGACAAGCTGGTGAACCACCTGCACCTGCCGGTGCAGCATGGCAGCGACCGCATCCTGATGGCCATGAAACGCGGCTACACCGCGATGGAATACAAAAGCACCATCCGCAAACTGCGCGCCGTGCGGCCCGACATCAGCCTGTCCAGCGACTTCATCGTCGGCTTCCCGGGCGAAACCGAAAACGACTTCGGTCAGATGATGAAACTCATAGCCGACGTGGGCTTTGACAGCAGCTTCAGCTTCATCTTCAGCAAGCGCCCGGGCACACCCGCGGCGGCCTTGGCCGACGACACGCCGCAAGTCGTCAAGCTCAAGCGCCTGCAGCACCTGCAGGCCACCATCGAAGACAACGTGCGCCGCGTCAGCGCCAGCCGGGTGGGCACGGTGCAGACCATTCTGGTCGAAGGCCCTTCACGCAAGAGTGCCCTGGAACTGATGGGCCGCACCGAATGCAACCGCATCGTCAACTTCGACGGCGGGCCGCAGTCCCAACGGCTGGTGGGGCAGATGCTGCGGGTGCTGATCACCGAAGCCCTGCCGCATTCCTTGCGGGGGCAGGTGGCGGATGTGGACGACGCAGAAGTTCCAGCGCTCAGCCGGCCCGCTTTGGCCTGACAAAGCCTGTCCACCACAGGGACACGGCGCACAGGCAGACCATCGCCCCGTAGGTCAGCATCTGGCCGTCGCGGCCCAGAACAACCAAGCCCAGCACCGAGGCACCGGCACTGGCTAGGCAGGCCGGCAACGCGAGCCGCCGCCAAGGCATCGCGCCCAGTTCTTTTCGCCACAGCAGCTTGGTGGCGGTCGCGGCCAGCGCGCCCAGCATCAGGCCGGGTACAAAGAGGTTGGAAACATGCCACAAAAAGTCCAACGGTCCCATGGTTTTCCTTCAATCCCGGAGGGCTCGTGTGCCGGCCGCCCGCTGACTACAATTCTGGGGTGAGCGTCTTTACATTGGGCTTGAACCACACCACCGCGCCGTTGGACCTGCGCGGCCGGCTGGCTTTTGCCCCGGACCAACTGGCACCGGCCCTGCTGGGTTTGCGTGAACACCTTCAACGCAGTGTGCACGAGTCGGCCTTGGTGTCCACCTGCAACCGCACCGAACTGTACGTGGCCACCGGTGGATCTGCGGCATCCGAGCAGGGTGCCCGTGAAGTGGCGCAGTCCACGCTGACCTGGCTGGCCGACCGCGCCGGCGTCAGCGGCAACGAACTGTTGACCCACAGCTACATGATGGAAGACCGCGCTGCGGCCCGTCATGCGTTCCGGGTGGCCTCGGGCCTGGACTCCATGGTGCTGGGCGAACCGCAGATCCTGGGTCAGATGAAACAGGCCGTGCGCCTGGCCGACGAGGCCGGCACCCTGGGCACCACCCTGCACCAGCTGTTCCAGCGCTCGTTTTCAGTGGCCAAGGAAGTCCGCACGTCCACCGACATCGGTGCCCACTCCATCAGCATGGCTGCCGCTGCGGTGCGGCTGGCAAGTGAGCTGTTCGAAGACCTGTCCAGGACCAAGGTGCTGTTTGTGGGCGCAGGCGAGATGATTGAGCTGGTGGCCACGCACTTTGCGGCGCGCCAGCCCAAGGGCATGGCCCTGGCCAACCGCACGCTGGAACGCGGGGAAAAGCTGGCCACCCGTTTTGGCGGCGAGGCGATGCACCTGTCCGACATGCCCAATCGCCTGCATGAATTTGACATCGTGGTGTCCTGCACCGCCAGCACACTGCCCATCGTGGGCCTGGGCGCGGTTGAGCGTGCGCTGAAGCAGCGACGACGCCGCCCCATGTTCATGGTCGATCTGGCGGTGCCGCGCGACATCGAACCCGAAGTTTCGCAACTGGACGACGTCTACCTGTACACCGTTGACGACCTCAGCACCCTGGTGCAGACGGCGGGCGAAAAG
>JAHECB010000024.1:11576-27351 GCA_024641925.1 Betaproteobacteria bacterium
CAGGCGCTGAACCGCCAGGCCGAAGACTGGGGCGTGGCCGAACTGGCCCGCGCCCGCAAGCTGCTGGCGCGCGGCGAACCAGTTGACCAGGTCCTGCAGGCCCTGGCCCGTGGTCTGACGCAGAAGATGATGCACGGCACCCTGGTTGAATTGAATGCCGTGCAGGGTGACGAGCGCAGCAAGCTGGTGGACACCGTGTCCCGACTTTTCCTGCGCCAGGACACCCGCGAGCCCAGGCAGCATTAGCGACGAGGGCTACGCCCGCAGCGGCGCTGTCGTTGACAGCGCCTGCGCGTCCTCAGCCAGCCGACGCCGCTGGCGCCTCGTGCCGCAAACACCGTTTTCCATTACCCCATGACTCCACAACTGCGCGATCAGTTTGAACGCCTGGCCCTGCGCCTGGCCGAGCTGGACGCCACCCTGGCCGACCCCAAGGTGGCGGCCGACATCAAACGGTGGCGGGTGCTGTCCCGCGAGCAGTCTGAAGCGCAGTGGGTGGTGGAGCGATATCGCCGCTACCAGCAGCGTGAACTGGACCTGGCCACGGCGCGTGATCTGCAGGACACCGAGCGCGACGCCGACCTGCTGGCCATGGCGCGCGAGGAGATTGACACCGCCCAGGCCGACATGGCGACGTTGCAGCAGGAGCTGCAGGCCGCGCTGATTCCGCGCGACCCCGACGACGAGCGCAACGCCTTTGTTGAAATTCGCGCGGGCACGGGTGGTGACGAATCGGCTTTGTTTGCCGGCGACCTGGCCCGCATGTACCTGCGTTATTTCGAGTCACGCCGCTGGAAAGTCGAAGTGCTGAGTGAAAACGCCGCCGAACTGGGTGGCTACAAGGAACTGGTGCTGCTGGTGCAGGGCAACAATGTCTACGGCCAGTTGCGCTTCGAATCAGGGGGTCACCGTGTGCAGCGCGTGCCGGCCACGGAAAGCCAGGGTCGCATCCACACCAGCGCCTGCACCGTGGCCGTGATGCCGGAACCCGACGAAACCGAAGAGGTTCAACTCAACCCGGCAGAGCTGCGCATCGACACCTTCCGCGCCAGCGGCGCGGGTGGCCAGCACATCAACAAGACCGACAGCGCGATCCGCATCACCCACCTGCCCACGGGGCTGGTGGCGGAATGCCAGGACGACCGCTCGCAGCACCGCAACAAGGCCAAGGCCATGGCCGTGCTGGTGGCCCGGCTGCGCGAAAAGGACCGCAGTGAACGCGCGGCCAAGGAGGCCGCCGCCCGCAAGAGCCTGATCGGCAGCGGTGACCGCAGCGACCGCATCCGCACCTACAACTTCCCCCAAGGGCGCCTGACTGACCACCGCATCAACCTAACGCTGTACAAATTGGCCCAGGTGATGGACGGCGACCTGGGCGACGTGGTGCAGGCGCTGCAGGCGGCGCGGGCTGCCGAACAACTGGCGCAGCTGGAGTCGGGTGGTGGCGCCCTTTAGCCGCGGCCCGGCCATACGTGTCGCCGACGCCTTGGCCCAGGCGCAGCGCCGAGGCCTGCCGCGGCTGGACGCGCAATGGCTGCTCGGTCACCTGCTGGGGCGCGATCGCACCTGGTTGCTGGCCCACGACGATCAGGCCCTGACCTCGGCGCAGCTGGCAGCATGGTCGCCGATGCTGGACCGGCGCTGCGCTGGCGAACCCCTGGCCTATGTGGTGGGCGAACAGCTTTTTTGTGGCCTGCGGCTGGAAGTGACACCCGACGTCTTGATACCGCGCCCGGAAACCGAAGACCTGGTGCACTGGGCGGTGCAGTGCCTCCAGGCCAGGCCAGCGCCCGCGCGTGTGCTCGACCTGGGCACAGGCAGCGGCGCGCTGGCGCTGGCCATCAAGCAGCAGTGCCCGCAAGCACAGGTCTGGGCCAGCGATGTCAGCCCTCGGGCGCTGGCCGTGGCCCAGCGCAACGCGCAGCATCTGATGTTGGCAGTTACTTTCATTGAATCGAACTGGTGGCAAGCATTCCCAGCATCGGTAGGTTCTGAAGAAGCCCGAGACGGCTTTGATCTGATCGTCAGCAATCCACCCTACATCGCGCTGGGCGACTCGCACCTGCCCGCCTTGAAACACGAACCGATGGGTGCGCTGGTTGCGGGCGCTGATGGTCTGGATGACCTGCGCCAGATCATTCCCGGCGCCCCGGCCCGGCTGGCCGCTGGCGGCTGGCTGCTGGTCGAACATGGCCATGACCAGGCCCAGGCCGTGCAAGACATGATGATGATGGCGGGTCTGCCACAGGCCCAGACCCGGCATGATCTGGCGGGGTTGCCGCGCTGCAGCGGCGCTCGACACCCCTGATTTGTGGATTGACGGTCAACGCGCCCGCGTCATACTGATGACAAATGAGCACTTGACCCACTTGTCGGGCGGGCGCCCATCAAAGGGACAGCCCACAGACGTCGAATCGGCGCATGATGGCCCCTTGTGAGGTGAAGTGATGACTTTCAGCATCATCGCACCCCATCCGCCTACCGAACGGGAGTCCTGCATGAGCACAAGGCCAGCACGCATTTTTCGTTTGACCACGGCCTTTTTGGGCTTGATGGCTGGCGCTGGCAGCCAGGCCGCACAAGGCTTGTCGGCACCCGAGGCTGATCAGGTGTGGCCGCAGTGGCAGGCGCGTGTGAGCCTGCAGTCGGCCCCCTTGTCCCGCTCGGACTGGGCCAGCACCGCCAGCCAGATTTCGCTGGCCAGTTCCGAACAAAGCCAGATCCGCGGCGGGGCTATCGTGGGTGACTACTACTTCGCGCAGCCGTTCTTTGGACGATTTCGCGCCAGCGGTGGCGTGATGATGGGCGCCGCGGGCGGGTCCGCACTGGGTGGCCTGGTCACCTCAGCCGGCAACCTGACGCCAGGGCTGGGGCTTTCGGTACAAGGCCGAGGCCTGGCCGCCCCATCGCTCACCACCGAATCGGCCGACCCGATTCCTTACCTGGGCCTGGGCTACAGCGGCAGCCTGTGGCGCGACCGCATTGCACTCAGTGCCGACCTGGGGCTGGTTTCCGAGCGTCCGGGCGGCGCGGGCCAGGTCGGCCGCGCGCTGTTTGGCAACCAGGGCATGAACCAGGCGCTGCGGGAGATGCGGTTGTCGCCGGTGTTCCAACTGGGCGTCCGTTACGCCTTCTGACACCGGGCTGGGCATCCCCCTGCAGCAGCGCTGAACGGCGGATTGCCGCACAATTAGCAGCTTCTCTTTCAGCCAGCAGGATTCCACCCATGAGCGACGTGCAACAGCGCATCGACGATCTGGTCAAAAACAACCGTGTCATGCTTTTCATGAAGGGCACGGCGCAATTTCCGATGTGCGGCTTTTCCGGTCGCGCCATCCAGGTGCTGAAGGCATCGGGCGCCGAGCAGATCAAGACCTTCAACGTGCTGGAGGACGACGAAGTCCGCCAGGGCATCAAGGACTACGCCCAGTGGCCCACCATCCCGCAGTTGTATGTGGATGGCGAATTTGTCGGCGGCTCGGACATCATGATGGAGATGTACCAGTCCGGCGAGCTTCAGCAGTTGTTGACCAAGGCCTGATTTGCAGCCCCTGACGCCGCCGCCAACGCCCACGCGCTTGGTGGTGGGCATCACCGGCGCCACCGGCGCCATCTATGGCGTGCGTCTGTTGCAACGTGCGCGTGAAATGGGTGTGCAGACGCATTTGGTGGTCACACCGTCTGGTGTGCTGAACGCACATCACGAACTGGGCCTGGACCGCAAGGCACTTGAAGCGCTGGCCGACCAGGCCTATGCGCCGGGCGACATCGGCGCTTCACTGGCCAGCGGCAGCTTTGGTGCCGCAGCCATGGTGGTGGCGCCGTGTTCGATGAAATCACTGGCCGCCATCGCCCATGGACTGTCCGACAACCTGCTTACACGTGCTGCCGATGTGACCCTGAAAGAACGCCGCCGGCTGCTGCTGATGGTGCGCGAAACGCCGTTCAATCTAGCGCATCTGCGCAACATGACGGCGGCCACCGAAATGGGGGCCATGATCTTTCCGCCCTTGCCGGCCTTCTATCTGAAGCCCGCCAGCATCGACGAGCTGGTCAACGAAAGTGTGGAACGGGTGCTGGCTCTGCTGGCATTGCCGGGGGCTACACCTCAGGAGTGGCGCGGGCTTTAGCCTGCATCGACCACGCGCTGTCTACCGGGCCGGTTTGCTGGCCCTGTATTTCTGCCAATAGGCAAATTCGGCCTCGTGCACCTCGAAGTCCAGGTCAGCCACCCGGGCCTGCAGGCGCTCCTGCGCATCCACCACGCCGCGGTTGTAGACGCTGGGCGCCACTTCTTCCAGAAAGAACCCCAGCAAGGCGCCGGCTGCGATGTTGCCGATCTTTTCTTCCATGTTTTCGCGGAAGTAACGCTCGATGGACGCGATGGCCTGCTGCCGGTCTTCCTTGCTCAGTTCAATGGCCATGGCCGCTCCTTTGCTGATATCTCAGCCTCTCAAACCTTGAAGTCCCATTGTCGTTTGGCACCGAACACCAGGTTCGGGTAGGCCGGCTTGCCCCGGCTGCCGTTGTAACGGCCCAGCGCGAGGAACAGGTCACCACGTTCCCGCTCCAGGTAGTGGCGCAGGATGACGCAGCCAAACCGCATATTGGTCTGCAGGTGGAACAGGCGACTGGTATCACCGTCGCCAATGGCCCGCACCCAAAAGGGCATGATCTGCATGTAGCCCCGTGCGCCAGCGCTGCTGATGGCGTACTTGCGAAAGCCGCTTTCCACCTGGATCAGGCCCAGCACCAACGCGGTTTCCAGGCCCGCCCTGCGGCTTTCGTACCAGACGGTTTCAAGAAATTCGATGCGGGTATGGTGATCGGCTTTACGGCGCTTGAGCTTTTCGCTGGCCGCACCCAGCCAACGCAGATACACCAGGCGTGCTTCAACGTCTGCAAAGCGTGGCTTGGGCGGGGCGGCGTCGGCCACCGAGGCAGCCAGCGCGGTGCGCACGGCGTCGGCCAGCGGCTCTTCTTCCTGTGCGCCGGCCCAGGTGCGCTGTTGACCCAGGCCCACGCCCGCCAGACCCAAAGCGCCCGCGCGCCGCAGCAGGGCGCGACGCCAGGGCAGGTGCAGCAGCGGCGTGCGCTGCGAAGCCGTCATGCCGGTGCGGGGGCCTTCAAGGCCGTTTGCACGGCAGCGGCCACCAGCGCCGATACGTCGGCCAGCGCCACCACCTGGGCCTGGGCGTCGCGGCGACCCTGCATTTCGACCGTGCCCGCCTTGAGACCGCGGTCGGAGAGGACCACACGCAGCGGCACGCCGATCAACTCCCAGTCGGCAAACATGGCACCGGGACGTTCTCCGCGGTCGTCCAGCACCGCGTCGATGCCTTGCGCCAGCAGCGCCTGGTGCAGTTGGTCGGCGGCCGCTCGCACATCGTCACTGCGGTCGTAGCCAATAGGGCACAGCGCCACCTGAAACGGCGCCATCGCAGTGGGCCAGATGATGCCGCGCTCGTCGTGGTTCTGCTCTATGGCAGCGCCCAGCAAACGCGTCACGCCGATGCCGTAACAGCCCATGATCATGGTCAGCGGCTTGCCGGTTTCGTCCAGGAAGGTGGCCTTCATGGGCTCGCTGTACTTGGTGCCCAGCAAAAACACGTGGCCCACCTCGATGCCCCGCTGAATGGCCAGCACGCCCTTGCCGTCCGGGCTGGGGTCCCCTGCCACCACGTTGCGCAGGTCGGCCACCGCATCGGGCTCCGGCAGATCGCGGCCCCAATTCACGCCGGTGTAGTGGAAGTCGGCCTCGTTGGCGCCGCAGACGAAGTTGGCCATGTTGGCCACGGTGCGGTCGGCCACCACCTTGAGTGGTTGCTTCAAGCCAATCGGCCCCAGAAAACCCGGCTTGCAGCCGAAATGGCTTTCGATTTCAGCCACCGTGGCAAACCGGTACCCGCCCTTCAGCCCCGGCACCTTGCCGGCCTTGATCTCGTTCAGGTCGTGGTCGCCGCGTACCAGCAGCAGCCAGACCGTGCTGTTCACGATGTGCCCGGTGGCGTCGGTCTCGTCGGTGGCCAGCACCAGCGACTTGACCGTCTGCGACAGCGGCAGGCCCAGCAACTCGGCGACATCGCTGCAAGTCGCTTTGCCGGGTGTGGGCGTCTTGGCCAGGGGCTGGCTGGCCGCACCACGCTGCGCCAGCAAGGGCACGCCTTCGGCCATTTCGATGTTGGCGGCGTAGTCGCTGCCGGGGCAGTAGACGATGGCGTCTTCGCCGGTGTCGGCAATGACCTGGAATTCCTGCGACACGTCGCCGCCGATGGCGCCCGAGTCGGCCGCCACCGCACGGTAGCGCAGGCCCATGCGGTCGAAGATGGCGCAGTAGGCTACACGCATGGCGTCGTAGCTGCGCCGGCCCGATTCCAGGTCGCGGTCGAAGGAATAGGCGTCCTTCATGGTGAATTCGCGACCACGCATGACGCCAAACCGGGGCCGGCGCTCGTCACGGAACTTGGTCTGGATGTGGTAGAAATTTCGGGGCAGTTGCTTGTAGCTGCGCAGTTCCTGCCGCGCGATATCGGTGATCACCTCTTCGCTGGTGGGCTGGATGACAAAGTCGCGGCCGTGCCGGTCTTTCACCCGCATCAACTCCGGGCCATAGGCCTGGAAGCGGCCCGACTCCTGCCAAAGCTCGGCCGGCTGCACCACGGGCATCAGCAACTCCACCGCACCGGCGCGGTTCATCTCTTCGCGGATGATGTTTTCGATCTTGCGGATGACCCGCAGCCCCATGGGCATGTAGCTGTAGATGCCCGCGCCCAGGCGCTTGATCATGCCGGCACGCATCATCAGCTGATGGCTCTTGACCTCGGCGTCAGCGGGCGCTTCCTTGAGGGTGGAGATGAAGGTCTGGGTGGCTTTCATAGGCGCTCGTTCTGCGTGGGCCTGGCCCGCCCTACCCGGCCGTCGAAAGGCCCTTCAAGGCCCGTCGGGGTTATCCAGAGTTCGCGCTGCGCACAGTGCCGGTGCAATAATGAATCAGTGAAAAATTCGGGGTCTGATTATGCTCGACCGGGAAGGCTTCAGGCCCAACGTCGGCATCGTCCTGTTGAACGCCCGCAACCAGGTTTTCTGGGGCAAGAGACTGCGCACACATTCGTGGCAGTTTCCACAAGGCGGCATCAAGCACGGTGAGTCGCCTGAACAGGCAATGTTGCGAGAACTGCACGAAGAAGTGGGCCTCAAGCCCGAGCACGTGCAGATCGTGGCGCGCACGCGTGAATGGCTGCGTTACGAGGTGCCCGACCATTTCATCCGCAAGGATGCACGCGGTCATTATCGGGGCCAGAAGCAGATCTGGTTCCTGTTGCGGCTGGTGGGCCGCGACAGTGACATGAACCTGCGGGCCACCGACCACCCCGAGTTCGATGCATGGCGCTGGAACGACTACTGGGTGCCGCTGGACATGGTGATCGAGTTCAAGCGCAACGTCTATGAAATGGCGCTGACCGAATTGGCGCGCTACCTGCCGCGGACACACCACTCCAATCGATTCTTGCGCGGTGGCGCCCGCGGGCAACTCAGCAACGAGCATGAAACCGACGCGAGACAGTCGAATCTGCCGCCCGATTCGGCTGGCGAGGTATAGGGTTACCGCAGGCCACACCCGCGGGGCGCCCCATCGATCCTTGCGCCTGTTCAGCGCCTAGCGTCGTCAAACGCCGCCTCAGTGCCTTGCCCGGCTTCCCTCGAGGGCAAGCAAGGTGCCGGATCTCAAGTCAACACCAGGTTGGTGCGGTGGATCATTTCGGGCTCGTTGGCGTAGCCCAGCAGACCCTCTATCTGCGCCGACGGCTTGCGGGCAATCAAGCGCGCCTCGGCCGAGGAATAGTTTGCCAGCCCACGGGCCAGTTCCACGCCCGCCAGGGTACGCACGGCAATCACGTCGCCACGCGAAAACTCGCCCTGCACGACATGCACACCGATGGGCAGCAAGCTCTTGCCCCCGTCGCGCAATTTGGCCACCGCGCCGTCGTCCACCAGCACCGCACCGCGCATCTGCAGGTGGTCGCGCATCCAGCGCTTGCGCGCAGCCTGTTTGCCGGTGGCCGCCACCAGCAGGGTGCCGATGTTTTCACCCGCCGCCAGACGCACCAGCACATCGGGCTCACGTCCCCAGGCGATGATGGTGCTGGTACCGCCGCTGGCCGCCCGTTTGGCCGCCGTGACCTTGGTCAGCATGCCGCCGCGGCCGATGCTGGATCCGGCGCCACCCGCCATCAATTCGAGCTGCGGGTCGCCGGCCGTGGCCACGCTGATGAAGCGCGCCTGCGGGTCCTTGCGCGGGTCGGCCGCGTACAGGCCCGTCTGGTCGGTCAGGATGATGTAGGCGTCGGCATCCACCAGGTTGGCCACCAGCGCGCCCAGGGTGTCGTTGTCGCCGAACTTGATTTCGTCGTTGACCACCGTGTCGTTTTCGTTGATGACCGGTATGACCTTCAGGCCCAGCAGCGTCAACAGGGTGGAGCGTGCGTTCAGATAACGTTCGCGGTGCGACAGGTCGGCGTGGGTCAGCAGCACCTGGGCGCTGGCGATGCCATGCTCACGAAGGCGGCTTTCGTACATCTGCACCAGACCCATCTGGCCCACGGCTGCCGCCGCCTGCAGGTCGTGCAGTTCGCGCGGCCGCTGCGTCCAGCCCAGCCGTTGCATGCCTTCGGCGATGGCCCCGCTGGACACCATCAGCAGTTCGCGGCCTTGCCCTGCCAGAACGGCCAGTTGGCGCGACCAGTTGTCGATGGCCAGCGCATCCAGCCCCCGACCATCGTTGGTGACGAGGCTGGACCCTACCTTGACAACAATGCGGCGCGCACGCTGCACGAGGTTGGGCGTGGGCTCAGTGGTCACCTTCGATCACCGTGTCAAAGCGCAGGTCGGGCAGGGGCGCCACGCGCTGCTGTTCGGCCACGTGCTTGTGGACCTGCTCCACCAAAGGCTGCAGGCCCTCGCGCGCCAGCGCCGAAATCGCAAAAACAGGACCCTTGTAGCGCAGGCGGCGGACATAGTCCTTCACGCGCTGTTCGCGTTCGGCCTCGGGCACCATGTCCAGCTTGTTGAACACCAGCCAGCGGGGTTTGGCGTGAAGGGCCTTGTCGTACTTCTTGAGTTCCGCCACGATGGCGCGCGCCTGCACCACCGGGTCGACACCCTCGTCAAAGGGTGCAGCGTCCACGATGTGCAGCAACAACCGGGTGCGCTGCAGGTGGCGCAGAAACCGATGGCCCAAGCCGGCGCCCTCAGACGCACCTTCAATCAAGCCCGGCACGTCGGCGACCACAAAACTGCGCTCAGGCCCTACTCGCACCACACCCAGGTTGGGGCTCAAGGTCGTGAAGGGGTAGTCCGCGATCTTGGGCCGGGCATTGGAGATGGCAGCAATCAGCGTGCTCTTGCCGGCATTGGGCATGCCCAGCAGGCCCACGTCAGCCAGCACCCGCAGTTCCAGCCTAAGCTTGAACGCCTCGCCGGGCCAACCCGGCGTTTTCTGGCGCGGACTGCGATTGGTACTGCTCTTGAAATGCAGGTTGCCAAAACCGCCGTCGCCGCCCTTGGCCAACAGGCTGCGCTGGCCGTGCTCCAGCAGTTCCACCATCATGTCGCCGGTGTCGGCGTTGCTGATGATGGTGCCCACTGGCATCCGCATTTCAATGTCGGGCCCGGCAGCACCGAACTGGTCCGAACCGCGTCCAGCCTCGCCATTCTTGGCCTCATGGCGCCGCGTGTAACGGTAGTCGATCAGGGTGTTGATGTTCTGATCAGCGACGGCCCAGACGCTGCCGCCGCGCCCGCCGTCACCGCCGTTAGGGCCACCAAAGGGAATGAACTTTTCACGCCTGAAGCTGGCGCAGCCCGACCCGCCGTTGCCGGCCGAGATGTCAATCAAGGCTTCGTCTACGAACTTCATCGGGAGTCTGGTTCTGGGTTACGGCCAACACAAACAAAGAAGCCCCGGCAGTACCGGGGCTTCGCGGACTTGCGAAGTTCGGTCTCAGGCCGGGCTGATGGAAACCGTCTGCCGGTTCAGCGCGCCCTTGACTTCAAACTGAACGGCGCCACCGACCAACGCAAACAGCGTGTGATCCTTGCCCATGCCCACGTTGATGCCAGCGTGGAACTTGGTGCCGCGCTGGCGCACGATGATGGAGCCGGCCGACACGGCCTGACCGCCAAAGGCCTTGACGCCCAGCATCTTCGGCTTGGAATCGCGGCCGTTTCGGGTGGAACCGCCACCTTTTTTCTGTGCCATGGTGCTACCCCTTTAACCGTTGATCGAGCCGATTTGCAGCTCGGTATATGTCTGGCGGTGACCGCCATGCTTCTGGTAGTGCTTGCGGCGGCGCATCTTGAAGATGCGAACCTTGTCGTGCTTGCCTTGCGCCACTACCGTGGCACTGACGGTTGCACCCGCGACCCAGGGAGTTCCGACCCTCAGGTCCGCGCCGCTTCCGACGGCCAGAACCTGATCAATCACCACTGCCTGACCCACGTCCGCTGGTATCTGTTCTACCTTGATTTTTTCGCCGGCAGCAACCTTGTATTGTTTGCCACCGGTTTTTATGACCGCGTACATGTGAGACCTTTCAAAACCATTCAAAAGCGACCAGCGCTGAACGGCTGAAGGCCGGCGCCGGCCATGCCGCACCCGCCATAGACCAGTTCGCCAATCGCGCAGAGCCCTCGAGTATAGCATGTGCGACCCGCATGAGCAGGTGTGGGCGGCGGGGGCCTCGCAGCGAACCTATAATCGTTTTCTCCTTTCTGCCCTGCCCGTGCTCGACATCGCACCCGCCCACAGCCCCGCTGGCCCTGCCGCCGACCCCATCGACACCGCGCTGGCGCGAGTTGACGATGTGATTCGCCAGCGCCTGAGCTCACGCGTGGCCCTGATCGACCAGATCGCTCAGTACATCATCACTGCGGGCGGCAAGCGCATCAGGCCGCGCCTGGTGCTGCTGTTTGCCGAAGCCCTGGGTTTCGAGGGTCCCGAGACCTACGAACTGGCCGCCATTGTCGAGTTCATTCACACGGCCACGCTGCTGCACGACGACGTGGTCGACGAATCCGCGCTGCGCCGCGGCCGGGCTACCGCCAATGCGATGTTCGGCAACGCTGCCAGCGTGCTGGTAGGCGACTTTCTGTATTCACGCGCCTTCCAGATGATGGTGTCGGTGAACCGCATGCGCGTGCTCGACGTGCTGGCCGATGCCACCAACGTCATCGCCGAAGGCGAAGTGCTGCAGCTTTTGAACATGCGCGACCCCGATCTGTCCGTGGCCGACTACCTTCAGGTCATTCGATTCAAGACCGCCAAGCTGTTTGAAGCCAGCGCACGCTTGGGCGCCGTGCTGGCGGGGGCCTCGCCTGCTGTGGAAGAAGCCTGCGCCGATTACGGCCGCTCGCTGGGCACTGCGTTTCAACTGGTTGACGACCTGCTGGACTACGAAGGCAAAAGCGTCGAGCTGGGCAAAAACGTGGGTGACGATCTGCGCGAGGGCAAACCCACCCTGCCCTTGCTCTTGGCCATGGAAAAGGGCCTGCCCGAAGAACGCGATCTGATACGGCATGCCATTGAACACGGCGAATTGCACAAGATGCCCGAAATCATGACCATCGTGAACCGCACGGGCGCCTTGTCCGGCACCCGCGCCGCTGCGCAGGAGCAGGCTGACCGGGCCAGCCAGGCATTGACCGCGCTGCCGCCATCGCGGGCACGTGACGCTCTGCTAGAATTATCGGTTCGTTCTGTAAACCGGTCCTCGTAGCAAGTAGTCGCTCGACGCACGGGAGCCGAACTTTTCCTTAGGTGCGCCCGCGCCTGCAAGGTTGGTCATTGAGCCCTGGCGTTCAGGCTGACATGATGCTGCGGGATAGCGTGCCAAAACGGGGTGTAGCTTAGCCTGGTAGAGCGCTACGTTCGGGACGTAGAGGCCGGAGGTTCGAATCCTCTCACCCCGACCAGACTTCAGAAGATGGACTGGCCAGGCACCATGTGACCTGTGCGCGACTGGCCTGATGCGTGAATTCTTTCGCACTGTGCTCGCTGCTCCTTGCGGGCCGATCGCGGGTTTATGCATCCAGGGGGTTCGACGATGATCAAATGCAAGATCCCACGCTGATTTGATTTGATGGCTACAGAAGCTCCGGTTGAAGTCTCTCCGTCTGCACTGTCCGGTGTGGCACGTGTACTGGTCAACGCCGGCAAACTGACGGCACGCGCAGCCGACGATCTGTCCAAATCCGCCAGGGAGCGCAAGGTCAGCTTCATCAGCGCCGTGATCGGCGCCGGCGCCGTCAAGCCCGACGATCTGGCCCATACGCTGTCGGTTGCGCTGGCACTGCCCGTGCTGGACCTGAACGCTGTGGACATGCAGCGGCTGCCACGCAACCTCGTGGACAGCAAGATTGCCAACCAGTACCAATTGATGGTTCTGGGACGACGAGGCAACCGCCTGTTCATCGGCGCTGCCGACCCCACCGACCAGGAAGCCGTCGAGCGCATCAAGTTCGCCACCCAGCTGACGCCGGAATGGGTGATCGTTGAATATGACAAGCTGATGCGTCAGCTTGAAAGCTCGGGGGCTTCGGCCAACGAGGTTCTCGAGACCCTGGCCAACGCCGATTTCGATTTCGACGTCACCGAAGAAGAGACCGCGCCACCGGAGAATTCCGACAGCACCACCGACGTCGAGGACGCGCCGGTGGTCCGTTTCCTGCAGAAGATGCTGGTCGACGCCATCAACATGCGCGCGTCGGACCTGCACTTCGAGCCCTACGAGTACAACTACCGGGTGCGTTTTCGCATCGACGGCGAACTGCGCGAAATCACCCAGCCCCCGATCGCCATCAAGGACAAGCTGGCTTCGCGCATCAAGGTCATCTCGCGCATGGACATCGCCGAAAAGCGGGTGCCACAAGACGGGCGCATGAAGCTGAAGTTCGGCACCAAGGCGATCGACTTCCGGGTCAGCACCCTGCCCACGCTGTTTGGCGAGAAGGTGGTGATTCGTATCCTGGACCCGTCCAGCGCCAAGTTGGGCATCGAAGCGCTGGGCTACGAAAAGATCGAGAAGGACCGCCTGCTGAACGCCATCGGGCGCCCCTACGGCATGATTTTGGTCACCGGCCCCACAGGCAGCGGCAAGACGGTGTCGCTGTACACCTGCCTGAATATCCTGAACCAGCCGGGCGTGAACATTGCCACGGTAGAAGACCCGGCCGAAATCAACCTGCCGGGCGTGAACCAGGTCAACGTCAATGAGAAGGCCGGGCTGACCTTCGCGGCCGCACTGCGCTCCTTCCTGCGGCAGGACCCGGACATCATCATGGTCGGCGAAATCCGCGACCTTGACACCGCCGACATCGCTATCAAGGCGGCCCAGACGGGCCACCTGGTGATGAGCACGCTGCACACCAACGACGCACCCACCACGCTGACGCGCATGTTGAACATGGGCATTGCGCCCTTCAACATCGCGTCCAGTGTGCTGTTGATCACGGCGCAGCGGCTGGCGCGCAAGTTGTGCGAAAACTGCAAGAAGCCCGCCGAATACCCTAGAGAGTCGCTTCTGAAAGCCGGCTTCAAGCCCGAAGAACTGGATGGCAACTGGAAGCCGTACCGTGCCGTGGGCTGCTCGGCCTGCACCAACGGCTACAAGGGGCGGGTGGGCATTTACCAGGTCATGCCGATTACCGAGGCCATCCAGCGCATCATCCTGACCGAAGGGACAGCACTGGACATCGCCAAACAGGCGGAAATTGAGGGCGTTCGTGACCTGCGACAGTCAGGTCTGGTCAAGGTTCGCGCTGGAATGACGACATTGGAAGAGGTGATACTGGTCACCAATGAATAAACGAACGCCGCTGACCGCCTTGTGAGCCCGCCCCGTCTGAACCCGCCAACGGCCCCTACCCTTTCCTGAGCGCCCACACACCCCATGGCAACTGCTGCAATGGCCAAATCGGCCAAGGAAATCATCTACGAGTGGGAAGGCAAGGATAAAAACGGCAAGTTGGTCCGGGGCGAGATGCGCTCGGGCGGCGAAGCTGCGGTCACCGCCAGCCTGCGGCGCCAGGGCATTCTGGTCACAAAACTGAAAAAGCGCCGAGTGTCGGGCGGGCGCAGCATCAAGCAGCGCGACATCGCGTTGTTCACCCGGCAACTGGCCACCATGATGAAGGCCGGCGTGCCCTTGCTGCAGTCCTTTGACATCGTTTCACGCGGCAGTACCAACCCACGATTGACCAAGCTGCTCAACGACATCCGGTCTGACGTTGAAACCGGTACCAGCTTGTCATCGGCTTTCCGCAAGCATCCGCTGCACTTTGACGCGCTGTACTGCAATCTGGTCGAAGCAGGCGAAGCGGGCGGCATCCTGGAAGCACTGCTGGACCGCCTGGCCATCTACCAGGAAAAAACGCTGGCCATCAAGTCCAAGATCAAGTCTGCACTGATGTACCCCATTGCCGTGATCGTGGTGGCCTTTGTTGTGCTGACGGTGATCATGATCTTCGTCATCCCGTCTTTCGAAGAGGTCTTCAAGTCCTTCGGCGGCGAATTGCCAGCGCCCACGCAGTTTGTGATCTGGCTGTCCAAGTTTTTTGTCGAGTGGTGGTGGGCCATTTTTGGCTTGATCGGCGGTGGCATCTACTTTTTCTTCGAGACCTGGAAACGCAGCGCCAAGATGCAAACAGCCATGGATCGGCTGCTGTTGCGCGTTCCGGTGTTTGGCGATCTCATCAACAAGTCGGTGATCGCCCGCTGGACGCGCACGCTGTCCACGATGTTTGCTGCGGGCGTGCCGCTGGTGGAAGCGCTGGATTCGGTGGGTGGCGCCTCGGGCAACGCCGTCTACCTGCATGCCACCGAGCAGATCCAGAAGGACGTGTCCACGGGCTCGGCGCTGACCAGCGCCATGACCACCACCGGCGTCTTCCCGAACATGGTGCTGCAGATGGCGTCGATTGGCGAAGAATCTGGCTCGCTGGATCACATGCTGGCCAAGGCGGCCGAGTTCTATGAAGACGAAGTTGACGAGATGGTCAAGGGCCTGTCCAGCTTGATGGAGCCGTTCATCATCGTCATCCTGGGTGTACTCATCGGCGGCATCGTGGTGTCGATGTACCTGCCCATCTTCAAGCTGGGCGCCGTGGTCTAGTGGACGGGCTGGCCAGCTGTAGGACGTCAAAATACCGTTCAGTTAGCCAGCGTATCGTTCAGTAAGTTTTCAGAGAGTGATCACTAACGGTTCAGTAAGCGAGCACTGACATTCGAAGGAACCCGGTCTGCTTTCCTGACTGGAGCACGGGTTCGGTTGCTGGAAAAATGGGGCGGGATGCAGCTTTGGCTGCTCCTGCCCTTTTTGGTTTGGGCCGATCCAGCGCGCCACCGTATGCTGTCGAGCACGGCAGCGCTGAATTCCCTTGTCCTAAGCAGGTCTGGGCTCACCAAACCAGGGACGCATCCGTACCACCGCAGGCCTAAGTGGCCGAGTGCAGCCTCCAATTGTTCGACCTCTGCCGGCTCCAATGACTTGGGCAACGACGCCAGTTGCCAGTTCGCCGGGTACGCCAGGGCGCCCACCAGTGCGTGGGTCTGGTCGCCCAGCGTTGCTCGCCACCGGAAATAGCTGCGCAGCGATGAGACGACGACGCCCAGGCTCGATGGCGTCTTGTAGTTCTTGGCCTGGGCGGTGAAGAAGCGACGTACGCGCTCGGCCGTGATGACGTCGAACTCGATGGCGTCGTCGCTGAAGTGCTGGCGCAG
>JAHECB010000265.1 GCA_024641925.1 Betaproteobacteria bacterium
GCGCACGCCGGGCCAGCTGGTGGTGCCCGGCGGCATCGGGGGCATGGGGTGGGGACTGCCAGCTGCCGCGGCCACCAAGCTGGTGTACCCGCAGCGCAATGCCATCTGCCTGATCGGTGACGGCGGCATTGCCATGACCCTGTCCACGCTGGCCACCTGTGTGCAGGAACAACTGCCCATCACGGTGATCGTGGCCAACAACCAGGGCCTGGGCATGGTGCGCGACAACATGAAGGGCAAACAGATTGCAGTCAATTTTTCCGCCCTGGACTTCGCGCAGATTGCGCGTGGCATGGGCTGCGACGGCATCCGGGTTGACCGTGCCCAGGCGCTGGGCAATGCCATCGCCGCCGGCCGCGAAGCCGCGCGCCAGGGGCGCACGACGGTCATCGACGTGGCGGTGGACCCGACCGCCAGCCACGTGCCAGCGTCCGACTACTGACGCCCCAGGGCCATGACCCGCATTGCCATCGTCACCGGCGGCGCCAGCAATATCGGCTGGGCCTGTGTGCAGAGACTGGCGCAAGACCATGCCGTGGTGATCGCCGATATCCAGCGCCCGCGCCTGCCCTTGCCCGCAGGCGCACGGTTTGTGGAAACCGACATCACCAGCGCCAGCGCTTGCCAGGCGTTGATGGAGTCCGCGGTCGGTGACCAGACGCTGTCTGCCCTGGTGCACTCGGCCGCCATCACGGCGCCGATGCGCCCCATTGCACAGATCGACCCTGCCGAGTGGCGACGCCTGATGGAGGTCAATGTCACCGGGGCGTTTCTGGTGGCCCAGGCGGCCATCGGTCCGCTGCAGCGTGGACGCGGTGCTGCGGTGTTCATTGCTTCACGTGCAGGACGCACCGGCTACGCGGCCTTGAACGCGGCAGCCAGCGGCACCAAGGCGCACTACGCGGCGTCAAAGGCGGCCTTGCTGTCGCTGGTGAAGTCGCTGGCCATTGAGTTGGCGCCCGACGGCGTGCGTGTCAACGCCGTGGTGCCGGGCTCCATCGAAGGCACGATGATCCCGCGCGAACGCTGGCCCGAACTGGCGGCGCGCATCCCGCTGGGCCGACTGGGTACGCCTGATGAAGTGGCCGAGGCCGCAGCATTCCTGCTGTCCGACCAGGCCCGCTACATCACAGGCCAGGGCCTGGACGTGAACGGCGGCACCTGGATGACCTGAGACACGCCCCGGTTGCCACCCAGCCCAGAACCCTGTGCAGGACCCAACAACCAGGCCAACCACCATCCCACTGAAACCAACATGGCCGACCTCCACGCCAACGCCCCCCCGCCGTCGATGCGCGAAGCCGATGTGGCGCGCGGCTGCCGCCGCATGACCGGTCGGGTCGCCTTGTTGACGGCCGCCGCGCGTGGCATCGGGTTTGCGTCAGCCGTGCGGCTGGCAGCCGAAGGCGCCACCGTGTGGATCACCGATCTTGACGAAAAAGCGCTGCAGCAGGCGGCACAAGCCGCCGATGGCGCGGGGCTGCGTCTGCACACGGCGGTGATGGATTCCAGTAACGCCGCCAATGTGGCCAGCGTGATGCAGCACATTGCCGGCATCTCCGGCGGCATCGATGTGCTGGTCAACAACGCCGGGGGATCACTGCACACCCCCTACCGTTTCATGGACGAAGACGATGCACATTGGCTGCAGGTGGTGCAGCTCAACCTGATGGGTACTGTCTGGGCCAGTCGCGCGGTGCTGCCGGCCATGGCGCAAAAGGGGTGGGGCCGGGTGGTGAACTTCGGGTCCAAGGCCGGGCGCTTTGGCAGCCTGATCGCGGGGCCCAACTACGCCGCCTCCAAAGGTGCCGTCGCGGCATTGACGCGGCAGCTTGCGCAGGAGTTCGGGCCACAGGGCATTACCGTGAACTGCATCTGCCCGGGTGTGGTGATGA
The DNA here is from genome assembly GCA_024641925.1 of Betaproteobacteria bacterium. Taxonomy (GTDB): domain Bacteria; phylum Pseudomonadota; class Gammaproteobacteria; order Burkholderiales; family Burkholderiaceae_C; genus Rubrivivax. Next base: position 1,896 of record JAHECB010000265.1, read on the forward strand.
CCGACCGCACACGCGGCCTGTGGGCAGAGCGCCGCACCGCACAAGAACGTGAAAAGGTGCTGCAGGAAATCCCCTTGCGCCGCCACGCCGAGGTCGAAGACATTGCCGCTTCGGTGGCATTCCTGGCCAGCGAAGACGCGGCCTTCATCACCGGCGTGACGCTGGACTTGAACGGCGGACAGGCCACGGCCTGACCGCCTCGTTGAAAGGACATTCAGCATGGCTGTCAACGTTCGATTGAGTGAAGCCGAGATTCAGCGTTATGAGCAGGACGGCCTGGTGATTCCGGACTACCGCATCCCTGAAGACCGGCTTCAGGCGCTGCGCAGCGAAGTTGACCAGCTCATCCGGCGCAATCCCGATGTGCGCCCCGAACAACTGTCCGGCGCCCACAACCCGTGGAGCCAGTCGTCACGCATGGTGGGCAGCCAGTTGTTTCTGGACTTCTGTCACTTTCCTGAAGTGCTGGACATGGTGGAGCAGCTGATCGGCCCCGACATCGTGCTCTGGGGCAGCCAGCTGTTTTGCAAACCGGCCGGCGACGGCATGGCCGTGCCCTGGCATCAGGACGGTCAGTACTGGCCGCTGGACCCGTTGGCCACCGTGACCGTGCGGCTGGCCATCGACGACTCGTTGCCGGAAAACGGCTGCATGCGCTACTTGCCGGGCTCGCACAGGCCGCGTGAACTGGTGCGGCATGAAATGGTCACCGAACGCCACGTGGCCTTGCGCCAACAGCTGCCCAGCATCGACGAAAGCCAGGCCCGCGACGTGGTGCTGCACTCAGGGCAGATCTCGCTGCACGATGTGTACCTGGTGCATGGCTCCAACGCCAACCGCTCGACCTTGCGGCGCAGCGACTACGCCATCCGCTACATGCCCGCGAGCTCGCGTTATGTGCGAGACCCGGCGTTCCCGGCCAATGCCTACGCCGCACGCGAGTCGCCCTTGATGAACTACCCGGCGCGTCCGTTGTGGCTGGTGCGTGGCAGCGACCGCGCTGGCAACGACTTTGCCACCGGCCACGGTCAAGTGGCCACCACGCGAAGTTGATTCCCCTTTTCTAGTGGCCATGCTCGACATGGCGTCACCGTGTTCCACCGCCCATCAGGAGTGTTCAAGCATGAAGAAACTCAACCAACTTTTCGCTGCGTCTGCCATTGCCGTCATGGCCTTGCCTGCGGCTGCCGAGTTTCCAGATCGTCCAGTCAGTATCGTGGTGCCCTTCGGTGCTGGCGGCAGCACCGACCAGATGACCCGGGGCCTGGCGCAGGAAATGGCCAAGTCGCTGGGTGGCCAGAACCTGGTCGTGATGAATCTGGGTGGCGCTGGAGGCACCGTGGGTGCGGGCAAGGTAGCCACGTCGGCCAAGGACGGCTACACCGTGGGCATGTTGCCCGTAGGGCCGCTCGCAACGCAGCCCAATCTGCAAAAACTGCCCTATAGCGTGGACTCGTTCGACTACGTGTGCCTGGTCTATGCCAACCCCCAGGCCGTCATCGTGCGTGCCGACTCGCCATTCAAGAATGTCAACGACCTGCTGGCCTTTGCCAAGGCCAACCCGGGCAAGCTGAACTATGGCTCATCGGGCATTGGCGGCGTGCCGCACCTGGCCATGGTGGCTTTGGGCAAGGCAGCGGGCGTGCAGATGACGCACATTCCGCACAAGGGCGACGCCGACAACATGCTGAGCCTGCTGCGTGGCGACGTGACCGCTTTTGTCAGCCACACAGCGGTGCTGGCCTCGCACAGCAAGGACGTGCGCGCCTTGGGTTTGATGGCCGAAAAACGCATGGAAGAGTTCCCAGCGCTGCAAACGCTGGCCGAGCAAGGCGCGCCCGCGCTGAGCTTTGACGTGTGGGGTGGCCTGGCCGTTGCCAAGGGCACGCCACCGCAGGCGCTGGCGGCGCTGGAAAGTGCCTGCAAGGCGGGCACCTCGTCCGACAGCTTTCGCAAACTGCTGGTGCAGTTGCGCACACCGTTCAACTACATGGACGGCAAGACCTTTGGCGCCTTTGTGAGCTCGGAGTTCACGCGCTACGGCACCTTGCTTAGGGAAGCGGGCGTCACCAAGGACTGAGCTTTGCGCAGCGGCACGGGCACCTGGGCTGCTGCACGGGTTTTCTCACGTCTGGCCATTTTCGATTCGAGGCCCACTGTCCATTCAAGGTTGCAAGCGCTTGCATTTTGTTCTGATGCTGCCCAAGTCAATATGGAAGGCAGCTTTGATGCTGTTGTCACGCGCTCTGCTCTGCGCCTTGGCACTGGTCGCAAGCCTTCCGGGTTTGCCTTGGACGCTGGCCAACCGCCGCAGTTGGCCCATGTTTCCTGGGTCACCGCCAGCGCTTTGACTCACTGGCGGTGGAGGCTCACGGCAGCATCAGCGGGCTTTCACCGGACGACCGCCTGCGCCGAGAGGTGCCGTTGGGCGCCCCGTTCGCCTCCACGCTGTGTCTTGGTGGCGGGGCTGCCGCACCGTGCTTGTCACCTTGTCGGGCAGCGGGAGGCTGGCGACCATCGATGACGGTCCGGTTTCCGGGCTTGCCGCTGAGGATGGAATATTCAAACGCCCTTTTTCTCGCCCTATGGCGCTCCGAACACGGCCCTCGACGCGTGTGAGGCGGTCTTTGAAGGTGGCGGGAAACTGTTGAGCTTTGACAACGCCGCCGAGTCGCGACTTTCTCGGGCGCTGCCAGGGGCTTATCCCGCATCGCCAGTCTGCTCCCATCGGCCCTGCAAACCTTCGGACGCAGCCGACTCCAGCGGCCCGTGTCGGCGGGTCGCCTGAACGGTCGCGGTTGGGCAGCGTCCGGCCACGGGCTGGCGCACGAGGCGGTGCCCGCGCCTGCAGCCCCAGGTGGCTGAGGATCTTCTCGATCACGGGCTGCCAGGGCACAGAGGCCCTGGCGTTCGCCTGACACAAACGGTCCCCAGGACCGTTAATGTCCGTGCTCACCCCGCACGATGGCCGCGATGATCTTCAACTCGCCGCCGCAGTTCGGCAGTGCTCCAGGTCGAGGTCAAACACGCGATTGAGCCGCTTGGCCCAGCTCAGCCGCACCGTGCGGTGATGCCCGCACTTTGCCTCGCACTCGGCCGGCCGTGTGGCTTGCGCCGGCGACTTGGGCTCTTGCGGCACCACCAGCGCTGCCAGCCGCTGCAAGAAGCCCAGCGGCGACATCACCACGTGTGTGGTGCCATCGCGCCAGGCTGTCCTGAATTTACGCACCCCTGCCCTGCGGGGTTGGTCTGCACGTGTTCGCTGGCCAGTGCCGAGCCCGGCCACAAACAGTCCAGTGGCCTTTTTGTGCCTGGCGAGGCGCCGGGCCACTGGCCCGGCGCGGCCTGCAAGGCGGGCGGGTGATGTAGCGGCACAGTTGCTCCAGCGCCTGGCGATCGTCGGCGCCGCAGCGCACGCCGGCGTGCAGGCTGAAACCGTTGATGTCGGCGCACAGCGTTTGCTTGACCCGTCCCCCTGGGCAAAACGCCCTGCACCGCACTCACACAGCCCGCCACATCCAGGCATGGATGAGCCGCCGAATCCGCCCGGCAAGCCCGCTGCCCCGGTCGTCCGATATGCCCGTTCGGCGACGGCGGCAGCCCTCGGCACTTCGCCGGCCACTGTCGACCACAAGGACCAAAATCAGAGCTTGAAGACACGGGCCTGTCGCGCCTGTCGCCAAGGCCTGTCGCCAAGGACAATGGGACCTTGAACGGCCAATCCTCACCCTGCAAGAGCGGTCTTCGTCCGCGTCCAGTTCCGCGCATGCTGACCCTCCAACCTGGACAACCATGAACGCCCACGCCATCTCGATCGCCCTTTGCCTGGCACTGTTGAGCGGTTGCGCAGCGACGCCGCAACTACCGTCCATTCGCAGCGGCGCTGGTGTTTCGCTGACCGTCGCCATGGCGGCGCATGCCGAAGGCCGCACCGACATCAGCAACAAGGCCATCGGCGACGACGCGAAGATGGGGGCCGGCACGGGCATGGTGGCAGGCGCCTTGTGGGGCGGTTTGATGTGTGGCCCGTGGTTTTTCATCTGCGCCCCATTCGTGGCCATGGTCGGAGGCGGCGCTGGCGCGCTGGCCGGCGCCACCGTTGGTGTGGCGCACGCACTGCCACCCGAACAGGCGGCGCAATTGCGCAACAGGCTGACTCGGCTGCATCAGTCACACGACCTGCTTGCCGAGTTGCGTCGCAACATCACCGACCGGGCGGCCAGGAACTGGCAGCTCACAACGGACGCTTTGAACACGCAGCTGATGGTCGAGTTGCAGCCATTGCAGTTGGCCTCTGCTCACAACGGGCAGATCAGTTTTGTCCTGCGCGTTCTGGTCAGCGAGCGCCCAGCCCCTGCCGCACCATCGGATGTCCCGGCGCAAAAGACCTATTCGTACACCAGCCCTGCCAGCCCGGTTGCTGTCTGGCTCGACGAGAAGAGCGACTTCGTCGACACGAGCCTCAGCAGCGCGATTGCGCAACTCTCGACGCAGATCATTGCCGAGCTTTCGCAGCAGTAGGCGCGGCCGCTGATCGACCGTGCTGACGATGTCATGGCATGGCCGCGGCGGTCGAGCCAACCTGGTCCGCCCCATGCCAGCCAACGCGCTCCACGGTCGTTCGGGTGGACTTGTCGCCGATGTCGCTCTCGGGCAGGCCGCTCATGCACTGCCTTGTGCCGGGCAGGCTCGGCGCCGGAGGCGTGACGCACCGAGACTTGTGGGTGGTGCCGGCAAACCGCGTCTACGCGGCTGGAGCGTGCAGCCGACTGCGGAGGCGCTCGCCGCCTGGCTTGGCACTTCGCCAGGTGCTGGGGCACGCGCGGCGATGTTGACGCTGCCAGGCGACTTGCCACAGGAGCCAGACTGAGGCACCCATCCCGCGCGCCTTGCACCGATGGGTGGCGCGCCGGGGCCCGGCGACCAAAGACCGGCTCTGCCTGTGGCATGCTGCGGCTACCTTGACTTGCCCCCTTCGAATGCCGTCTTGTTGCACTGGCCACCAGGCCCCGGCCCCTGCCGGGTGGGCATCCCTTGTGGCCTGGGCGCTCGGAGTCGCGTTGGCTCTGCCCGCCCTGGCCGG
>JAHECB010000266.1:0-6264 GCA_024641925.1 Betaproteobacteria bacterium
GGGTGCCCACCTGCCCGATCGTTTTGCCATTCGTGCCCTGCAGAGGGTGACCGTGTGGGCGCAGGGCACGGCCACGGGCGATATGGCAGAAGTCGACGGCCTGGACGAGCGCTCGCCCATCATCCCGCTGGTGACGTCGACCCGCGAAAACTGCCTGGGCACCGAATGCCCCGAGCACCGCAACTGCCATGTCATGCAGGCTCGCCGCGACGCGATGGCGGCCGACCTGGTGGTCGTCAACCACCACCTGTTTTTTGCGGACATGGCGTTGCGCGACAGCGGCGTCGCTGAATTGTTGCCCACGGTGGATGCTGCGGTGTTCGACGAGGCCCATCAGCTGGTTGAAGCGGGTGTGCAGTTTCTGGGTACCAACCTGGGCACCGGCACGGTCATCGATCTGGCGCGCGACATGCTGGCCGCGGGCTTGCAACATGCCCGTGGCCTGCAACCCTGGGCCGAGCTGCAGTCGGCGCTGGATCGTGCAGCACGAGACTTGCGCCTGGCCTGCGTCGGCAACCTGCGCGAGGTGCGCGGCGTGGTCAAGCAGCGCTGGGACGCCTGCGCCGAACAGCTGCCTGACGCGCTGGCGGCCCTCCAGCAGACCGCATTGGACGCTGCCCAGGCCCTGGCTGTGGTGGTGGATGCAGCCCCCGACTTAGCCAAGCTCGAGCAGCGAGCGCGAGCCCAGGCCGCCCTGGTCGCCCAGTTTGCGCAGGTCGCAGAACCCGGCAGGGTGCGCTGGGTGGATGTGTCGCCGCAGCAGGCCCGGCTGGTCGAGTCGCCCCTGGATATCCGGGAGATGTTGGGCGAACAGCGCAAGCTCTCACCCAAGACCTGGATTTTCACCTCGGCCACATTGGGCGACGACGACGGCTTCACCTGGTTCACGGCAGCAACCGGGCTGGAAGATGCTCAAAAGCTGCGTGTGGGCAGCCCTTTTGACTATGCCAACAACGCGCGCGTCTGGGTGCCCAGCCCGTTTCCCCTGCCCAACGCCCAGGGCCACCCCGCTGCTGTGGGCGCCCTGGCTGGTCGCTGTGCCGTGGCACTGGGCGGCCGTACCTTTGTGCTGACCACCACGCTGCGCGCCATGCAGGTGGTGGCCGAAGCCTTGAACGCGCAGCTGCGGGCGTTGGGCCTGGCCGACGGCGAGATCACGGTTCTGGTTCAGGGCACGGCGCCGCGCCGCGCCTTGCTGCAACGTTTTGGCAACGGGCAGGCCTGCGTGCTGGTGGGTTCGCAGAGTTTCTGGGAAGGCATCGACATGCCGGGCGATGCGCTGCAATGTGTGCTGATCGACAAATTGCCGTTTCCGCCCCCCAACGATCCCTTGGTTGAGGCCCGGGTTCACCAGTTGCGAGAGCAGGGGCGCAATGCCTTTGACGAATACTTCGTGGCCGAGGCCGCGGTGTCCTTGCGCCAGGGTGCCGGTCGCCTGATCCGGACCGAAACCGACCGGGGTCTGCTGGTGCTGTGCGACCCGCGTGTGCGGCAGATGCGCTATGGCCGCCGCTTGCTGGCGGCCTTGCCGCCCATGGGCCGCCTGGACAACGAAGATCAGGCGCTGGATTGGCTCAGCGAACTGGCTGCAGCGCACGGCTGACGCGGCCAGGGCCGCAGCGCCGGTCGACGGCAACCCGGCTGTTCAGTGTCACCAGAATTGCCACCAGGGTTTGCTGAAGGCCGTCACATCCTTGCTGCCCACAAACGCGCTGTTCGGGTAGTTCAGCTTCAGCACGCGCTGGGCATCGTCGCGCAACTGAACCAGGGCCAGCTTGTCGTAGCTTTGGGCCATGATGTGCAGCGCCTCTTCCAGCGCAGGTGCGTTCGGAAACTCCGTCACGGCCTGCTGTGCACGTGCCGCCGCGGCCACGTAGGCGCCGCGCCTGAAGTAGTACCGGGCCACGTGCACTTCATACGAGGCCAGCGAATTGACGATGTAGGCCATACGGCCGCGTGCATCGGCGGTATAGGGAGACGCCGGAAACTGCTCCGCCAATAACTTGAAGGCCTGGAACGAGTCACGCGCAGCGCGCTGGTCGCGCTCGGACAGGTCCTGGCCCGTCAGCGCACCCAGAAAGCCCTTGTTGTCGTTGAAATTGATCAGGCCCTTCAGGTACATGGCGTAGTCGAGCGCCGGGCTGGAGGGGTTGAGCTTGATGAAGCGGTCGATGGTCGACAGCGCCTGCACGCGGTCGTCCAGACGCCAGTGCATGTAGGCCATGTCCAGTACAGCCTGCTGCGCAATCAGCGTACCGGCGGCCAGGCCTTCCACGCGTTCCAGCGACTTGATGGCCCGTTCATAGGTGCCCGCGGCCATGTCTTCGCGGGCGTCTTTATACAATCGCTCTGCGGTGGCGTTGGGAGCCTCGTTCTTGGGCGCCGTCGCGCAACCGGCCAGCAGCGCAGCCGCCACACCCACCACCACCGCCGCAGCGCGGCCTGCACACATCATCCGCCTGGGGATGTGCTGGACAGTGTCAGTCCAGCCAGGATTGCTGCTCGCCAAAAGATCGGTCATACGCGGATGTTGCCTACGGGACGGGAAGCTTGCGATTATAGGGAGCCGACCCTCGGGGTCAGCGCCCCGCTTTCGGCTGCCGGCGCCGCTTTCGAAACCGATGCAGACGGCGCGGACCACACGCTGGCCTCCGAGCAGCGCCACCTGGTGGTCGACGCACAGACCCATGGCGTTCGACTGGACAAGGTGCTCGTGCAAATGGCGCCGGAGTTTTCGCGCAACCACCTGCAAGGCCTGATCGAGCGTGGCCACGTGCTGGTGGACGGGTTGCCCGCGAGCACGGCATCGCGCCGGTTAAAGGCCGGGCAGCGGGTGAATCTTGAACTCGTGCCCACCGAAGAAAGCCGCGCGTTTGTGCCGCAGGCCATGCCTTTGGTGGTGCTGCACGAAGACGACGACCTGCTGGTGCTGGACAAGCCTGCCGGCCTGGTGGTTCACCCGGCGCCGGGCAACTGGTCGGGCACCTTGCTGAACGGCCTGCTGGCACATCATGCCGGCGCCGCCAGCTTGCCGCGTGCTGGCATCGTTCACCGGCTGGACAAGGACACCTCGGGCGTGATGATGGTGGGCAAGACGCTGCCTGCGGTAACGGCATTGGTGCGTGCAGTGGCCGCGCGCAGTGTGCAGCGGCGCTACCTGGCCTTGGCGCACGGGGTGCCAGCGCAGAACAGCTTTTCGGTGCTGGCGCCCATTGGGCGGGACCCCCGGGTGCGCGTTCGCATGGCCGTGGTGCCGGTGGCGGCGGGTGGCCGCGAGGCCCGTACCGACGTGGTCTGCCTGGCCACTGCAGGGGGCATCAGCGCGCTGCGTTGCAGCCTGCACACGGGGCGCACCCATCAGATCCGGGTGCACCTGCAGTCACAGGGCCATCCATTGCTGGCCGACGAGGTTTACGGCGGCAGGCCGGCGCTGGGCATGCAGAGGCAGGCCTTGCATGCCTTTTTGCTGGCCTTGGCGCACCCGGTCTCCGGCCAGGCCATGCAGTTCCTGTGCCCGCCGCCAAGTGACTTTCTGCAGGCCTGGTCGACATTGGACGCGCCGCAGGCCTGGTCCGGCGTGGCCTGACGGGGGTTATTGCGCATGGCCCTGATGCGGGTGATCTGACGCGCTGCTCAATTTGCCACGGGGGTACGGCCTTTGTAGCGCTACAATGTGGCTTCGCAGGCTTGTTGAGCACCACCAGTGCCGCGCCTGTTTGAACCCAAGCCCTGATCCGGCACCCTGGTTCAGCTGAATGGTCTTCAGCGGCCAGCAAACGCTGGATTTCGACTGCCAGATTCCAGCCACCGTGGCCATCAGCCCGGGCGGGCCGTTCCGAATGATGGACATGCCTCTTGCAGACCAGTGTGTCTGCCAGCAAGGGCGCTGAAGCAAAACCTGTGGCCCACCAACGGCTGCACCACCACATCTGACATGAATACTGAAGAGGCCAAACGCGTCCTCGAAACCGCGCTCATCTGTGCCACCGGCCCGATGCCCTTGAACGACATGCGCGCACTGTTCGATGGCGAAGTCGGTGCCGACAGCTTGCGCCGCATGCTGGACGAACTGGTCAACGACTGGGAGTCCAGTGGGGTTGAACTGGTCGGTCTAGCCAGTGGCTGGCGATTCCAGAGCCGCGCCGAGATGCGCACCTACCTGGACCGCCTGCATCCTGAGAAGCCACCCAAATACTCCCGCGCGGCGATGGAAACGCTGGCCATCGTGGCCTATCGGCAACCTGTCACGCGCGGCGACATTGAAGACATCCGGGGCGTCACGGTCAGCAGCCAGATCATCCGCCAGCTCGAAGACCGCGGCTGGATCGATGCCATCGGATACCGTGAAGCACCGGGCAGGCCGGCGCTGTACGCCACCACCAAGCAGTTTCTGGACGACCTGGGATTGGCCAGTCTGGACCAGCTGCCCGCCATCGACGCGGGTGACGATGCCGCCCGCGTGGCCTTGGCCATGGCCGAATTGAACGGGCCGCCCTTGTTGCCTGACGAAGAACAAGCCAGCCTTTCGCTGGAGTCTGACGATGCAGTCAGCCCAGGCGATGCGGGGACAGAGAACCCGGCCACGCATGTGGCTGAATCAGCCGTTGGCCCCGGGCTTGAACGTGGTGTCCCGGCCGATGTCGCCGATGTGCAGGCGGAGCCCGAGGCACGCAATCCTGACACCGACCGCCATCTTGCCGCCGTGTCCGCAGCAGGCAGTGACTGGACAGGCCACAACCCGACCCACACCGCGGCGCTGCTTGATTCGCTGCCTTCGAATGACGATCCATCTGCCCCACGACCGGAACCCAGCGCATGAACTCAAGCGATGACCAGAGCAAGCCGGTCGACCCGCCGGCCATTGACGGAACGACGGCGTCTGCAGCGCCCGGCGATGCTGACGCGCCCGTGAAACGACGGCGAGCACCCCGAAAGGCTGCAGCAGACGATGCTGTGCAGGCCGCCGCTGGTGGTGACGGCGTTGAGGCGGATGCGCCGCCGAAGACGCGGCGGCGGGCCGCGCCGGCCGCACCGACCGCTGCCGACGTTTTTGGCGCCACCACCGCCGCTGCGGTGAACGCGTCAACCGTCGACGACGCGCCCGCGCCCGCGCCTGCACGCAAGCGTGCACCGGCACGCAAGCGGTTGCCGGAACAGGAAGCCGGCACTGCAGCCGAGAGTCTGCAGGTGCCGGTGCCATCACAAGCTGACCACCCGACCGCAGCGGTCATCGATGTACAAAACGGCGGCAGCAGCGCATCACAAAGCCGCCAGGCTACTGAAGTCGGGCCTGATGATGCCGGTGAAACTTCGAGTGGCCCACAGGATCCCTTGGCGCCCGAAGGCAATGGACAACGTCGCAGCCGCAACCGGCGCCGCGGTCGTCGCGGCGCTGACCGTGTGCGGGTTGATGGCGACGAGCAGGTCGCAGGCCAGCCACAGCCACATCCAAATCCACATGGCCCGAGGCCTCCGCGTGTGCCTATTGAACAACCTCAGGCTGTGGAAATGTTTGCCCACGTCGTCGCGGGTGAGTTTGATCAGGACACGGCAGTCGCGCCATCGACGGAGGCTGCGGCCGATGCGGATTCGACATTGCCTGACGGTTTGCCGTCGGCAACGCCGCCTGATGATTCGCAAACTGCCATGGCGGCCGAGGCTGTCGATATCGACCTGGGCGCTGCCGAGGCGCCGCCGGGCGAAGGGCAAGACAGCGACTTGGCCGGTGTGCCCGCCGCTGACGAAGCCGGCCAGGCCAAGCGTGTGTTGGCGCCCGAGCCCGACGCCCCCAAGCTGCACAAGGTGTTGGCGCAGTCGGGTGTCGGTTCGCGCCGAGACCTGGAACAGATGATTGGCGAAGGCCGGGTGACGGTGAACGGCGAAGTGGCCCACACCGGCCAGCGCATTTCGTTCGGCGACCGCATCCAGATCGACGGCAAACCGGTGCGTTACCGCATCGCGCCGCCCCCGCCCCGGGTGCTGGCTTATCACAAGCCTGCTGGCGAGGTGGTGTCGCATGACGACCCGCAGCAACGGCCCACCGTATTCCGCCGGCTGCCGCATCTGGCGCAGGGCAAATGGCAGTCTGTAGGTCGGTTGGACCTGAACACCGAAGGGCTGTTGCTGTTCACCACTTCGGGTGAACTGGCCAACCAGTTGATGCACCCCCGCTTTGGCGTCGAACGCGAATACGCGGTGCGTTCATTGGGTGTGCTGGATGCCGACGCCAAGGCGCGCCTGCTCGAGGGTGTCGACATCGACGGC
>JAHECB010000266.1:6274-6977 GCA_024641925.1 Betaproteobacteria bacterium
GACGGCCAGCGCGCTGCCTTCAAGAGCATTGACGACGGTGGCGGTGAAGGTGTCAACCACTGGTACCGCGTGGTCATCACCGAGGGCCGCAACCGCGAAGTGCGGCGGCTTTTTGAGGCTGTTGGTCATGCGGTGAGCCGCCTGATCCGCATCCGCTACGGGTCGGTGGTGTTGCCGCGCGGCCTGAAACGTGGTGTGTGGGTCGACTTGACCGACCAGGATCTGCGCAACCTGCGCCGACTGGCCAGCGGGCCACGTTCAACCGAATCCGCAGAACCGCGTGCTGCCCACAACGCCGCTGCCGTTGAGCCCCGCGACGGGCGCGATGGCCGCAAAAACCGCAAACGCCGTCGCAAGGGTCGCGGCGATGCGCGCCTTGACGGTCCGGGAGACGTCATGCCGCGCGTGGTGGATGGCCAGGGCGGGGGCCCGATGGGCGACCGGCCGCGGCACGGACCCCGTGGCGCCGGTCCACGCAACGACCGGGGCCCGCGCCCCGAGCGCGGCCCCAGGCCGCCGCGCGCTGACAGGCCACCACGGCCCGATGCCGGGGAGGGCGGTGCGATCCCGAACCCGCTTCAGCAGACTTTTGACAAGCGTGCCATGCAACAGGCGCGTCAGAGCCGCCGTGAAGTCTCGGACGACGGCCCGATCCCCAACCCGCTGCAGCAGACCTTCGACAAGCGTGCGCTGCAAACCGAAC
>JAHECB010000267.1 GCA_024641925.1 Betaproteobacteria bacterium
CGCGGCGCGATGTTCTACACCTCGGGCACCACCGGCCGGCCCAAGGGCATCGTGCGCCACGCCATGACGCCGCAGCAGCAGGTGGCCAACGCCAGCATGCGGCACATCGCCTACGGCGTGACCGACAACATGCGCGCTCTGCTCAGCGCGCCCTGGTACCACAGCGCACCCAACGGCTTTGCCCTGGGCATTGCACTGGACAACGGCACGCTGTACATCGAAGAACGCTTCGACGCCGAACGAACGCTGGCGCTGATTGACCGGCACCGGCTGACCCACGCCTACCTGGTGCCCACCATGTACGTGCGCCTGCTGGCGCTGCCCGAGGCCGTTCGCAAGCGCTACGACGTCAGCTCCATGCACGCTGTGTCGTCCACCGGCAGCCCCTGTCCGCCGCAGGTCAAGCAGGCCATGATTGCCTGGTGGGGCCCGGTCATCAACGAGTGTTATGGTGCCAGCGAGCTGGGCTACATGACCATGCTGACCAGCGAGCAGGCGCTGCAAAAACCCGGCTCGGCCGGCACGCGCCTGGACGGCGTGGTGCTGAAGATCCTGGACGATGACGGCGTCGAATTGCCCACCGGCCAGCCCGGCCTGATCTACATCCACCAGCCGGCCACACCCGACTTCAGCTACATCGGCAACACCCAGTCGCGCCAGCACATGGAGCGCGACGGCCTGAAAACCATGGGCGATATTGGCTACCTGGACGAAGACGGCTTTCTGTTCATCGTCGACCGCAAGGCCGACATGGTGATCAGCGGCGGCGTCAACATCTACCCGGTGGAAACCGAAAACCTGCTGCTGACCATGCCCGGCGTGGCCGACTGCGCCGTGTTTGGCATCCCCGACGATGAATTTGGCGAGGCGCTGGCCGCCGCTGTGCAGACCCAGCCGGGCACCACGCTGACCGAGGCCGAGGTGCGCGGCTGGCTGCGCGAACGCATCGCCGGTTTCAAGGTGCCCAAGCTGGTGAGTTTTCACGACCAGCTGCCGCGCGAAGACACCGGCAAGATCTACAAACGCAAACTGCGTGAACCCTATTGGGCCGGGCGCACCCGGCGCGTCTGACCGTTCATCAGAAATCAACACACCAAGACCACATGAACCGAGTCCTGGCCCATACGGGCGCCCGTTACCCCATCGTTCAAGCCCCCATGGGCTGGATCGCCCGCCGCCAACTCGCCAGCGCCGTGTCGCACGCCGGGGGGCTGGGCATCATCGAAACCAGCTCGGGTGAAACCGAAGCCTGCAAGGCCGAGATCCTGGCCATGCGCCAGACCGGCCTGCCCTTTGGCGTGAACCTGCCCATACGCTTCCTGAAAGACGACGCCATGCTGCGTTTTGTCTGTGACGAAGCCGGTGTGAAGTTTGTCACCACGTCTGCCGGCAGCCCGGCCAAGTTCATCGCCCCGTTGCAGGCTGCCGGCATCGTGGTCTACCACGCGGTGCCCACGCTGGACCTGGCCCTGAAGTGTGTGGACGCAGGTGTCGACGGACTCGTGGTGGAAGGCGGCGAGGGCGGCGGCTTCAAGAACCCCGAAGAGGTTTCGACGCTGGTGCTGCTGCAGGCCATCCGTGCGCGCGTGGACGTGCCGCTGATCGCCGCAGGCGGCATCTGCGACGGCCGCGGCATGGCGGCGGCCTTTGCCCTGGGCGCCGAAGGCATCCAGATGGGCACACGCTTTGTGTGCTCTGCCGAAAGCCCCGTGCACGCCAATTACAAACAGGCCATCGTGGACGCGCGCGAAACCGGCACCTGGGTGCTGAACAAGAAGGGCACGCCCTGCATCCGGTCGCTGAAGTCTCAACGCACCGAAGCCTATGTGGCCGAAGGCCTGATGCCGCCCGACGCGCTGAAGGGCATCAAGGACCTGTACTTCGGCGGCGACATGGAAGCCGCCCCGGCGCTGGCCGGTCAGTCCGCCGGCCTGATCGACCGCGTGAAAACCGCCCAGGAAATCGTGGACGACACCGTGGCCGAGTTCATGGCCATCACGGCGCGCCTGGGGGCACTGGCCGAAGGCCGGCGCTTCGGGTAGTCAAGCCCGGCGCTGTCTGAGGTCGACAGCGCCGGGCCGCAGCCTCAGAACAAGACCTTGAGCTGCGCGCCAAAGGTGCGCGGCTCGTTGATGAAGCCCGTCAGGTTGTTGAAGTCGATGCCGCCGACAACACGAATCTCGTTGGTGATGTTGCGCGCAAACACGGCCGCATCGTACTTGCCGTTGCCCCAGATGTAACCCACCCGCAAGCCCCCTTCGGTCATCGCCTTGCCCGTGAATTCCGGCGACTCGTAAAGGAAGAAATTAACCTTGCTGCGGTACACCCAGTCGGTGAAGGCGTAGAGGTCGCCACCGGCCAGCGGCTGGACAAACTTCAGCGTGAAGTTGGTGGTCAGTTTCGGGGCCTGGGGCAAGGGGTTGCCGTCGATCAGCGCCACGTTGCTGCTGCCGCGCACGGTCGTCGGGTCAGTCACGGTGCAGGCCGCGCAATAGGCCACGGCCAGGTTGCCGTCCTTGATCCTGGTGTCGTTGTAGCCCACGCCCAGGCTGAAGGCCAGCTGGTTGGTCAGCTGGGACTGCAGGTCCAGCTCAAAACCCTGCCCCGTGGCCTTCTTGGCACTGAGCAGGATGTTGGCATTGCTGGTGCCGCCCACGGCGGTGAGCTGCAAATCCTTCACGCTGTAGCTGAAGACCGAAAACGACAGCCTTGCGCGGCGGTTGAAGAGGTCGGCCTTGATCCCGGCTTCGATGGACGTGTTGGTCTCGGGCCCGGCGATGGATTGGTCGTTGAAGGCGCTGGCGCCCTGCACGCTGGAGCCGCGGAAACCGGTGGCGGCGCGTGCGTAGACCGTGGTGTCCTTGTTCAGCGCGTAGGTCGCACTCAGGTCCCAGCTGAGTTTGTTGTCCTTGGGGTTGGCCGACAGCGGGCCCTGTGCCGCCAGATCCGCCAGCGTGCACTTGACGGGCCCGGGGATGATGTTGTTGCTGGGGCCGAAGCAGGCGGCAAAGCCGCTGTTGGTGTAGTCCTCGACGTTGAAGGTCTTGCTGTCGCGTGTGTAGCGCATGCCCGCCCGCAGTTTCAGTTCGGGCGTGAGGTCGTAATTGGCATTGCCAAACACCGAAGCGGAATCGTTTTTCTGGCGCACGCGCAGATAACCGTCCTGTGCGTTGCCGGCTGTGGAGTCGTAGCTGAAACTCTCAATTTTGTAGTCCTCGCGGAACAGGAAGATGCCGGCCTGCCAGCTCAGCGGCCCGCGGATGTCCGACTCCAGGCGCAGCTCTTGCGTGATCTGGCTGTGCTTGGGCATGCCGTCGGCAGACTCCGATGCAAACGGAATGAAACCCGGGCCGGTGATGTTGGGCGTGGGAAAAGGCTGCGGGATCACATAACCGCCGTCGATGTCGCCCCGGCTGTAGGTCTTGACGTGTTCATAGCCGGTGATGGAATGCAGCGCCATGCCAGGCAGGCCAAAACGCACCCGCAGGTTGCCGCCCACGTTTTGCAGGTCGGCGTTGTTGATGCCGTCGGTGGAGATCGTGCGCTCGTCAAAATGTGCCACCAGGTTGTTGGTGCCGGGTTCGATGATGTTGGCGCGGAACAGGCGCGCGCTGCCCTTGTAGTCGCGGCCGTGCACGTTGGCCAGCACACTCAGGTCCTTGCCGCTCTCAAAGCCCAGCTGCACACGCAAGGCGCTGTCGCGGTAGCCCTCCAATTCGCGGGTGGGGCCTGGGGCGTAGGTGTTTTTCACCCAGTCATCCCGGGTCTGGTTCAGCACCGAAATGCGCATTGCCAGGCCATCGCCCAGGGGGATGTTGCCCGCGCCTTCGGCATTGACGGTCTGGAAGGTGCCGGTCGAGATGCTGGCGTAGCCGTCCACGGTCTTGCCGGGCCTGACCGAATCGAACTTCACCACACCGGCAGGTGTGTTGCGGCCGAACAGCGTGCCTTGCGGGCCGCGCAGCACTTCAACACGGGCCACGTCAAAGACCGGAAAGCCCTTCAGGATGGGATTTTCCTGCACCACATCGTCGTAGACCAGGGACACCGGCTGCGACGCGTTGAGTCGGAAATCAGTGTTGCCGTAGCCCCGGATGTAGAAGCGCGGGAAGGCGCGGCCGAACGATGACTCGATGTTCAGGCTGGGCACACGACCCGACAGCGCCCGCACGTCCTGCCCGCTGGTGCCCAGCGCTTCCAGGATGTCGCCCTGCAGCGCCGACACCGAACTGGGCACGTCGCGAATGTTTTCCAGCCGCCGTTCGGCGGAGACGGTGATCACCTGCAACTGGCCCGGTCCCGGCGTGGTCTGGGCCAGCGCACCGGTGGACCACAGGGGCAACGCCGCACAGGCGGCCGCCAGCAGGTGCAGGCGTGGCCGCTTGTCACCGTCACCGCAGGTTGCGGCTGAGGGGGCAATTTCAGGCTTCTTCTGGAACATGGGACCTCCTGGTGGACCTTGATGTGGGTTCGGTTCAACAGGCGTTGTGCCTGCTGAGGGTTGCGACTGCGCGAGCTGGTCACCATGCAATTGGCATGCCAGTGCAGCGTGCTGCCGGAGTCTCAACCCCATTTTGAAAGCGCCTCTTGCAGCGGCACAATGCGCGCCAACCCCATGCTGAAAGATACGCCGTCAGCAGCCCATTTTGGTAACAACCGACGCACTGATGCTTTGGCGCAGCGCATTCACAACACCTTTCGATGCTGAACACACAACAGCTTGCGCATTGGCACGAACAAGGCTTCGTCGCGCTGCCCGGCTTCAAGTCAGCAGATGAACTTCGCGCCGCGGTCACACGCGCGCACGAACTGGTGGAGGCGCTGGATCCCGGCAGCCAAGGCAGCCGTTTTTCCACGCGCGACCGAAGCGTCGTTGCCGATGCCGCACTGCTGGCATCGGCCCATGCCGTACACGGCTTCTTTGAAGAAGAAGCGGTTGACGACCAAGGGCAATTGCGGGTGCCCAAGTCGCGCAGCATCAACAAGATCGGCCACGCATTGCACCGGCTCGATCCGGTTTACCGCGACTTCTCCCACGGGCCGGAGCTGGCCAGCCTGGCCGCAGCCCTGGGGCTGCAAGAGCCGCTGGTGCACCAGAGCCAGGTGATCTTCAAGCAGCCACACATCGGCGGTGAGGTGGGCTGGCACCAGGACGCCACGTTTTTTGTGACCACGCCGCAGACCGTGACCACCTTCTGGTTTGCACTGGAAGACGCCACGCTGGACAACGGCTGCCTGTGGGTGGAGCCCGGCGGCCACCGCGGCGCGCGCGGCGTGCTGCGCGAGCAGTACGTGTGCGAAGACGGCCAACTGCACATGCGCGCGCTGGACAACACGCCCTGGCCCGACGCACGCCAGGCCCTGGCCCTGCCGGTGCCGGCCGGCACGCTGCTGTGCCTGCACGGCCTGCTGCCGCATTTCAGCGCGGCCAACCGCAGCCCGCATTCACGGCTGGCCTACACCTTGCACGCCACCGATGCGCGTGCCACCTATTCACCCTTGAACTGGTTGCAGCCCAGTCCCGGCATGGCGCCACGTGGTCTGGAGTGACGGGTCAGGGGGTCAGGCTGCGCACAAGAACCCTGGCGCAGGCTCCCCAGCCTTCCGTTTAAATCCGCCGCACCACCACGCTACCCACCGAGTACCCGGCGCCAAACGAGCAGATGACCCCCAGGTCGCCGGCCTTCAGGTCGCCGCGGTGGTGATGGAAAGCGATGATGCTGCCCGCGCTGGCGGTGTTGGCGTATTCACTCAGGATGATGGGTGCCAGGTCGTCGCCCACCTCCTGCCCCACCAGCTTGCGGACGATGAGCTGGTTCATGCCCAGGTTGGCCTGGTGCAACCAGAAGCGCCGTACCTGCGTAGGTTCGAACCCCAGATCGTGCAAGTGGCCTTCAATGTGCGCGGCGGCCATGGGCACCACCTCCTTGAAGACCTTGCGACCTTCCTGCATGAAGGTCTTGTCGCGCGCATCGGGGTCGCTGTCCTCGCAACGGTTCATGAAACCCGCATTGTTGCGGATGTTGTTGCTGTATTGCGTGACCAGGCGTGTGCCCAGCACCTGCCACGGGTCGGCACTGGTGGCGGTGTCGGCGGCCTCGACGATGACGGCCGTGCACACGTCGCCGAAGATGAAGTGGCAGTCGCGGTCGCGCCATTCCAGGTGGGCGGAGGTGATTTCGGGGTTCACCACCAGCACACACTTCGCACTGCCGCTACGCACAGCGTTGGCGGCCTGCTCAATGGCAAAGGTGGCGCTGGAACAAGCCACGTTCATGTCAAAACCGTAACCGCCCGCGCCCAGCGCCTGCTGGATCTCGCAGGCCATGGCCGGGTAGGCACGTTGCATATTGGCAGCGGCACACAACACGCCGTCAACCTGTGCAGCGGTCTTGCCGGCGGCAGCCAATGCCTTTTTTGACGCGTCCACCGCAATCTCGGCCATCAGGCTGAGTTCGCTGTCGGCACGCGGCACAAAGTGCGGCTTCATGCGCGTGGGGTCCAGCACGCCGGCCTTGTCCAGCACGTAGCGCTGCTTGATGCCGCTTGCTTTTTCAATGAATTCGACACTGGATGGCACCATGGCGATTTGCTCGCCTGCGGCAATGCGGCTGGCGTTCTTGGCGTTCTGCAAGTCGACGTAGGCGTTGAACGAAGCCACCAGCTCGGCGTTGGTGATGACGTGCGGCGGCTGGTACAGGCCGGTGCCCGAGATGACGATATTTTTCATGCGGCGCAGTGTAGGCCTGCCACAAACCGGGTGCATCGGCGGCAACCCGGGTGGGCACCAGCACCGCGCCGGGCGGCCTGTCCGCTGCGCGACGGGTGCGGCGCCTGCAACCCGATAAGCTCCGGCGGTGAACCCCCGCCACGCTTTCGAACTCCTGCTGCTCAGTGTGCTGTGGGGCGCCGCCTATCTGTTCATGCGGTCCGCCGTGCCGTCGTTTGGACCGGCTCCGATGATCGCCCTGCG
>JAHECB010000025.1:0-9844 GCA_024641925.1 Betaproteobacteria bacterium
ATGTGAAGTGTCCTGGCCTCATAGGCGTCGATTGCATCGACGCCTATGAGGCCAGGACACTTCACATGAACACAGCGGCAGCCATCCAACGGCGGATCGCCGGACTCGGTGTTGCAAGACTATGCTGACCACCGACGTGCTGATCGCTGGTGGCGGCCCCTGCGGCCTGATGCTGGCCATCGAACTGGGCCGGCGAGGCGTGCGCTGCCTGTTGGTGAACGACAAGCCCGACACGGCTTTCAACCCCCAGGCCAACGCCACGCAGGCGCGCACCATGGAACATTTCCGGCGCCTGGGTTTTGCGCAGCAGGTGCGTGCGCTGGGCCTGCCGGCCGACCACCCCACCGACATCGCCTACCTCACGCGTTTTGCGGGCCGTGAACTGGCTCGATTGCGGCTGCCCACGGCCGCGGCGGCGGCCGACCTGGTGAAGACCACCGCGGGCTCGTGGAGTGCCGCGGAATTGCCGCACCGTGTGTCGCAGAAGTTTGTGGAACGCACGCTGCGCGAACAGGTGGCGCGGTTGCCCGGCGTGGACCTGCGCTACGGCTGGCGCATGGACAGCTTTGAAGACCAGGGTGAAAGCGTGCTGGCGCAGGTGGCGCCCGTTTCAACCCCAGGCGCGGCCAACAGCCTTGACCACGGCGTGACCGTGCAAGCCCGGTACCTGGTTGGCGCCGATGGCGCACGCAGCGCCGTGCGCCGCCAGCTGGGCTTCACCTGGGAAGGCGCCACCGGCATGCAGCGCCGCTTCATGGGCGGCAAGATGCTGGCGGTATACCTGCGCGCACCCGACTTCTACCGACTGAACCCCAATGACCGCGCCTGGATGTACGTGATGGTCCACCCGCAGCTGCGCGCTTTCATCATGTCGGTGGATGGCCACGGCGAATTTGCTTTTCACACCCAGGTGCCCGACGGCGTGGACGGCGACGCCTACACGGCCGACGACGCCCGGCGCTTTTTTGCCCAGGCCAGTGGGCTGGATTGCCCCATTCACATCCTGTCCATGGCCACCTGGACGGCCGGCCACGCACTGGTGGCCTCGGGCTTCCAGCGCGGCCGGGTGTTCCTGGCCGGCGACGCCGCGCACCTGTTCACGCCCACCGGCGGGCTCGGCTACAACACCGCGGTGGAAGACGCGGTGAATCTGGGCTGGAAACTGGCGGCCGCCGCCAAAGGCCAGGCGGGTGACGGCCTGCTGGCCAGCTACGGTGTTGAACGCAAGCAGCTGGCGCAGCGCAACACCGGCTACGCGCGGCAGTTTGCCGACAGCATCGGCCTGTTTGAAGCGGCGCCGGAGCTGGACGATGATTCAACGGCCGGTGAGCAGGCGCGCGCGCTGGCCTCGGACTATCTGAACGGCCATGTGCGGCGCGAATTCAACATACCGGGCGTGACCTTCGGCGGGCGTTATGACGGGTCGCCCGTGATCGTCAGCGACGGCACGCAGCCGCCGCCCGATGCGGCCAACAGCTACACGCCCACAGCCTGTCCGGGCGGGCGACCGCCCCACGCATGGCTGGCCGATGGCCGGTCGCTGTACGACGCCTTCGGTTTTGAATGGACCTTGATGGTGCTGGGCGCCACGGCCATCGACAGCGGGCCGTTTGAGCGCCAGGCCCAACAGCGCGGCCTGGAGCTGCAGGTGCTGCGGCTGGAGGATGCCGCGATGGCGGCGTTGTACGAAGCGCCGCTGGTGCTGATACGGCCCGACCACATCGTGGCCTGGCGTGGCTACGGCAGCCAGGATGCCCACGCTGTGTGGGCGCAGGTCATGGGCGACTGACTCAGGCTTGCTGCCCGTCGGGCGCCCCATCACTCAGTCGCTTTTCACCCCCGCCGACTTCACCAGCCTCACCCAGAAGTCGTTGTCGGTCTTCAGGAAGTTGGCAAAGTCCTCTGGCGACTTGGAGGTGGACACGTCGGTGCCTTCGCGTGCCAGTGCAGCTTTCACCTCGGGCAGCTGCATCACCGCGTTGGTGGCCTGGAACAGTTTCTGCGTGATCTCGGGCGGCGTGCCCGCGGGCACAAACACCCCGTACCAGAACGACATGCCGTAGGCCGGCAACCCGGCTTCGCTGGTGCCCGGCACGCCCGGCACCAGGGCCGAGCGCTGCGGGCTGGTCACCGCCAATGCCTTCAGGCGCCCGGCCTGCACCATGGGCAGCACGGAAGGGGGAGTACCGAACGTCAGTTGCGCGTCACCGGCCACCACGGCCTGGATGGCCGGGGCGCCGCCCTTGTAGGGGATGTGCACCATCTCCACGCCCGCCACCTTGCTGAAGTGCGCCGCGCCCAGGTGCGGGGCCGAGCCAATGCCAGAGCTGGTGTAGTTCAAGACCCCCGGCTTGGCCTTGGCCATGCTGATCAGCTCTTGCAGCGTGTTGATGCCGGCGGCGGGGTTGACGGCCACGACCAGCGGCGACGCGGTGATCTGCGTCACCGGCAGCAGGTCGCTGGCGCTGTAGTTGAGCTTGCTGTTCAGTGTCGGGTTGACCGAAATGCTGCTGGGGCTGGCGATCAGTACCGTGTAGCCGTCGGCGGGCGCCTTGGCCACAAAACCAGCGGCCAGGCTGCTGCCGGCGCCGGGTTTGTTGTCCACCACCACCGACTGGCCCAGCGCTTTGCCCAGGGGGTCGCTGATGGCGCGGGCCACATAGTCGGCCGCACCGCCGGGCGCAAAACCCACCACCAGGCGGATGGGCTTGGCGGGCCAGGCCTGGGCCATTGCAGGCAGCGACATCAGCAGCGTGCCATTCAAGGCCAGCAGTGTGACCAGCAAGCGCGCGGTGTGGCGCCGGGTTGGACAGGCATGGGGTGTCATCAGGGTCTCCGGTAGATGGCCGCTGTCGGCCGTGCGTTGGTTGATGGCCGCTATCGGCCATCTGCTTCGTGTGAGCCGATTCAGACGATCTTGAGCACGATCTTGCCCAGGTGCTGGTTGCTCTGCATGTGCGCCTGCGCGGCAGGCAGGTCGTTGAAGTCGAACACGCGGTCCACCAGCGGCTGGATACGCCCGTCGGCAATGGCGGGCATCCAGTCGGCCACAAAAGCCGGCACACCCGCGGCGCGCTGGTCGGCACTGCGCAGCTTGTTGGACACACCAAACAGCGTCAGGCGTTTGGCGTGCAACGCCTGCAGGTCCACTTCGGCCTTCAGCGTCTGGTCCACGTAACCCACCGTGGCCAGCCGGCCTTCAAAGGCCATGCAGCGCAGGCACTCGGCAAACACCGTGCCGCCCACGGTGTTGACCACCAGGTTGACACCGCGCTGGTCCGTGGCCTGGTTCACTGCGGCGGCAAAGTCGCCCTGGCGGGTGTGCAGGCCCAGGTCCAGGCCCAGGTCTTTCAGGCGCAGCAACTTGTCGGCGGAACCCGACGTGCCGATGACGTGGGCGCCCATGGCCTTGGCCGCCTGCAGTGCCGCCACACCCACGCCCGAGGTGACGCCGGTGATCAGCAAGCACTGCCCGGCTTTCAGGTGGCCCTGCAGGCAGTGCCGCCACACCCACGCCCGAGGTGACGCCGGTGATCAGCAAGCACTGCCCGGCTTTCAGGTGGCCCTGCGCCACCAGCATGTCGTGTACCACCAGAAACGTCAGCGGCACCGCAGCGGCGGCTTCCATGGATAACCCCGCGGGCACCGGCAAGGCTTCGCGCGCATCCATCACGGCGTATTCGGCAAAAGCGCCGGCGCAGCGGCCCATCACGCGCTGGCCCGTCTGCAGGCCGGTGACACCGGTGCCCAGCGCCACGATCTCGCCCGCGCCTTCGATGCCGGCGGGTTTGGCCGCGCCGCCCTTGACCAGCCCGCCGGGGATGAATTCGCCCCGGTTCAGGCCGGCTGCGTGCATCTTCAGCAGCACCTGGCCCGGGCCGGGTTCGGGCCGGGGTGACTCGCCGATTTGCACCACGGCTTGCTGGCCTTCAACACGCAGGGAATAGGATTTCATGGTCTTCGATTCGGGTGGGGTGTGCGCTGCACGCGGGGGTGGCGGCAGCCCGGGTCGTCTTCAGCGCCCGACAAACTGCGGCCGGCGCTTTTCCATGAAAGCGCGGCGGCCTTCGGCATAGTCTTCACTTTCAAAGCAGCCCAGGATCAGCGCCCGGCAGCGTTCGGTGTCCAGGTCGGGGGAAGGCTTCAGGATCTCGCCGATGATGGTTTTGGCCGCGGCAATGGTCAGTGGCGCGTTCTCGGCAATGCTGTCGGCCGTTTCGGTCACCAGCGCCGACAGCGTCTGCGGTTCACACACCCGCGACACCAGACCCAGCCGCATCGCCTCGGCCGCGTCGATGCGCCGCCCGGTGTAGAACAGGTCCTTGGCCGCGCCGACGCCAATCAGGTCCACGAGGTTTTTCAAGGCCGAATAGCGGTACCCCAGCCCCAGCCGCGCCGCCGGAATGGCAAACACCGCGTTGCTGGCGGCCATGCGGATGTCGCAGCTGATGGCCACGTTGACACCGCCGCCGATACACCAGCCCTGGATGCTGGCCAGCGTGGGCTTGCTGAAGGTGTAGATGCCCATCAGCGCTTCTTCGGCCAGCGCTTCGTAGTGTTTCACCGCCTCCTTGGCGGCGCGCTGGTCTTCAAACTGCGAGATGTCGGCGCCCGACACAAAGGCCTTCTCGCCGGCGCCGGCAAAAACCACCAGGCGTACACGTTCGTCTTCGGCCGCCTGCTGCAGCAGGGCTGGCACGGCGCCCCACATGTCCACGCTCAGTGCGTTGTGGCGTGCCGGGTTGTTGAAGGTGATGTGCAGGGCGCGGCCCTGCAACTGCACCTGCACACGGGGCGTGGGCGACACGTAGTCTTTGGTGGGGGCCATCAGAACACCCCCCGCGCCTTCATCTGCGCCACGTCGGCGGGCAGCAGGCCCAATTCACCCAGCACTTCTTCGGTGTGTTCACCACGCCGGGGCGCCGCACGCGCGAGCTGGCTGGGCGTGCGTTCCAGCACCACGGGCTGGCCCACGTGCCGCTGCGGCCCCAGGCGGGCCGACACCACATCCTGCACCAGGCCCAGGTGCTGCACTTGGGGCTCGTCAAACACCTCCTGCACATTGTTGATGTGGCCGCAGGCCACGCCGTCGGCGTTGAAGCGTTCGATCCAGTGGCTGCGGTCCTGGTGCGCCAGCCGCTCGTTGATGGCGGCGTTCAGTGCTTCGCGGTTCACGCTGCGCCCGGCCTTGTCGACAAAACGCGGGTCGGTGACCCATTCCGGCGCACCCAGCGTGGTGCAAAAACGTTCCCAGATCTTGCTGCCGAACACGGCAATGGTCAGATACCCGTCGCGTGCCTTGTACACGCCGGTGGGGATGCTGGTGGGGTGGAAGTTGCCGGCCTGGCCGGGCACCTCGCCGTCGACCAGCCAACGCGCGGTCTGGAAGTCCATCATGCTGACCATGGCCTGCAGCAGCGAGGTGTGCAGCCACTGGCCCTTGCCCGAGACTTCGCGCTCCAGCAGCGCCACCAGAATGCCCTGGGCGCAGAAGATGCCGGCGCACAGGTCGGCAATCGGAATGCCGACACGCATCGGCCCCTGACCCGGCAGCCCGGTGACCGACATCAAGCCGCCCAGGCCCTGCGCAATCTGGTCGAAGCCGGGCCGGTCGGCCAGCGGCCCGGTCTGGCCAAAGCCGGAAATGCTGGCGTAGATCAGGCGCGGGTGGTCCTTTTCCAGCGTGGCGTGGTCGATGCCCAGGCGGGTTTTCACGTCGGGCCGGAAGTTCTCCACCACCACGTCGGCGGTGGCGATCAGCCGCTTCAGGGTGGCGATGCCCTCGGGCTCTTTCAGGTTCAGCGTGACGCTGCGTTTGTTGCGGTGCGTGTACTGGTAGTCGCTGCCGTCCTGGCCACCCAGCGTGTCGTCGCCGCGCATGTGCTCGGGCATCTGCACCTGGATGACGTCGGCCCCCCAGTCGGCCAGTTGCCGGCAGGCCGTGGGGCCGGCGCGCACCTGGGTGAGGTCGATGACACGAAAGCGCGACAAGGCGCTGGAGGCAGGCAGATGGGGCATGGGTGGGCCAGCTTGTTGGGTGGCGGCAGGGCTGCAGGCGGTGGTCGCGAGTGTCCGACCACGTCTGCCAAAGTGTCAACACTTTGCGACTAATAGAAAACACTTAGATGCACATCTGAGCGGCTCTGCGCTAGCATCCTGGCGCATGACGCGCTCTGCCATCGCCCCCGTTGTTGCCGGCAAAACGGCCCGCCGCAGCGCGCAGTTGAGCCCGGTCCTGGAAGCAGCGGCCCCGGCCATGCCCGTCGAAAACCACCCCGACCAGGGCCTGGCCCACGGCATTGCCGAGCAGCTGCAGCAGCTGATCTACGGCGGCAGCATCCAGCCCGGCGAACGGTTGAACGAAGCCGCGCTGGCCTTGCAGATGGGCACCAGCCGCGGGCCCATCCGCGAGGCCATCCGCCTGCTCACGGGCATCGGCCTGGTGGTGGCGGTGCCCAACCGGGGTGTGTTTGTGCGCCAGATCTCGGTGCGCGAAATGGCCGAGATCTACGAACTGCGTGCACTGCTGCTGGGCTTTGCCGCGCAGCAGGCTTGCGACAGCCTGGGCGACGCCCAGCGCCTGGAAGGCGAGCTGCTGCTGGACCAGATGGACCGCGCCTGCGAAACCGGCGACGGCCAGGCCTACTACACCCACAACCTGCAATTCCATGCGCTGCTGCTGTCGCTGAGCCACAACCAGCGTGCGGTGCAGGCTTATGAAGACCACGCCAAGGAACTGCACCTGTTCCGCCGCCGGCACTTCAACGCCAGCACCAACATGCGCCGATCGAACGCCGAACACCGACGCATCTTCGAGGCCATCGTGGCCGGCGCGCCCGACAAGGCGCGCAAGCTGGCACAACAGCATGTGCTGCAAGGGCGCCAACGCCTGCTCAACACGCTGGAGGTGCCGGCCTTGCCGATTTCGCCTGCAGCGCCCCTGCCGCCCAAGCCCAGAACCCCACGGAGACTGAAAACATGAAACGACGCACGATCCTGCAATCCGCATCCGCCCTGCTGGGCCTGGCCGCCCCGTGGGCTCGGGCCCAGCCGGCTTTCCCCAGCCACTCGATTCGCTACATCGTGCCGGTGTCGGCCGGCGGTGGCAGCGACATGGTGGGCCGTACCGTCACCGAGCGCTGGGGCCAGTTGCTGAAGCAGACATTCGTGGTCGACAACCAGAGTGGCGGCGGCGGCACCATCGCCTGCATGGCCACGGCGCGTGCTGCGCCCGACGGCTACACCCTGATGCAGGGTTATGTGGCCACCCACGGCACCAGCCCGGCCACCCGCAAGCTGCCCTATGACGCCATCAAGGACTTCACGCCCGTGGGCATGATCGGCGGCACACCCAATGTGCTGGTGGTCAACGCCAACCTGCCGGTCAAGAACCTGAAGGAATTTGCCGACTATTTGCGGCAGAACCCCGGCAAGGTCAGCTACGGCTCGGCCGGCCAGGGCTCGCTGACGCACCTGACCATGGAGCTGTACAAGCAGCAGGTCAATTCCTTCATGGTGCACATCCCCTACCGCGGCATCGCGCCGGCCTTCACCGACCTGATCGGCGGCCAGACGCAGGCCATGTTCCCGGGTCTGGCGGCTGCGGTGCCGCACATCCGCTCGGGCCGTGTGCGCCCGCTGGCGGTGACGGGCCTGACGCGCCATGCGCTGTTCCCGGATGTGCCGACGCTGGACGAGTCGGGCTTCAAGGGTTTTGACGCGCAGCAGTGGTACGGCGTGGTGGGCCCGGCGGGTATGCCGCCGGCGGTGGTCAAAGTGCTCAACGACACCCTGGCCACCACGCTGGCGCTGCCCGAACTGCGTGAACGCCTGTCGATCGAAGCCTTGACGCCCAAGGCCATGACACCCGACGAGTTTGGTGCCTTCATGCGCGCCGACATCGCGCGCTGGACGGCGCTGGCCAAGGCCAAGAACATCAAGCTCGACGCCTGAAGCGGGCTGCTTGCAGCCCGACATCAAGCGCACACACTGACGTCATCAACCCCACCCGAAGCACCCCATGGCCCGCAACACCCAGGTTTCTGCCGATCACAACGCGCCACCCATCACGCAAACGCTGGCGCAGTTTGTGGCCCACCACCCCAGCCGCGGCTGGAGCGACAGCGTCGACCACGAAGCCCACCGCACGCTGATGAACTGGGTGGGCTGCGCCGTGGGTGCCGCCACCCATGAAACCGCCGCTGCGGCGCTGGGGGCTGTGCAGGCCTTGCAGCCCGCAGCACAGGCCACGGTGCTGGGCCGGCGTGAACGGGTGGACATGGCCAGCGCGGCCTTGGTCAACGGCATCAGTTCCCACACCTTCGACTTTGACGACACGCACCTGAAAACCATCATCCACCCCGCCGGCCCCGTAGCCAGCGCGGCGCTGGCGGTGGCGGAACACCTGGGCGCCAGCGGCCGTGAACTGATCGACGCGCTGGTGCTGGGCATTGACGTGAGCTGCCGCGTGGGCAACGCCATGTACCCCGACCACTACGACCGCGGCTGGCACATCACCGGCAGCACCGGCACGCTGGGCGCGGCAGCGGCCTGCGCGCGTCTGCTGAAGCTGGACGTGCAGCGCACCGCCATGGCGCTGGGTGTGGCGGCGTCACAGCCCATCGGCATGCGTGAGCAGTTCGGCACCATGACCAAACCCTTCCACCCCGGTGGTGCAGCACGCGCCGGTCTGATGTCGGCGCTGATGGCGCAGCACGGCTACACCGCCAGCCCCAAGGCGCTGGAGGCGCCGCGCGGCATGATGCAGACCATCAGCACCAAAAACGACTGGACCGAGATCACGCACGAACTGGGGCAGCGTTTCGAGATCAGCTTCAACACCTACAAGCCCTTTGCCTGCGGCATCGTCATCCACCCCGCCATCGACGCCTGCGCGCAGTTGCGTGAACAGGGTGTTCGACCCGAGCAGGTCGAACGCATCGAGCTGAAGGTGCATTCGCTGGTGCTGGAGCTCACCGGCAAAAAGGAACCCGCCGACGGCCTGCAGGCCAAGTTCAGCGTCTACCACGGCTGTGCCTGCGGCCTGATCTTCGGCCGCGCCGCCGAGGCGGAATTCGACGACGCCGTCGTCAACCGGCCCGACATGGTGGCGCTGCGCCGCAAGGTCGTGGCCACGGTGGACAACAGCATCAGTGAGGCCAGTGTCGACGTGACCGCGGTGCTGACCGACGGCCGGCGTGTGCACGTGGTGGTGGAACACGCCATCGGTTCTTTGCAGCGGCCCATGACCACGGCCCAGCTGGAAGCCAAGTTCAGCGGCATGGCCGACACGGTGATCGGCGTCGAGCGCTGCCGCGCGCTGATGGCGGCCTGCTGGGGCGTGGGCGCCGCGGCCGATGTGCGGGCGCTGACCGAGCTGGCGCGCCCCTGAGGGCGCTTGCGGGTCGCTGCCGGCGCGCGGTTCAGCCCCCGCGCGACCGGTCCAGCGCGCTGCTGGCGCCATCAAACTGCGCCAGCGCCTGCGCCAGCCAGGGCATGACCGGCTGCAGTTCTTCAAACAGCAGGTGCGGCGGGTTCACCACCAGCACGCTGCTGCCCATCATGCCGAAGCCTTTGGCGTCGGCCTTGGCCACCGTCAGCCGCGCATGAAGCCAGCCCTTCTTCGCGCCGGCTTCGGCCGCAGCCTTCAGGCGCTGCGGCAGTTGCGCAGAAGCCAGCAATTGCAGCTGCGGCAGCCACACCACCACCACGGCCTCGGCAAAACGTTCCAGCACCTCGCGCACGGCTGCCAGCGTGCGCGTGTAGTCGGTCTTGATTTCGTAGCTGGGGTCGATCAGCACCACGCCGCGGCGTGTCGGCGGCGGCAGGTGGGTCTTCAGGGTGT
>JAHECB010000025.1:9854-19423 GCA_024641925.1 Betaproteobacteria bacterium
CACCTCTACACCCGGCATGTCGCCGAGGTAGGACGCCAGAATCTTGTGGTCGGTGGGGTGCAGCTCACTCAGCCGCAGCTGGTCTTGCGGGCGCATCAGCATCTGGGTGATGGCCGGCGAGCCCGGGTATTGCCGCACCGTCTTGTTGTCGTTGAAGGCCCGCACCAGGCCTACCAGCTCGGCCACCGGCGCGGGTAGGTCTTCGCGGTCCAGCAGGCGGAAGATGCCGTCCTGCGCCTCGCCACGCTGGGTCGCGTAGTCGCCTTCCAGCGAATAACCGCCAGCGCCGGCGTGGGTGTCCACGCAGCGCCAGCCCTTGTCTTTCTGGTTCATGTGCTGCAGCACCCGCATCAGCACCAGATGCTTCAGAACGTCGGCGTGGTTGCCTGCATGAAAGGCGTGTCGGTAAGCGAGCATGGGCTGGACTGTGCCACGCTTGCCGCGGTGCGCGTTGTTCGGGGCGTGAATCGTTCGGTGCGGATGTGGGGTGACAGGGCCGACGGCCGCGGGCACTTTGCGATAGCCTTGGCGCCTTTCTCCGCGGATCGGGCGCACCTGCCGCCCGGCCCCGCTCAACTCCCCTTGCCCATGACGACCCTCTTCGACCCCCTTCGTGTCGGCACCATCGACCTGGCCACGCGCCTGGTGATGGCGCCGCTGACCCGCAACCGCGCCGGTGCCGGCCAGGTGCCCACTGCGCTGATGCAGCAGTACTACACCCAGCGCGCGAACCCCGCCACCGGTGCCGGGTTGATCATCACCGAGGCCACGCAGATCAGCGCCATGGGCCAGGGCTACCTGGACACGCCGGGGATCTACAGCGCGGCGCAGGTCGAAGGCTGGCATCGCATCACCCAGGCGGTGCATGCCCAGGGCGGTCGCATCGTCGTGCAGTTGTGGCATGTGGGGCGCATCTCGCACACCTCGCTGCTGCCGGACGGCCAGGCGCCGGTCAGCAGCACGGCAAAAATTGCCAACGGCAAGACCTTCATCGCCGGTGGTTTTGCACCCTGCTCTGCGCCGCGCGCGCTGCGCACCGACGAAATCCCTGGCGTCGTAGCCGACTACCGCCAGGCCGCGCTGAACGCGATCGAGGCCGGCTTCGACGGAGTTGAGATCCACGCCGCCAACGGCTACCTGATCGACCAGTTCCTGCGCGACAGCATCAACGACCGCAGCGACGCCTATGGCGGCTCCATCGACAACCGCGTGCGTTTCCTGCTGGAAGTGACGCAGGCCGTGGTGGGCGCCATCGGAGGTGGCCGCACCGGCATGCGGCTGTCGCCGGTGACGCCGTCCAACGACGCCGGACCCGACAGCCAACCCCAGGCGCTGATGACCCACGCCGTGCAAGCGCTGGCGCCGCTGAACCTGGCCTACCTGCACCTGATCGAAGGCCAGACCGGGGGCAAACGTGACTTTTTGCCTTTTGACTACGCCGCCCTGCGCACCCACTTCAAAGGCGCCTGGATGGTCAACAACGGTTACACCGCCGCCACGGCGCAGGCCGCAGTGGCCGCGGGCGACGCCGACCTGGTGGCCTTTGGTCGGCCCTTCATCGCCAACCCCGACCTGGGCTGGCGCCTACGCGAAGCTGCCGAGCTGAATGCGCTGGACACCGCGCACTTGTACGGTGGCGGCGCCGAGGGCTACACCGACTACCCGGCGCTGCAAGCGCAAGCAGCCGGGGCCTGAGACACCACAGGGTTCGCGCCGCCCGGCGCGAAGTCCGCTCTTGAATCTGCCACCACGCCGCGTTGCGTTGACCTTGCTGCTGGCCCTGCCCGCAGCGTTGTTGTGCCAGGCCTTGAAAGTGCCGCTGCCGTGGATGATCGGGCCGCTGCTGATCACGGCAGCCTGTGGCGTGAGCGGTGTACCGGTGGCGGCATCACCCGTGTTGCGCAACGCTGGGCTATGGCTGATCGGCGTGGCCCTGGGCCTGTACTTCACGCCGCAGGTGGTGGGGCTGTTGTTGCCCATGGCTGGCGCGGTCGTGGCCGGGGTGGGCTGGGCGCTGCTGGTGGGCTATGGCTTTTACCGCTTCTTGCAGCGCACGCCCGGCATTGACAGCACCACGGCCTTTTTTTCGTCCGCCATCGGCGGTGCTTCGGAAATGACCTTGCTGGCCGAGCGCCACCAGGCCAGCGTGGACCGCGTGGCGGCAGCACATTCACTGCGTGTGCTGCTGGTGGTGGTGCTGGTGCCGGTGGTGATGCAAGTGTCCGGGGTGCACGGCAGCGATGTCAGTGCCGTGGTCACTCGCGACATCCGGCCCCAGGGACTGCTGGTACTGCTGCTGGCCAGCGGCTTGGGCGTGTTGTCCCTGTGGCGTGTGGGCGGCCCCAACCCCTGGGTCCTGGGCTCGCTGCTGACCACCGCCGTGCTGGCCGGCAGCGGCTGGGAGTTGTCGGCCTTGCCCAAGGCCGCCACCAACGCCGGGCAGTTGTTCATCGGCGTCGGCCTGGGCAGCCGTTTCACGCCGGACTTCGGCCGTGCCGCACCACGCTGGCTGATGAACGTGGCTTTGGGCACCTTGGCCATGATCGCCGTATCGGCCGTGTTTGGCATGCTGCTGTCGCAGATCAGCGGCCAGCCGGCGGCCACGCTGGTGCTGGGCACCTCGCCCGGCGGCATTGCCGAGATGTGCATCACCGCCAAGGTGCTGCAGCTGGGGGTACCGGTGGTGACGGTGTTTCAGCTGGCACGCTACGTTTCGGTGCTGACGCTGACCGTGCCACTGTACCGATGGGAGCAGCGCCGGCTGGCGCGTCGCAAGACCGCGGCCTGACGGCCGATCAAGCCCGCACGCGGGCGCGAAACAACTCCGGCACGCTGACCTCGCGCGGGCCGGGCTGCAGCTCAATCGGGTCCCCCGCCTGCACAAACCCGTCGTGCAACACCGCCAGGTAACTGCCGCAGAAGCCCGACTGCGCCATCAGCTTCACCGCCTGGGCAAAACCCATGGCGGCGCCAAACTTGAAACACGGCAGACGCGGTTCGCTGACCACCAGCGTGCACTGCGGCAGCACCAGGCGGTCGCCCACCCAGAGCTGCTTCTCCAGAATGCCTTGCAGCAGCAGGTTTTCGCCCATCAGACCAGCGGGCACAGCCTCTTCCCAGCCGCCCACCCGGGCTTGCGCGCGCACCGTCTGCCAAAAGGGCAGGTGTTCAGACGGGTAGGCATACACGGCCTTGGACAGGCCACCGTGCACCGTCAGGTCAGCCTGTTCGTCGCCGGCCAGGCCCAAGGGGCCCACCGCCACCGGGCCGGCCACCGGCGTCTTGCAGATGGCCGTCATCACCCTGCGGCCCGAGATCTGCGTGGCGCGGGCCTGGCCTGTACACACCTGAAGCACTTTCATGGACATGAGGGCATTGTGGGGGGCGCCCGCGGCTTTTCGACGCTGAACCGGGCCGGTCGGATGAGGTCAACCGGTTTTTGGAGCTTGTTCACCCAGGCTGGGGATGTCGCTGTTGTCCTTCAGCTGCACGCCGCTGAGCCGGCGCCGCAAGGCCTCTTGCACCAGCCAGGCGATACGCGCCGCTGCAGCCGCCGCGTTCAGGCCCGTGGGGCGGATGTTGCTGACGCAGTTGCGTTCGGCGTCAATGCGGCCCAGGCGTGGCGCAAAGGTCAGGTACGCGCCCAGGCTATCGGGTGAACTCAGGCCAGGGCGTTCGCCCAGCAGGATCAACACGGCCCGGGCGCCGCTCAGCGCGCCGATCTCGTCGGCCAGCGCCACGCGGGCCTGGGTGGCAACCCACACCGGCGACAGTGTCACGGTGTCGGCCAGGGCCCGTCGCAGCTGCTGCAACACGGCGGGGCCATGGGCTTGTGCGGCCTGCGCCGACAAGCCGTCGGCCAAGACCAGGGTCAGGTCGTGTACACGGCCTGCGGCCGCGGAAAGCGTGTCGGCACTGGCCGCATGCAGCCGCCGTCCCAGGTCGGGCCGACGCAGGTAGGTGGCGCGGTCGGGCGCACGGCTGGCCAAGGTGTGTGTGGCCCAGCCGTCGGCCTGAAGCTTGGCACACAGTGCAACCGTGTCCAGCGGGGTGTGCACGGCGTCGCGGGCCAACGCGTGCGCCGCTGCAAAGGCCAGCACCTCGGCCGTGGGCAGGCTGTGGCCGCTGCGGCCCAGGCCAATGCGCGCGGGCGTGTACTGGCGCAGCGCGGCCCAGGGGTCGGGTGGGGGCCGTACAGGTTTGTTCATCGCAGCAACTGCTTTTGCAGGCTGTTCTGCAGCGCCTTGGCGCCACCGGCGGGCAGCAGGTCACCCTGCACGTTGGTGATGCCCATGCGTTGCAGCCAGGCTTCAAATTCCGGCGCACGCTTCAGGCCCAGCAGCCGGCGCACAAACAGCGCGTCGTGAAAACTGGTGCTCTGGTAGTTCAACATCACGTCGTCGGCGCCGGGCACGCCCATCACAAAATTCAGGCCGCTGGCGGCCAGCAGCACCAGCAGGTTGTCCATGTCGTCCTGGTCGGCTTCGGCATGGTTGGTGTAGCAGACGTCGCAGCCCATGGGCAGGCCCAGCAGCTTGCCGCAGAAGTGGTCCTCCAGCCCGGCGCGCACGATTTGCTTGCCGTCAAAAAGGTATTCGGGCCCGATGAAACCCACCACCGTGTTCACCAGCAGCGGTCGGTAGCGCCGCGCCACGGCATAGGCGCGGGCCTCCAGCGTCTGCTGGTCCACGCCGTGGTGCGCGCCGGCACTGAGCGCGCTGCCCTGCCCGGTCTCGAAGTACATGCAGTGGTTGCCCAAGGTGCCGCGGGCCAATGACTGCGCCGCGGCGTGTGCCTCGTCCAGCAAAGCCAGGCTGACGCCAAAGCTGTGGTTGGCGCTTTCGGTGCCGGCCACGGACTGGAACACCAGATCCACCGGCGCGCCCAGTTCGATGGCCTGCAGCGTGTTGGTGACGTGCGTGAGCACACAGGTCTGCGTGGGTACGTCGTGCTGCTGCACGATGTCATCCAGCAAGTGCAGCAGGCCCACCAGGGCCGGCACGCTGTCGGCAGCCGGGTTGATGCCGATGACGGCGTCGCCGGCGCCGTACATCAGGCCGTCCAGGATGCTGGCAACGATACCGGCCGGGCTGTCGGTGGGGTGGTTGGGCTGCAGGCGCACCGCCAGATGCCCGGGCAGGCCCAGCGTGTTGCGAAACTGCGTGATGACCTTGACCTTCCTGGCCACCGCCATCAGGTCCTGATTGCGCATCAACTTGCTCACCGCGGCCACCATCTCGGGCGTCAGGCCCGGGGCCAAAGCGGTCAGCGCTGCGGTGTCGGCCGCGTCAGACAGCAGCCAGTCGCGAAAGGCGCCCACGGTCAGGTGCGCCACGGGCGTCAACGCAGCCGCATCATGGCTGTCGACGATGAGGCGGGTCACCTCGTCGGCCTCGTAGGGCGCCAGCGCTTCGTGCAAGAAGTGCTGCAGTGGCACGTCGGACAGCGCCAGGCAGGCGGCGACACGTTCGGCGGCGCTGTCGGCGGCCACGCCGGCCAGCTGGTCACCGCTGCGCAGCGGTGACGCCTTGGCAAGCAGGGTGCGCAGGTCTTCAAAAACGAAGCTGCGCAGGCCGACGCGGGCGTGATGGGGCATGGCCTGGAGTATCGGCCGCACGGCAGGCCCGTGAACAGCACAATCTGTCGCAACTCCGTTTCTAGCGCACCAGCAAGATCATCGAAGAGCGCAGCGACATGCTGGCGTTCATCGCTGACCACCTGGGCCTGCCGGTCAAGTCGCTGACACCCTGACACCGCCAGCCCAAAAGGAGATCAACATGGCCACCGTGCGTGAAGGCAACGTGAAGGTTCTGCTCGTCGTTGACGTGCAGGTGGGCGTGATGGCCGACGCCTGGGAAGCACCCCGTGCGGTGGCCCGGGTGGCGGCTGCGGTGCAGCGGGCGCGCGCAGCCGGCACACCCGTGCTGTGGGTGCAGCACACCAGCGACCACGAGTTGCCCACCGGCAGTGCGGCCTGGCAATGGGTGCCCGAACTGCGGCCAGGCGACGGCGAAACACGCGTGCACAAGCGCTACAACTCGTCGTTCGAAGACACCACGCTCGATGCGGAACTGGCGCGCCTCGGTGCCAGCCACGTCGTTCTGGCCGGTGCGGCCAGCACGAGGTGCATCCGCGCCACTGCCTACGCCGCGCTGGAGAGTGTGGGTCGACAGGGCAAGTCCCGGCCCGCCGTCGGCTGAAACGACGTGAGTTCGTCGCGGCACCGGGGCTGCCAGGGCCGTGCAAGCCGCGGCGACCATCCGTCCGACCGGTGCCCCTGTTGCGAATGCAGGCAAACTGCGGTCACTTGTTGTTGGATCGCCTGGAGAACTTATGCAGACCCGCCGCTGGCCCCGCCTGATTGCCACTACCACCGCCTTGCTGATGCTGACCGCTTGCGGCACCAAGGTCGTCAACCCCGTCACCGGCAAGACCGAACGCACGGTCATGGACGAGCAGGCCGAAATCGCCGAAGGTGCCAAGGCACACCAGCAGGTGCTGCAGGAATACGGTGTGCTGAAAGACCCGCAGCTGCAAAGCTATGTCAACAACATCGGCCAGCGCCTGGCCGCGCAGTCGCACCGTGCCAACCTGAAGTGGACCTTCACGGTGCTGGACAGTCCCGAGGTCAATGCTTTTGCCTTGCCCGGCGGTTATGTGTACATCACGCGCGGCATCATGGCCTACCTGGACAGCGAGGCGGAGCTGGCCGGTGTCATCGGGCACGAGATCGGCCACGTCACCGCGCGGCATGGTGCGCAGCGTGCCACGCGCCAGCAAAACGCCGGCATCGGCGCCATGGCCGCCACAGTGCTGGGCGTGCTGCTGGAAAGCCAGGGTGTCAGCGGCGCGGCACAGGGCCTGGGCCAGGCGGCGCAGTCGGCCGCCGCCGGTTATGTGGCGCGGTACAGCCGCGACCAGGAAACCCAGGCCGACCAGCTGGGTGCCGAATACCTGGCGCGCAACCAGTACAACCCGAACAACATGGTCGACGTGATTGCGGTGCTGAAGCGGCAAGAGCAATACAGCATCGATCAGGCCCGCGCACAGGGCAAGGCAGTGGGCAGTGGCAACAACTACCTGGCTTCGCACCCCAGCAACGACCAGCGCCTGGCCGACATCAAGCGGGTGGCTGCTGGCTACCAGGGTCGCTACGGTGACGACCAGCGCGCACGTTACCTGCGCGCCATAGAAGGCATGCCCTTTGGCGACAGCCGCGAACAAGGCGTGGTGCGGGGGCAGGATTTCTACCACGAGGACCTGGACATTGCGTTGACCGCGCCAGCGGGCTGGACGGTGCGCAACTCGCCGGAAGCCATCACCGTGGTCAATGGCAGTAACGACGCTGGCCTGATCGTGCGCCTGGTGCCGCCCAAGGCCGGCAGCACCCACGAAGAAATCATCCGCAATGTCGCCAAGCCCATTGACGGCAAGGCCGAGCGGCGCAGCGTCAACGGCCTGCCCTTGACCTTTTTTCTCGGCACCACGCGCAATGCCCAGGGCCAGACACAGCCGGTGCGTCTGTCGGTGGTCACCGGGCCGGGCAATCGCAACTACCTGCTGCAGTACGCCGCCAAGGACGCGGCGACCGCCCAGCGTTATGCCACCGGCATGGCGCAGGCAGAGGCGTCGATGCGCGCGCTGACACCTGCCGATCGTGCGGCTGCCCGCGCCTTGAGCCTGCGCCTGACCACCATGCCACGTGGCGGCTTTGCCGAACTGGCGCGCCGCAGCGCAGGCGTCAATGAAGCGCAGCTGCGCTTGATCAATGGCCTGTACGGCAGCGAACAAGCCGCGCCGGCTGTGGGCACGCCGGTGAAAACCGTCAACTGACAACACGATTGCGGCAATGCGCGCTCGGGTCGCGTCAACGGCAACCCGTCGCGTGCGCGTGCGCGATTCACCTTGCGAGCTGCGCCCTGCGCGATGGCGCCCGCAGCGCGGTTGGCGAGCTGCCCCCCAAGGGGTAGGGGTTGTGACGACGCGGGCCAGCACCTAAAAACGGCTGTCTGGGCGATGTGGTTGCCACCGTCGCCTGACGCAAGCCGCCAAGGAGGGTGTTATGCCTGCTGTGCTGAACTATCCCGGTGTGTACATCGAAGAGGTGCGCAGTGCGGTGCGCACCATCACCGGCGTGGCCACGTCGATCACCGCCTTTGTGGGACGCGCGCGCCGCGGCCCTATGGACAACGACGCCGAAGGCCGGTCACCCGTGCGCCTGCGCAGTTTTGCCGACTACGAGCGCACCTTCGGCGGGCTGTGGAACGACGCGCCGATGTCGTTTGCCGTGGCGCAGTATTTTCAGAACGGCGGCGGTGAAGCGCTGGTGGTGCGGGTGGGCGACGGCACCGAGTCCGCCGCCAGCGGCACCTTCGATGCGTTGACGCTGGACGCCGCCAACCCGGGCAGTTGGGGTGAG
The DNA here is from genome assembly GCA_024641925.1 of Betaproteobacteria bacterium. Taxonomy (GTDB): domain Bacteria; phylum Pseudomonadota; class Gammaproteobacteria; order Burkholderiales; family Burkholderiaceae_C; genus Rubrivivax. Next base: position 18,274 of record JAHECB010000025.1, read on the forward strand.
GAGATCGAGGTGCTCATCGACCACGCCGATGGCATGGGTGGTGTGCTGGCGGCGCCGCTGTTCAACCTGACTGTGCGCGACCGCGTCACCGACCTGCGCGAGGTGTACTTCGGTTTGAGCAGCGACCCCGCGCACCCCCGCCAGGTGGTGCGTGTGCTGCGCAACAGCGCCCTGGTGCGCGCCACGATGGCCGACAACGCGGCCCGCCCCGCAGAGGTCACCACCGCCACGGTGTTGACGGCAGGCGGCACGCCAGACGGTGGCCCGGTGGACGCCAGCCACATCACCGACCCCGCCCTGGCCGGCGCGCGCCAAGGCATCTTCGCGCTGGACAATACCGACCTGTTCAACCTGCTGGTGATTCCGCCTTATGCGCCCGGCGTGGACGTGCAGGCCGGCGACCTGGGCGAAGCCGTCGCCTACTGCCGGCGCCGCCGCGCCATGCTGCTGGCCGACACACCCGAAATGGTGCAGACGGTGGACGACGCCATCCTGCACGCTGACGCCATCGGCCGCGACGCCAACGTGGCGCTGTTTTATCCGCGCCTGCGCGCGCCCAATCCGTTGCGCAACAACGCGCTGCAGGTGTTTGCGCCCAGCGGCGCCGTGGCCGGCATCATCGCGCGCACCGACGCCGGGCGCGGGGTCTGGAAAGCGCCAGCCGGCGTGGAGGCTGCGTTCACCGGCGTGCCCGCGCTGGCGGTCCGACTCACCGACGGCGAAAGTGGCGATCTCAACCCACGTGGTGTCAACGCATTGCGCGAATTTCCCATCTACGGCCGTGTGGTCTGGGGCTCACGCACCTTGGTGGGCGCCGACGCGCTGGCTTCGGAGTGGAAATACCTGCCGGTGCGGCGCATGGCGCTGTTTCTCGAAGAAAGCCTGTTCCGCGGCACGCAGTGGGTGGTGTTTGAGCCCAACGACGAGCCGCTGTGGTCGCAGATCCGCCTGAATCTGGGCGCCTTCATGCAGAACCTGTTCCGCCAGGGCGCCTTCCAGGGCCGCACGCCACGCGAAGCCTACTTCGTCAAGTGCGACAGTGAGACCACCACCCAGAACGACATCGACCTGGGCATCGTCAACATCGTGATCGGCTTTGCGCCGCTGAAGCCGGCCGAGTTTGTGGTCATCCGCTTGCAGCAGATCGCCG
>JAHECB010000025.1:19433-27195 GCA_024641925.1 Betaproteobacteria bacterium
AAGGAGCGCACACCATGGCCCAGTTTTCCGTCAACACCCAGCGTTTCGACCCCTACAAGAACTTCAAGTTCAGGGTCAAATGGGACGGTCGCTACGTGGCCGGCGTGGCCAAGGTAGCGGCGCTGAAACGCAGCACCGAGGTGGTGGAACACCGCGAAGGCGGCGACCCCAGCAGCAGCCGCAAAAGCCCCGGCCGCACCAAGTTCGAGGCCATCACGCTGGAGCGCGGTGTCACGCACGACACCGAGTTCGAGAAGTGGGCCAACAAGGTCTGGAATTTCGGTTCGGGCCTGGGCGCCGAGGTCTCGCTGAAGGACTTCCGCAAGGACCTCATCATCGAGGTCTACAACGAGTCCGGGCAGGTGGTGCTGGCCTACAAGGTGTACCGCTGCTGGGTCAGTGAATTCCAGGCCCAGGCCGACCTGGACGCCAACGCCAACGCGGTGCTGATCCAGACCATCAAGCTGGAAAACGAAGGCTGGGAACGTGATTACGACGTGGCCGAACCGGCCGAGCCCAGCTTCACCGAGCCTGCCTGAAGCCGGGCCTTTTGTGGACCGCCGATGGACTGCTTGTACGCCGATCGTGAGCCATGACCCCCAGCGACCGCGACTGCCTGGCGCTTTACGACGAGGGCGCCACTCGCCACCCGCTTGACCGTGCCCTGCTGCTGGTGGCCGCGGCCGAACCTGGCGTGAACTGGGCCGACCAGCCGCTGGGCCGGCGTGACGCCCGGCTGCTGGCACTGCGCTGCGACTGGTTCGGTCCACGCCTTGACGCCGTGCAGGCCTGCCCCGCCTGCGGGCAGTCCATGAACTTGTCGGTGGACCTGCAGGCGCTGCTGCGCAGCAGCCCGGCTGGCGACGCCGGCATGCCGGATGGTCCGGCCGACGCCACGGTGGTCGAAGCTGCAGGCGCCCGCTTTCGCCTGGTCACCACACGCGATCTGGCGGCGCTGGCGGCTGGCGCGCCCGACGTGGAATCGGCGGCGAACATGCTGCTGAACCGTTTGGCCCTGGCGGGGCCACCGACGACCAACTGGTCGCCTGAACAGCGCGCCACGATCGAGGCCGCCCTGGACGCGACCGACCCCCTGGCGCATGTCACTTTGCAAGCCTGCTGTGAACAGTGCGGGCATGTCTGGCCGGCCGAGCTGGACATTGCCGCAGCGTTGTGGGCAGAACTGGCCGACCGTGCAAAAGACGCCATTGCGCAGGTGCATGTGCTGGCATCGGCCTACGGCTGGTCGGAGGAGCAGGTCCTGACCCTGACACCGGCGCGCCGACAGCTTTACCTGCAGCAGGTGTTGGCATGAGCGATGGCCGCAACCGTTTCACTGGGACGCCGTGGGTGCGCGGACGGACATGAGCACGGGACTGCTGCGACAACTGGCGGCGCGGGCATTGGGCCAGGCGTCGTTGTTGCGACCACAGCGCCCTGGCCACATGCAGTTCGCGGTGGAGGGCCGGCGGCAGGTCGATGCCGATGCCCAGGCCAGACACGAGGGGCATCCAGATGGTGGATTGCCGTCAGCCGCGCCACCCGTAGCGTTGTGGCCTGGTCTGGCTGAAGAGTTCGTCCAGCGTCGGCAGGCCAAGACCTCACAGGCGCTGTTGCCAGTAGACGCTGCGGAGTCTGGTTCTTACACGAGCCCCGCACCAATTGAATCGACAGCCTTGGACGCGCCTGATGAACAGATGACGTCGCTGCAGCGGCCGAGCGACGAGGGTCGACCCACGCCGACCACGACGCTGCACGCCTCAACGCCACACCAGGGGTCTGGACGCAGGCCGCATGGGCAGGCGACGCCGCCAGCGGCTGCGGCGGCCGATCCGGGCGCGGCCGGCGGTGTCGAATGGCCCGCACGGCTGATGCCAACACAAGGCCTACCGCGTTTGTTGCTGTCCCCCGGCGAAGCCCGCGCTGCCGCTGCGGCGAAAACGCCATCGCGCGAGGCGGCGCAGCCCACCGAAGTGCATGTCAGCATCGGCCGCGTTGAACTCACCGCCGTGCCGCCCAACGCGCCTTCGCGCACGCCGCCGCGCCGCGCCACCAGCGAACCCATCAGCCTGGCCGACTACCTGCGCGGCGGCCCGCCGCGGGGCAGGCCGACATGAGCAACGCCCTGGCCCTGGCGGGCGTCACCGCGGTGCTGAAGGACCTGCTGGACACCAGCCTGATTGAGCACCAGATCACCGACGCGCTGGGTGCCGGTGTACTGGTCACATCCATGCCGCCCGACACCGTGCCACTGGACGGCACCGGCGCCGTGCCGCGCCTGAACCTGTTCCTGCACCAGGTCAGCCCCAACGCCGCCTGGCGCAACGTCGACCTGCCGTCGCGCGACACACGCGGCGCCCGCACCGGCAACCCGCCGCTGGCGCTGGACCTGCATTACCTGCTCAGCGCCTACGGCTTCGACGAGCTGCAGGCCGAGGTGCTGCTGGGTTACGCCTGTCAGCTGCTGCACGAAACGCCCATCCTGCCGCGCGCCCGCATCCGCGCCGCGCTGACACCGTCGCCGGTCAGCACGGCGCTGCTGCCGTCGGTGTTCCAGGCACTGCGCAGCGCCGACCTGGCCGAGCAGGTGGAACTGCTGAAGATCACCACGACGGCGATGAACGGCGAGGAAATGTCGCGCCTGTGGTCGGCGCTGCAGGCGCGTTACCGGCCCACGGTGGCGTTCCAGGTGTCGGTGGTGCTGATCGAACGTGCGCTGCCCAAGCGGGCCACGCTGCCGGTGCTGCGCCGCGGCGAACTGGACCAGGGCGTGATCGTCACGCCCGGCCTGGTGCCGCCCTTCCCTACGCTGGAATCCGCCGTGGTGCTGGCGCATGGCACACCGTCCGTGGCAAGGCTGGGCGACACCCTGCGCCTGCAAGGCCACCACCTGGCCGGCACGCAGCGTGTGCTGGTGCTGCGCAGCGACCGCTTCGGCCTGGTGCAGGAAGTGCCGTTGGCCGACAGTGCCGAAGAAGCCACCGTTGACGCCCTGCTGCCCGTGCTGCCCGCGGCCCTGCCGGTGGGCCTTTACCGTGTGGAGCTGCGGGTGCGGCGCGCTGGCGAATTGCGCCCGCGCACCAGCAACGCGCTGCCGCTGGCGCTGGCGCCAGCCATCACCTCGCTGCCGCCGCTGGCCATCAGCCGCAGCCCGCAGAACGTGCTGAGCCTGACCCTGGGCGTGCAGCCCGAGGTGCGCGCCGGTCAGTCGGTCAGCCTGCTGATGGGCAGCCTGGAGGCCGCGGCGGCACCGTTTGCGGCCGACACCGCACAGCTGGACTTCAGCTTCGCCAACGCCCCGCCCGCCGGCGCCACACCGCTGCTGCGCATCACGGTCGACGGCATCGAGAGTGTGGTCGTCAACCGTGCTGCGGTGCCGCCCGTGTTCTTTGACCACCGCATCTCGCTGCCGGCATGAACGCGCCCGAAGTCCGCCCGGATCTGAACCCGGCACCCCACTGGGTCGACGTCAACCAGCGCCTGCTGGTGGCTGCGTTCGCGCGCCTGCGTCAGCGGCTGGGGCAGACCGGCGATGAAAACGGCATCGCCAACACCAAATCCAGCACCGCGCCCGCCGATGAACACCAGCAGGCGCCAGCCCTGGTCCAGCTGGGCACGGTCTTCGGGCTCAGTGACTTTGAGCTTGGGGTGTTGCTGCTGGCCGCCGGTCGGGACATGGACGGCAGCCTGGCACAGCGGCTGCCCCAGCTGAATTTTGGCGTGGCGCTGACGGTGTTGGACGGCGCGCATTGGAGCGCGCTGTCGCCGATGTCGCCGTTGCGGGCCTGGCGGCTGATCGAACTGGACGGCCAGAGCCCCACGCAGGCGCCAATTCGCATCGACGAACGCATATTGCATTACCTGGCCGGCGTGAACCACCTGGACGCCCGCCTGGCACCGCTGCTGCGTGTGGCCGATGCGCCGCGTCTGCTGGCGCCCAGCCATGTTGCAGTGGCCGACATGCTGTCGCGCCGCGCTGAAAACGTTGCGTCGCCGGTTGTGCTGAACCTGCATGGCAACGACGCAGAAGCCCGTCTTGACGTGGCGGCACACTTGGCACAGCGGGGTCAGCTGGTGTTGCTGTTGCTGGACCCATCGCAGTGGCCCACGACGCCCGATGGCCTGGACCTGCTGGCCACGTTGCTACAGCGCGAACTGGCGCTGATGCCGGCGGCCTTGATGATCGAATGGAGTGACGACAGCGCCGCTGCCGTGTCGTCGCTGATCGGCTTGGTCCGAAGGCTGGACGGCCTGATCCTGGTGGGTTCCCGCGAGCCGCTGGCCTGCGGGCAACTGCAGGTGAGCGCGCGCGGCTGCGTCAACCTGCCATCGGCACCCGAGCAGGCCGCGTTGTGGCGTCAAGCGCTGGCCGAACCGGCTGCGGCCAGGGCCGGCTGGATCGACGAAGTCGCTGCCATCGCCAGCCAGTTTCGCTTCAGCGCGGCAGCCATCGCGCGTCATGCGCCCGCACTGGCCGCGCTGGACAGCGGGTCGCTGTGGCACGAATGCCGCCAGCTGGCGCGCGCCGGCCTGGACGGTCTGGCGCAGCGCATCGACACCGACGCCGATTGGGCCGACCTGGTGCTGCCGCCGGCCCAGCTCGAGCAGCTGCACCGACTGGTGGCCCAGGTGCGCCAGCGCCAGCAGGTCTACACCCGCTGGGGTCTGGGCCCTTCGGGTTCGCGGGGCCTGGGCATCAGTGCGCTGTTTCACGGGGACAGCGGTGTCGGCAAGACCCTGGCCTGTGAAGTGCTGGCGAATGAACTGGACCTGGACCTCTACCGCATTGACCTGGCCTGCCTGGTCAGCAAGTACATCGGCGAGACCGAGAAGAACCTGGGACGCGTGTTCGACGTTGCCGAAGCTTCGGGTGCGGTGCTGTTGTTCGACGAGGCCGACGCCTTGTTTGGCAAACGCAGCGAGGTGCGCGACAGCCACGACCGCTATGCCAACCTCGAGGTCAGCTACCTGCTGCAGCGCATGGAGAGCTACCAGGGTCTGGCGGTGCTGACCACCAACCTGCGCGGCGCATTGGATCCGGCGTTTGTGCGGCGGCTTCGTTTTGTGGTGCATTTTCCCTTCCCCGATCAGGTGCAGCGCGAAGCGATGTGGCGGGGTGCCTTCCCTGAAAACCTGCCGGTAGCCGAACTCGACCTCGCGCGCCTGGCACGGGTTCAGGCGTCGGGCGCGCAGATCCGCAACATGGTGATCAATGCCGCGTTTCTGTCGGCGCAGGACGGCCGACTGCTGGCCATGACCCACCTGGCCCAGGCCGCGCAGATGGAAGCCAGCAAACATGAGCGTGGTCAGGGCGACGCCCTGGCAAGGGGCTTGTCATGACGGTGCTGCGACTGCATATCGACCGGCTGGTGCTGAAGGGCGTGCCCGCCCACGAGCGCGACAGCTTCGTGCGGCATTTCCAGCAGGCCCTTCAGCAACGGCTGCTGGACGCTGCGCAGGCACCCGACAGCGTGCAGGCCTGGCAGGCGCTGCCAGATCGCGCCCGATTGAATCCGCCACCTCTGGCTGTGGTGGCGCCAGACGCCGGCCTGTCCGGGTACGCCCGCCAGGCTGCCGGCGCCCTGGTGCAGGCGGTGCTGACGCAGGGTGCCCCAGGTGGGCGGGGGGCGCCATGATGGGCGCTCGTGCTGTGAAAGCCCCCGTGCAGTCGTCGCACCAGGCGGTGCAGATCCGGCCTGGCCAAGGCCCTTTCAGCTTGCGCGCCGCACCGGATGCCGGACGACAGAGGCTGGAGGCCGAGGCCCATGCGGCTACAGCCCGTGTCATCTCGCCCGGGCCGGGCGGGCCACCGCAGGTCTCGACCGCACGCCAGTTGGGCGTGGCCCCTGAACACGGCCATCGGTTGGCGGTGGCGCGCACGCTCAGCGGTGGCGAGCCGCTGCACGCCGGCGTTCGACAAGCCATGGAAGGCCGGTTTGGCGCTGACTTTGCCCAGGTCAGGGTGCATCAGGGTGCGGCTGCCGCCCAGGGCGCGACGCGTCTGGGGGCCCGTGCGTTCACGGCGGGGTCGAATCTGGCCTTCGCCAGCGGGCGGTACCAGCCCAGCACCCCTGCCGGCCAGGCCCTGATCGCACACGAGCTGACGCATGTGCTGCAACAGCAGGGTCTGGGGCAGCCCTTGGTGCAGTGCGACGATGACCCGCAGGCCGAGCAGACCGAACCCCGCGAGCCCCCTGGGCCTGCGGGGCCGGTGGCATCCACCGAGCCGGCCCCGGATACGGCGGCGTCTGACGAAGCCGCAATGCTCGAGGATCCGGCCACAGGCCAGGTGATGCGCATCGTGATTGCTAAGACCGACGGCCTGGTCATCCTCAAGACCGGCCGCGGCGATCACTTGTACGAGCTCGACAGCGAAGACGCGCCGCTGGGCACCCACGTCGCCCGGGTGATCCCGCATGGCAAGGACGTGGAGTTCAAGGTCGACGCGCTGGCGGACAAGGGCGAGATCTTTCGCTTTCGCTACCGTGTACCGGCCGGCGGGCGTCATCCGGCGTCACTGCTGCGCGGCCAGGATCGGGTCACCATCGACGTGGTGGAACAGGTGAACGTGGGCGTGGGGAAAAAACACGCCGGCTGCCTGTTGTCGCTGCCGGACCAGGTGCTGTTTGCAAAACACAGCTTCAAGCTGGCGTTATTTCCCCCCTGGGACAGCAAGACCAACTGGACCTTTGGCCGCGTGCCCCTGGGTTTTCTGGGCTTCATTGACGCCCACGCTGAAGCCGGCGCGTCCCTGACCGGGTTGCTGGCCGGCGGCTGGAGCGACGCGCGGCTGCGTGACATCTGCATGGCCCGTCGCATCGACACCGACACGCTGGAGGGCTCGGCCAGGCTCAGCTTCGGGGCCGCCATCAAGCCCTCGGTCAATGCCAAGGGGAAGATCAAGGTGGTTGCCGACTACCTGGGCGTGTTCAGTGTCGCCTCCGTCGAAGGTGACATCGACCTGAAGGCGCACGCCGAGGCGAAGGCCGCGCTGGATGCCCGGGTCGTGCTGCGCTACAACCAGAAGACCCGGCGCTGGCAGTTTGAATCGGATTCGCGCCTGGCCGCCCGGGCGTCGTTGGCCGCGCAAGGCACCGCAGGCGCGGCGATCAACCTGGTGGGCTTCGAGGTCTGGCGCAAACACTGGAACTTGTTCGATGAGCAACTGGGCATCGGCTGGCAGGGCGGGCTGCAGATCAGCTCGGACGCCAAGCCGTCGCTGCACTTCGGCAGCATCGGTGCCTTGGCAGACCCCAGCGGCGTTGACCCCACCGCTGCGGCACCCGCATTGGCCGCCGCGTCGGCGGCCGACCCGCTGGCTGCCGCGGCCAAGGTGGACGACGAAGCCCTGATGTTGCAGGCGCTGTCACCCGACAACGGGGACGCGCCGGTCACACCCCAAGGCCTCAGCGAAGACGATGCCCTGCCCTTCATCTGGAACAAGCCGCTCAACATCTACCCCAAGACCTTGCACATTCCGCGGGCGCATTCCCCTGCCAGTCTGGACCGGGACGATGGGCCCACACCGGTGAGTTTTGACCTCGGTCGGGGCGCCATCAGCGTCGACGTGGGCGTGGGCAGCGACTTGCAGACCGGCCAGACCAACTGGCCGTTGCCGGTGCGCCGCGCGGGCTCGCGGGGCAAACGGTTTCAGTACGTCGAGGCCACGGAGGGCGATACCCAGAAAGACTGGTTGCGCAACACCCTGAACGACCGGCTGCGTGCGCCCGGCCCGACGCTGGCCGACGATGGCTACGACGTC
>JAHECB010000026.1 GCA_024641925.1 Betaproteobacteria bacterium
ACAGGCCCGTGGTGTCCTGATCCAGGCGGCCCACCGGCTGCAGGCCGCGGGCGATGAAATGGGCCGGCAGCAGCGACATCACGCTGGGGTGGTGCTGCGGCTCCTGCGAGCACTCGTAGCCGGCGGGTTTGTGCAGCGCCAGCAGCAGTTGTGCATGGAAGGGCCAAGCCTGGCCCTGCACATGCAACACCAATCCCGTTGTTTCCAGCTCGGTATCCGGGTCGGACAAGACCGAGTCCGCGTGCTGCACCTGCCCGGCATGGATCAGCTGCGACACTTGGCGGCGACTGCCGAAACCTTGCTTGAAGAGAATTTGTGCAAGACGCATGGTCGCAGTGTCGCATTGACGGGCTGGTGTTCTGCTCGCGTTGGCGGCGCGAAACCCGTCGGGCCAGGGCTACGAAGGTCGGCGTCCATCAAGGCCAGGCGTGCCAAGTACCTTGCCGGCCGGACGGTCGTTTCAGGTCGCCGCAGCGATCACCGCGTTCCGAATCGCCAAGGTCACGGCTTCTGCGGCCAGGGCACCCAGCGCGCTCAGGTCGCCCGACTTGCCGCTGCCGCCCGTGGCCAGCGCAAAAAAACTGTCGCCGTCGTGAGGGGTCAGCGGGTTCACGGCACGCGCCAGGCCGTGATGCGCCAGGCTGGCCAGTTGCGTGGCCTGGGCCTTGTTCAAAACCGCGTCGGTGGCGACGACGCCGATGGTGGTGGCCATGCCGGCCATGATGTGCGAAGGGCCTGCGCCGGCCAACAGCGCCTGCGTGGTGTTGACCAGACTTTTGCCATCAGCAGACCGTGCTCCGGCCAGCACGGTGCCGTGCTGGTCCAGCACGTCACCCACGGCATTCACCGCCACCAGCGCCGCCACCGTGATGTCACCCAGGCGCAAGGATGCAGTGCCGATGCCGCCCGGACTGCAGCGCGTGGGACCAAACAGCTTGCCCACCATCGCACCCAGGCCGGCGCCAGCCTTGCCCTGGGCTGGCGCGGCCGCGCTGGCGGCTTCGCAGGCGGCGTAGCCCGTGTCGGCGTTGGGGCGGATGCGCGGGTCGCCCAGCCACAGGTCAAACAGCACGGCAGCCGGCACGATGGGTACACGGGCAGGCCCCACCGCCAGGCCATGGCCGCGCTCGTCCAGCCAGCGCATCACGCCGCCGGCAGCGTCCAGGCCAAAGGCGCTGCCGCCCGTGAGCAACACCGCGTGAATCTGCTGCACCGTGTTTTCAGGGCGCAGCAGGTCGGTTTCCCGCGTGCCAGGGGCGCCGCCCCGAACCGCGGCACCGCACACCACGCCCTGCGGGCACAGCACCACGGTGCAGCCTGTGGGCCGGCCCACAGCCGCCGCGTGGCCCAACAGCAGTCCGGCGACATCCGTCAACGCGCCGGGCGCCAGGCGGTTCATGGGGTGATCTCAGGCAACCCGTGCGGTGTAGTCTGCTGCCCGGCCACCGTCAGGCAAAAACGCCCGCCGTGTCCTGCATGCGTGCCGACACCTCGCCCAGGTGGTGCAGGGTGTCGCCCAGCGTCATTTCCAGCATCGTCAGGCGTTTGAAATAGTGGCTGGCGACGTATTCGTCGGTGCAGGCGATGCCGCCGTGCAACTGGATGCACTGCTGTCCGACAAAACGCATGCTCTGCCCCAGCTGCACGCGTGCCTGGCTGATGGCGCGGCGGCGCTGGGTGGGCAGCGTGTCCAGTTTCAGGCTGGCAAAGTAGCTCATCGAGCGGCCCAGCTCCAACTGCATCTTGACGTCGGCCATGCGGTGCCGCAGCGCCTGGAAGCTGGCCAGCGTGGCATTGAACTGCTTGCGGGTGTTCATGTACTCGACGGTGATGGCCACCAGGCGGTCCATCAGGCCCACGGCCTCGGCGCAGACCGCCGCCACGCCAATGTCGACGGCGTGTTCGATGGTGGCAAAGGCCTCGTGAGCGATCAGCGTGGCCTTGCTGTTGGCCAGGTGCAGATCGGCCGCCCGGGCGCCGTCTTGTGTGGCGTAGGCCGAAACCTTGGCGTCGCTCGGCAGTACCAGGAACAGCGAGATGCCGGCGGTGTCGCTGTCAGCGCCCGACACCCGCGCCGGTACGATGAAGGCATCGGCCTCGTCACCGGCTGGCACCACGCATTTGGTGCCGTTCAGCCGCCAGCCGTCGCCGCTGCCCGTGGCCTTGGTGCTGACGTGGTGCCAGCGGTAACGCGAAGCGCGCTCCTGCAGCGCCGGCACCACCAGCTTGCCGCCCGAAGCCATGTCGGGCAACCACGAGGTCTTCAGTTCGGCCGGTGCGAGCGCCAGCAGCGCCGGCGCCATCAAGGCGGCCGCGGCGTAGGGCGCATTCACCAGGCCACGGCCCAGTTCCTCGCACACCACCATGGCGTCCACGGGGCCCAGCCCCAGGCCGCCATGGGCTTCGGGGATCACCAGGCCGGACAAGCCCAGTTCGGCCAGTTCGGTGTAGACCGCTCGGCTGGCGCCGCCCGCCTTGGCCAGCGCATGGCGACGCTCGAAAGTGAAACCCTTGTCAACCCAGCGCCGCACGGCGTCACGCAGGGATTCCTGGTCGTCGGTGAAATCAAAGTCCATGGTGTTGCCGTTCCTGGTTCAAGAACCCAGCACCGTCTGCGCGACGATGTTGCGTTGCACTTCGTTGCTGCCGCCGTAAATGGTGGTCTTGCGGTAGTTGAAATAGGTGCCGGCCAGCGGCAGCAGGGCGCTGGGCACGGCCAGATCACCTTGCCAGCCCGCTTCCATGGCCTCGAAGATGTAGGGCTGGGTCATGGGGCCCGCGGCCAGCATCATCAGCTCGGTGTAACGCTGCTGGATCTCGCTGCCGCGAATCTTCAGCAGACCGGCCACATCCAGGCTCTGCTTGCCGCTTTTTTCAGCGGAAAGCACGCGCAGCACCATCATCTCCAGCGCCACCACGTCCACTTCCAGCAGCGCGATCTGATCGCGGAAGCGCACGTCGTCGTACACCCCTTCGGCCTTGGCGATGCGTTTCAGGCGCTCCAGTTCGCGCTTGGCGCGGTTGACGTCGGCGATGTTGGTGCGTTCATGCGCCAGCAGGTGCTTGGCGTAGGTCCAGCCCTTGTTTTCTTCGCCGATCAAGTTTTCGGCGGGCACTTCCACGTTGTCGAACCAGACCTCGTTGACCTCATGCTCGCCGTCCATCAGGATGATGGGCCGCACGGTGATGCCTGGGGTCTTCATGTCGATCAGCAAGAAGCTGATGCCCGTTTGCGGCTTGCCTTCGCCGCTGGTTCGTACCAGGCAGAAGATCCACTCGCCGTACTGGCCCAGCGTGGTCCAGGTCTTCTGGCCGTTGACGATGTACTTGTCACCGCGGCGTTCGGCCTTGCACTTCAGCGACGCCAGGTCGCTGCCCGAACCGGGTTCGCTGTAGCCCTGGCTCCACCAGACTTCGCCACTGGCGATGCCGGGCAGGAAACGATGTTGCTGTTCCGCATTGCCAAAGGCCATGATCACCGGCGCCACCATCACCGGGCCAAAAGGCACCACACGCGGTGCGCAGGCCAGGGCACATTCTTCTTCAAACAGGTGTTTCTGGATGGCGTTCCAGCCCGGACCGCCAAACTGCTTGGGCCAGCCCCAGCCCAGCCAGCCTTGTTTGCCCAGGATCTTGGCCCAGCGCTGCATGTCGTCACGACTCAGGCGCAACGCATGCCGCACCTTGTGGGCAATGTCCTGCGGCAGGTTGCTGGCCACCCACTGGCGGATATCCTGGCGAAAGGCGGTTTCTTCGGCGGTGAAATTCAGGTCCATGCGCAGATCTTTCAGGCGAAAAGCAAAGGCAGCCGATGTTTTAGCACGACCGTTCGAAAATGCTTGTCTCTGCTGGGACAAGCCGCGACAGATGGCAGGGTCTGAGGTGCCTGCGGCCCGAAACCATCAGCGCAGCTGCAAGCGCATTTCGTCGTTGCGCTGCTGCATCTGAAAGCGGCTGAGAAAGCTGTTGCCCAGCAGCAGGAACGGCATGGGCTGGGCCACCACGGCAGCGCCGACGTTGAAGACTTCAACGTCGCCGACACGCACTGCATTGAGCACCACGATCTGCACCGGCACCGGGCCGTTGGCCGTCTGGCTCATGCCCGTGCGCGCCTGGCTCAGGTCCAGGCCCAGACGGGTGGCCTCGTCACGCCCCAGCGACACCAGTGTGGCGCCGCTGTCGACCATGAAGCGCACGGTTTTGCCGTTGATGGCGCCTGCTGCCATGAAATGGCCGCCGGGGCCCATGGGCAGCACGATTTCACGTGATCTTGGCCCAGGCGCCGCCTTGCCCACCTGCGCGGGTTGGCCACCGATGCGCAAGCGCTGAATCTGCCCATTGACCTCGACATCGGCCTCATCACCCGACCAGCCCTTCAAGCGCACGGTCCCGGCACTGGCGCCGATCGCCAGAGTCCGGGTCTGGCCATCGATGACCAGCAGCGCCCGGTCGCCCATGCGCCCAGCGAGTTGCACCGATTGCGCACGGGATGCGCTGGCAACCAGGGTCAGCGCCAGAACGCACAGCCAACGGCCAGCGAATCCGGCGGCCAAGCGGCCGATGCCCATCAGGCGCGGAAGTTGTCGAACGACAGGGGCACGTCGGGCAGTTGTTTGCGCAGCAGCGCCATGGCGGCCTGCAGGTCGTCGCGCTTGGCGCCCGTCACGCGTACGCTGTCGCCCTGAATCTGGGCCTGCAGCTTGAGCTTGCTGGCCTTGATCTCGGTCTGGATCTTCTTGCTGGTTTCGGCGTCGATACCCGTCATCACTGGCACGGCCTGTTTCAGCTTGTCGCCACCCAGCTTTTGCGGTTTGGCGCTCAGGTCCAGGAAGCGCACATCAACATTGCGCTTGGCCAGGCGCGCCAGCAGCACGTCGCGCACTTGCTGCAACTGGAAGTCGCTGTCGCCGAACAAGGTGAACTCGCGCTCCTTGCTGCTGCTTTCAGTCAGCTCCACGGCGGCGCTGGACCCTTTGAAGTCAAATCGGGTGCCGATTTCCTTGCTGGCTTGCTCAACGGCGTTGCGCAGTTCAACCAGGTCAGGCTCGATCACGGTGTCAAAACTGGGCATGGTTTCAGAGGTCGGTTGCGGAAACAGGCGAAAATTCTCTCATGCTCCCCACCGAAACTGCAGATATTCAGCCGCCGCCCTTGAACCTGGAAGCCCGCGCCAACCTGCGCGACTTCAACAGTTTTGGGTTGCCCGCAGTCGCCAGGACCCTGGTGCGCCTGCGCAGCGACGCCGACGTACGTCGCGTCCTGGACCATCCCGAACTGGGCCTGGCACCCAAGTTCATCCTGGGTGGTGGCAGCAATGTGGTCTTCACACGCGACCTGGAGGCCGTGGTCTTGAAGGTCGAGATCATGGGCCGGCGCCTGGTGGACGAAGACGCCCAGGCCTGGGTGGTCGAAGCCGGCGCAGGAGAGCCCTGGCACGGCTTTGTGGCCTGGTGTCTGCAGCAGGGTTGGCCGGGCCTGGAAAACCTGGCGCTCATACCGGGTTCCGTGGGCGCGACGCCGGTGCAGAACATCGGTGCGTACGGCGTGGAGTTGCAGGACCGCTTCCATTCGCTGGATACCGTGGATCTGGTGACCGGCCGCGGTGTGACGCTGGGCTCGCAAGCCTGCCGTTTCGACTACCGTGACAGCGTGTTCAAGCACGAACTGGCCGGCAAGTCGGTCATCACGCGCGTGCGGTTTCGCCTGCCCAAGGTCTGGAAGCCGGTGCTGGGCTATCTGGACCTCGAGCGCAAGATGGCCGAAACAGGGCAGCACCAGCCCGATGCCCATACGGTGTTCAACTGGGTCTGCGCCATTCGAGCCGCCAAGTTGCCCGACCCTGCCGTGGTCGGCAACGCCGGCAGCTTCTTCAAGAACCCGGTGGTCACCGAAGAACAGTGCCGCGACATCATCGGGCGCGACCCCGAGATCGTGCACTACCCCATGCCGGATGGCAGCGTGAAGCTGGCCGCAGGCTGGCTCATCGACGCCTGCGGCTGGAAGGGCAAAAGTGTGGGCCGAGCGGGTGTCTATGAAAAACAGGCGCTGGTGCTGGTCAACCGGGGCGGCGCCAGTGGTGCCGAGGTGGTGACGCTGGCGCGTGCCATCCAGGAAAGTGTCTACGGGCGGTTTGGCATCCGGCTGGAGCCAGAGCCCATCATCATGTAGCGGCTGGCGTCGTCTCGGAATTGAGGCCCAGCAAACCCAGGGTGTTCAATGCATCGCGCGTGGCGACAATCTGGTCTTCGTATCGTTGAACCAGCCGCGCAATTTCATGTGCTGGAAGGTGGGCGGCACCTTCTTGCAAAGCCTGCGCGGTTGCTGCCAGGCGGGCCAGGCCCAGATTCAAGGCCGCACCTTTTGCGGCATGGGCGTTGGCCCTGACATCCAGTGGCAGTCCATCGCGCACGGCGGCGCGCAGATGGCGTGCCGTGTGCGGCGCCTGGCTCAGGAACTGTGCGGCCAAGGCTGCGTACTGGGGCCGGGACAAGGCCTGCAACAGCAGGTTCACAGCAGTCATGTCCACCAGGTCGACATGCTTTTCGTCGACATTGGGTTGCGCTGCCGGGTGGTCCGACGTGCCGTGCGGGCCGGCGCCTGAAACGTCGCGCCCCTTTGCCGGGGGCGACACACCGGGCAGGCCGTTGACGGCCCTGGCCGCCGTCAGGCCGGTCGGGCCAAAAAGCCGGCGCAGCGTGGTGGCCAGCATGTCTGGCTTGACCGGCTTGCTCAGAAAACCGTTCATGCCGGCCACCATGCAGCGATCCCGTGTTTCTTCAAAGGCGTCCGCAGTCAAGGCCACGATGGGCACGGTGGACCTGGCGGTGTCGGGCAGTGCTCGAATGGCGCGTGCAGCGTCCACGCCGTCCATCACGGGCATGTGCAGGTCCATCAGCACCAGATCAAACGCTCGGTCACGCGCAGCGGTCAGCGCCTCTTCACCATGAGCAGCAAATTCACAGTGATGACCCATGGTGTCCAGCAATTCGGCCATGTACTGACGATTGACGGGATGGTCCTCTGCCACAAGCACATGCAGCCGCCGGGGCGGCACCGCGGGGGTCACGTCATCCAGCACCCCGCTTTGGGCTCGGGCCACGGCCTCTATCATGGGCAGACGCAGGATGAAATTACTGCCTTTTCCTGGTTCGCTGCGTACCGTGATGTCGCCGTCCATGGCGCGGGCCAACTTGCGTGCAATCTCGAGCCCCAGCCCCGCTCCCGCATTGGGGTTGCTGTAGTGTCGGGGGTCACGGTCCAACCCGTCAAAGAGGCGGGCCACACGTTCAGCCGTCATGCCCGGCCCGGTATCGCTGACGCTGAACTCCAGCGCGCTCGCCTGTTCGTCCGCTGCGCGAAAACGCAGTTCCATCGCGACCGCACCGCGCTCGGTGAACTTGATGGCATTGCTCAGCAGGTTGAAAAGGATCTGACGCACGCGCAAGGCATCAATCTGCGCCATCTCCGGTACGTCGGGTGCCGTGTCCAGGTGAAAGCTCAATCCGCGAGCCACGGCCATGGGCCGCGTCAGGGCTTCGACATCACGCAGCAAGGCACGCAGGTCGACGGCGCTCGGCGCCAGGCGCAGTCGACCGCTTTCCAACTGGGAGAGGTCGAGAATGTCGTTGAGCACGGCCAGCAAGTGGTCCGCAGACTCTGTTGCGGTGCGCAGATAGCCGGCCTGTTGTGCCGTCAGACCGGTTTCGCGCAACAACGAAAGCATGCCGATCAAGCCGTGAAACGGTGTGCGGACCTCATGGCTCATGTGAGCCAGGAACTCACTCTTGGTGGCGCTGGCCGCCTCGGCGGTCTGTTGTGCTTGTGCCAGGCGCTGAGTCAGGTCCTCCAGCGCCTGTCGGCGTTGCTGCGCGTTGCGAAGTTGTCGAATCGCAACCGCGGCGAAGGTCAGCGTCAGCAGCGACAGAAACCCCGTCAGGCCCAGCCCTATGAGATTCTGCTCACGCACACGAGCGGTGCGTTCTTCGGCCTGCTGCGCCACGTGATTGACCGCATGCAGGGTCAAGTCATGAAGCGGCACTGCCAATGCCTTCAGTCCGGGCAATTCAGCGACCAGGAAAGCGCGGGTCAACGGTTGCCGGCTCACGCCTGGATCGGTGGCCCCCAAGACTTGGTCGGCTCTTGAAATGAAGGTCAGGGTCTTCGACAACGCAAGTCGATTTTCTTCATCGGCATCGACCAGGCGCGAAACGTTGCCGGCCTGCAGCAGTGTGATCCTGCTGACCCAGATGTCGTATCGCAATTGCAGTGCCCGTGCGTCAATGGTGTCGTAGGTCGGCTCTGCCGCGATGCTCCATTGCTGAAGCAGCCGTTGATACTCAAACTCGGCCTGGTAAACGGCGGTGACGCTGTATTCCGGGTCACCCCGTACCGCCTGGCGCAGCATGGAGAATTGCCGGGCCTGGACCAGCATGGCAGCCAGCAGCACCAGCAGCAACGCAAGGCCCGTGAGCAACAGGCCTGACGACCGCAAGCTGGTGCCGTCGACACCCGACGTGGCTACAGAACCTCGATTGAATGCAGTTGCCATACCGCACGGGTGTAGTAGGTCACGGACCGCAGTTCGGCATGGCTGCTGAAGGGGTACATGACAAACAAGGGCCCCTTGTCACGAACCGACATCGGCTTGCCGTCCAGCAAATGCGCCACGATGATGTCGAACCGTTGCGGGTCGGTGATGGGCATGTCCGACCGAAAGTCGTTCAGTGCCAGCAGTCGCAGCGACTCGCCTTGTGCACCACAAGCTGCCAAAACGTCCCTGAGCAGAGGCCCCGTAAAGGTTCGGATTTGTCTGTACCAGGGCGTTGTGGTCCTGATGTCGTGCTGCGGCATAGCCTTCAGCATCGCCATGTCAAAGATGGCGGTGTTGGCTTGGTTGACTTTTCGAATCTTGCCGTACACGGTCAGCGTCGGTTCGCCCGGCGACGTGTCGGAAGTGCCACCAAAGGCGGGCACCAAACCGCTCCCGGCCAGAGCCGCGCAGGTGTGCCGCAGCCAATGTCGGCGAGACCGTGAAAGGGATGGTGAAGCGGCGGTAAAGCGATTCAAGGTTTGCGCCTGGGCGGTGAACCGAATTTCAGGATTTTAGTGCCCCTGCAGCATGTCGCCGATATCCAGGCCCGTCAACGTCTTGGCCTGACGGGCCAGCCAGTACAGCATGGCCATCATCATCAGCATCGACGGGATGGCAATGATGGGGTAACTCAGCAAGGTCAGCCGCCCCAGTTCTTCATTGAACGCCTCCGTGCCAGCAGGGCTGTTGACGACCCAGCGCGTCAGAAAATAGTTTGCAACGGCCGAAAAGAAGAACGTACCCGCCAGCATCATGGTGCCCTGTCTCAGGCGCAGTTCGAAGGCGACGGTGTTGCCGGTGGTCTGCAGGGCGTGGTGCACTTTGTCGACGTCAAACAAGGAGGCATTGAAGACCATCAGGCGGATCAGGGGCGTGCGGGTCCAGGCGGACCCCATGATGACCGCGCCGATCAAGGACGGGACTGCCGCCTCCTTGACGGCCAGCCAGCGGGCGTCCAGTTCCATCAAGCCGATGCCGCCGGTCAGCAGGGTGCTGACCACGCCCAGCGCTGCGAGCCAGTTGAACTTGTGGCGGCGCCAGGCGTCCCACAGCCCCCAGGCCAGAGGAAAGGCCAAGGCCAGCAGCAGTGCTTTCAGCGGCCCCAGACTGTTGGGCCCGCTGAGTTTCATCAACACCAGCGCGGGCACCAAAATGGTGACGCCGATCTCGATGAATGTGTTGGGTTTGTCCGGGGCCGGCTTGACCGCGCTGCCGGACTCCTGCATGGGTGATTTCATGGCGCCAAGCGTATCAGCACCGACGACCGAGCCGGCGTTAATGCGTCACGCGGCCAAAGCCTCGGGCCAACGCGTTCAAGGGGGTGTCACGGTGTTGCTTTTTTCGGCACGCAAGGCCCTCAGCTGCGCCAGTTTGCTGTCGAAGCGCTGGCGCTCGCTGGCGCTGTTGCTGTAGGCCAGCGCCTGGCGCAGGTGGTGCTCCACACCTTGCCAGTTGCCCAGCTGCCGCTGGGCCATCGCGGCCCAGAAGTGCACGTCGCTCTGGTAGGGCTGCAGGCGCAACTCGCGGCTGAACAGGGTCTCGGCCAGCGGGTAGTTGCCCAGCGCCATGGCGGCGCGGCCATGGTCGTAGTCTGCAAAGGGCGCTTGTGGCTGCAGTTCGGACAACCGGCGTTCGGTCTGCCGAGCTTCAGTCATTCGGCCCAGTTGGCGCAGGCTGCTGGCCAGGTTCTGAAGTGCCGATACATTGTCACGGTCGATCAGCAAGGCCTGCTGGTAGGTGGTTTGCGCGGCCTCCAGGAGTCCCGCATGGTGATAAACCACGCCCAGGGTGTTGCGGGCCGGGGCAAAACCGGGGTCGCGACGCACAGCGGCCTTGGCCCAGGCGTAGGCACGGTTCAAATCGGGCGGGGATGCCTGGTTGCCGAGCATCTCCGCGGCGCGGTTGTTCAAGTACATCGCCTGGACGGTAAGTTCGGACAAGGGCTGGATGCGGGCGCCGGCCATGGCGCGGCCGGGCAAGAAGTCCACGGTCCAGTCGGCATTCTCGCGGCTGCTTCGGCGCAGGTAGGACGCCGCAAACCGGGGGCCGGGCAGTGCAAATGGCCGCTGCAAGACCACGTTGACATGGTGACTGGTCAGGAACAGGCCACCGTGGCGGGCATAGGTTTCATCAACGTCGACCTGCTGGAATGCAACCGGCAGGCCCAGGCGCCTGGCGAATGCCGCGGTCAGAATGGTCAGCGACAGGCAGTTACCCTGGCGTTCATCAAACGCCTCTGCCGCGGTGCGCGAACGACTGTCGTCGTAGCGCAGCGCCAGCGGGCCCTTGAGCAAGGCGTCGAGCAGGCGCTGGCGCAGGTCGGGTGTGCTGCTGTCCTTCAGCAGGCCCGCGGCAAAGTCGCGCATCGCCGGGCTCAAGGCAAACACTTGTTCGGCGTCAGGTAGCGGCACTGGCGCGAAGTGGCTGTCCCAGACAAAAGGGGGTGACGTCAATACGGGCATTGGCGCGCAGCCCGTGAGCAGTGCCAGTGCTAATACCGTGGCGGCAAGGGCCAGCGGCCGCGAACGGGATCTGTGCCATGGCACGGCGGCCTGTTGTTTGCCTCTGTCATGTTTCGACATGCAAGCCTCCGGAGCGGCGGGCGCCAGCGTCAGCGCCATCAGGGGGCATCGTACGTCCATGTGCGGCGCGGTGTGAAGTGGGCGGTGGGTTTTCGACCCACCCTGGCGCGCCGCCCCAGCTTCTGCGGGCCTTGATGGGGTCAGCGGCTGTACGGGCGCTCGGTGAGAATGGGCAACCGCCAACCATTTGCCCACGTTCATGAGCCCGATGCCACCTGTGACGCCTGCCGCCGACCTGGATGCACAGCTGCGGTGCGCTGGCTGGGCCGTTTTGGATGGCCAAGGTGTGCTGGAACTGGCCGGCGTTGCACCCGGCGCGCTGGATGAATGGTTGCACTGGTGGCATCAGCTGCCTCCCGACGAGCACCTGCTGGACGGCGGACGGTACCGCTATCGCCAGCACAGTTCATTCGTCGCCCACGGTGGCCAGTTGCAGCAGGTTCCCCACCGTGCGCACTGGCAACCTGTTGCCTACAACGCGTTGCATGGCGGCATCGAGCGGTGGTTCGAGCCCATGCCGTCCGCCTGGACCCGGGATGCCAGCTGGGCCCGGTTGCTGCTGGCCTTTGCGGCCGTTGCGGGCCGCATGAAAGGGCTGCCGGCCACCCAGGACTGGTCGGTTGAGGCGCACCCCTTTCGCATCACCACCGAAGGTGGCATCGGACGCCCGACGCCGGAGGGCGCGCACCGGGATGGCGTGGACCTTGTGGTGGTCATGATGGTCCATCGCGAAGCCATCAAAGGTGGCGAGACAAGGGTCTTTGACGCCCGTGGTCCACAGGGTGTCCGTTTTACGCTGCAACAGCCCTGGTCGGCGCTGGTGCTGGATGATGCCCGCGTCATCCACGAATCCACGCCCATACAGGCACTGGACTCGGCGGTGCCTGCGTGGCGCGACACGCTGGTCCTGACCTTCCGCCACAACGGATTTCAGGATCCCTGAACCGATGCCAGCCCTTGGCCTGTCCAAAACAAACATATTCAGTTGCATCCCATGACAACAAAAACCCCTGAAAACACCCGATTGCCGCTGGCGATTTCGGCCGAAGACATCACGGCGGCCCGCGAACGTTTGCGTGGCGTCGCGCACCAGACCCCCGTGATGCACTCCAGCACGGCGGACCGCATCACGGGCGGTCAGTTGTTCTTCAAGTGCGAAAACTTCCAGCGCATGGGGGCTTTCAAGTTCCGCGGGGCCTACAACGCGCTGGCCCGGTTTTCGCCCGAACAGGCGCGCTGTGGCGTGATTGCCTTTTCGTCGGGCAACCATGCGCAGGCCATCGCACTGTCCGCACGGCTGTTGGGCATGCCGTCCGTGTTGGTCATGCCGCAGGACTCACCGGCGGCCAAGCTGGCGGCCACGCGTGAATACCAGCAGGGGCAACCGCGCAGCGAGGTGGTGCTGTATGACCGCTACACCGAAGACCGAGAAGCCCTTGGCCGCCGACTGGCGCAGGAGCGGGGCATGACGCTGATACCGCCGTATGACCATGTGGACGTGATGGCTGGGCAGGGTACGGCGGCTGCGGAATTGATCGACGAGGTCGGGCCGCTGGACCGTCTGCTGGTGTGTCTGGGTGGTGGCGGCTTGTTGGCGGGCTGCGCGGTGGCGGCCAGGGCCCAATGTCCTGAGGTGCAGGTGGTGGGTGTGGAGCCCTTGGCGGGCAACGACGTGCAGCAAAGTCTGGCGCTGGGCCATATCGTGCACATCGACACGCCCAAGACCCTGGCCGACGGCGCGCAGACGCAGCATTGCGGTGAGCTGACGTTTCCGGTGATCCAGCGCCTGGTGTCCGAGGTGGTCACGGTCACAGACGAGCAACTGGTCAAGGCGATGCGCTTTTTTGCTGAGCGCATGAAGATGGTGGTCGAACCCACGGGCTGCCTGGCAGCCGCCGCGGTGTTGGAAGGTGTTGTGCCTGTGCGTGGCGAGCGCGTGGGCGTCATCATCAGTGGTGGCAATGTCGATCTGCAACGTTATGCCACGCTGCTGGCCGGCACCTGAAAACCCCGAACTCGCCCCGGCACCCACCCCAGCATTCAACCCGAGATAAAAACCATGGCCGACGACGCCCCAACAGCCGCCGCAAGCGGCGCTTCAAAACCGGCCGGCACACCGCCCGATGCGGCACAGCGCCAGCGCGACCAGGTCGACCGACTGCTGGCGCAGCCGGCCACCACCAGTCGTGGCACGGCCACGTTGGCCAGCGGCGCCACCTTGCCCTACACCGTGCATGCCGCCTTTGTGCCCGTGTTGGCGGCTGCGGCGGACGGCCCGCGCGGCGAACCCGAGGCGGCCATCCTGGCCACAGCCTACCTGCTGGACGGCGCCCCGGCCGGCCGGCGCCCGGTGTGTTTTGCCTTCAACGGCGGGCCGGGTTCGGCGTCGATCTGGCTGCACCTGGGCGCCCTGGGCCCGAAGCATGTGGTGGTACCGGACGACGGCAGCATGCCCTTGCCCCCCTATGCGGTGCAGGACAACCCGCACACCTGGTTTGAGCACTTCGACCTGGTTTTCATCGACCCGCCGCACACCGGCTGGTCCGTCACGGCCAGCGACGCAGCGCGCAAGAAGATGCTGTCGGTGGACGGCGACATCGACGCGCTGTCCGAAGTCATCCGCCTGTGGCTGACGCGACACCAGCGCTGGACCTCAGCCGTGTACCTGGCCGGCGAGAGTTACGGCACCACGCGGGGCGCCGGCATTGCCGACAAACTGCAGAGCCTGGGGGTTGCGCTCAGCGGCCTGGTGCTGGTGTCTTGTGCCATGGACCTGCAAAGCCTGTCGTTCACGGCGGGCAACGACTTGCCTTACGCCCTGTTTCTGCCGGCCTTGGCTGGCGTTTCGCAGTACCACGGTCTGCTGCGCGGGCGCCTGGCGCAGGACCCCGCTGCGGCGCGTCAGGCGGCCGAGGACTTTGTGCAGTCCGATTACCTGTCGGCACTGCATGCAGGCGCCCGCCTGCAAGGCAAGGTCCGAGCGGCTGTTGTCCGGCGTATGGCTGAATTGACCGGCCTGCCTGCGGCGTTGGTGGAAGAAAAAAACCTGCGAATCAGCGACCAAACCTACTTCTTCGAGGCGCTGCGCAGCCAAGGCCGCATGGTGGGCCGGCTGGACGCCCGCGCCACGGGCCCCATGGCGGCCAGCCGCACGCGCGACTGGGAGTTCGACCCTGGCATGGAAGCCATCGTGCCGCCGTACACCATGGCCAGCATGGCCTACTTCGCGGAAACACTGGGTTTGTGCAGTGACCAGCGCTACGAAGTGCTGAACCGCGATGTCGGCAAACACTGGAACTGGAATCGCGGCGACAGCACCAGAGACGGTTTTGCCTGCACCAGTACCGACCTGGCCCGTGTGATGCGCCGCAATCCGCATCTGCGGGTGCTGGTGGCCAGTGGTCGTTACGACTTGGGCACGCCCTACAGCGCCAGCGACTGGTCGCTGGCGCAACTGGACATACCGCCTGACGTGGCGCAGCGCATCGAACACCGCTATTACGATGCCGGGCACATGATGTACACGCGCCAAGCCGACTTGATGCAGATGAAGGCCGATCTGGCGGCCTGGCTGACCAAGGGCTGAACGGTCCGTAGGGCCTGGCGCAGGGCCGCCATCAAAACGGCGCGGGGCTGCTCAACTCCAGCCGCGCGCCAGTCCCCGGGTGGTCAAACGACAGGGCGCAGGCATGCAGCAGCAATCGCTGGGTCGGTGCGGGTGGTGTGCCGTACAGTTCGTCGCCCACGATGGGGTGCCCCAGATACTGCATGTGCACACGGAGCTGGTGCGAACGGCCGGTGAAGGGCTGCAGCGCCACCCGCGTCAGTGGCGTGCTGTGGGGGTCTTCAGGCGGTGCAGCGGATCGTTGCAGCACCCGCCACCGCGTCAGCGAGGGTTTGCCACCCTGAGGGCTGACGATCTGGCGGGGCCGGTTGGGCCAGTCCAGCATCAGCGGGGCGGTGACCTCGCCGGCGTCGGGTTGCAGGTGGCCTTCCAGCAGGGCTTCGTAGCGTTTGAAGATGCGGCGCTGTTCAAAGGCCATGCTCAGCAAGCGCTGCATGGCCGCACCTCGCGCAAAAATCATCAAGCCTGAGGTGGCCATGTCCAGACGGTGCACCGTCAGCGCATCGGCAAACTGGCGCTGCACCTGGGCTGTCAGGTTCACCTCGCCCGCCAGACCGCGGCCCGGTACGGACAGCAGCTTGGCCGGCTTTTCAACCACCAGCAATTGGGCATCAACGTGGTGCAGCTGCAATGGCGGCAGGCCATCCAGGTCAACCTGCAGCAACAGGCAGGCAGGGTCCAGCGCGGGCAGTTGATTCGGGTTCAAGTCGGGCATCGGCACGGAAATCACCACCAACTATGCCAGGGTAAGGCTGGATGACGGCCACCCACTGCGCCGTTCCACAATGGCGGTGCAAACCTTGGAGTCACCCGTGTCGATACCTGATACCCGTCCCCACGCTGCCGCCTGGCCAAAACGCCTGCCGCAAGCATTGGCGGTGCCCGACAACAACCTTTGGTTCAACCTGGAGGTCAGCGCACACCGTTACCCCGACAAGGCCGCGTACGTGTTTTTCGGCCAGGCCCTGACCTACCGTGAACTGCACCGCCAGGCGCGGGCCTTGGCGGGTTGGATGCAGTCGCATGGTCTGGCCATCGGCGACCGGGTCGTGCTGTACATGCAGAACTGTCCGCAATTTGTGGTGGGTTTTTACGCCGTGCAGTGTGCCAACGCCGTGGTGGTGCCGGTGAACCCCATGAACAGGGCGCAGGAGCTGGCCCATTGCATCACCGATGCTCAGGCGCGCATGGCGCTGACCACCGCTGACCTGGCGGCCCTGGTGGCCGAAGCCAATGCCGGACTGCCGGCCGAACAACGCCTGAGTCAGGTGGTGGCCACCCGCTTTGTCGATGCCATGCCGGCGGCATTGGACCCCCAGGAGTCGCCTGCGCCAGCTTTGTTGCAGTGGCTGATGGCCGACCCGGCCTTGCCCGCGGGCACCGTGCGCTGGCTTGATGCCATCGCGGCCGGACATGAACCCGGTCCCAGCACCGCCAAGGCCGACGACATGGCCTTGCTGCCTTACACCAGCGGCACCACAGGCTTGCCCAAGGGTTGCATCCACACCCACCGCACCTTGATGGCCAACGCCGCGGGTGGCGGCTTGTGGGGCTACGCCAGTGCCGAAGCCGTCAGCCTGGGTGTGGTGCCGATGTTCCACATCACCGGCATGATGTACGGCGCCATTTCGCCCATCTACCTGGGCAGTACGGTGGTGCTGATGCCGCGCTGGGACCGCGAACTGGCAGGGCGGCTGATTTCTCGCCACGGTGTTTCGCACTGGACCTGCATCCCCACCATGATCATCGACTTGTTTGGCAGCCCCAACTACAAGTCATTCGACCTGAGCAGCCTGCGTTACCTGTCGGGTGGTGGTGCCGCCATGCCGCACGCGGTGGCGCAGCGTCTGCTGGACGAGTTTGGTCTGACCTTTGCCGAAGGTTACGGCCTGACCGAAACCGCTGCCCCTAGCCATGCCAACCCGCCGGAGCGGGCCAAGCTGCAGTGCCTGGGCATCCCGATCTTTGGGGTCGACAGCCGCATCATCGACCCCGAGACCTTGCAGGAAGTGCCCGCTGGCGAAACCGGCGAGATCATCACCCACGGCCCCATGGTCTTCAAGGGCTACTGGCGCCATGAAGAGGCCACCAAGGCCGCGTTCATCAACCTCGACGGGAAGTCTTTCTTTCGCACCGGCGACCTGGGCCGTTGCGATGAAGAGGGTTATTTCTTCATCACCGACCGCCTCAAGCGCATGATCAACGCCAGCGGCTACAAGGTCTGGCCCAGCGAGGTCGAACTCATGCTGTACCGCTGTCCACTGGTGCAGGAGGCCTGTGTGATCGCCACCAAGGACAGCTACCGCGGCGAAAGCGTCAAGGCCGTGGTGGTGTTGCGCAGCGATGCGCCCACGTCCACCACCGAGCAGGACATCGTCGACTGGGCACGCGAGCACATGGCGGTGTACAAGGCGCCGCGCGTGGTGCAGTTTGTGCAGGCGCTGCCCAAGAGCGGCTCTGGCAAGGTGATGTGGCGCCAGTTGCAGGAGCAGGAAGCCGCTGCTTAGGCCTGTCTCGGGCAGGCCTGACAATGGCGGCATGTCCGACAGCTGCCTGCCGATTCCCCCGTCCTTCATGGCCTTGCACATGCGGACTGGCCAGCGGCGGCCTGACCACAGTGCCGAGCACATCGCCACCCGCCATGAGTTCTGTGACGACCTGGCGCAGCTGATGAGCAACACGGCGCGCCAGGTGCAATGGGACCTGGGGCTGGACGAAGGCACGGTACTGGACCGCATGCTGCAGGGCTTGCAGGCAGCGGAGGAGCCGGTGGTATCGGCAATGGAAGCGCGTTGGGTCGTGTGCCGCCTGGCCGAGTTGCTGGGCTGGCCCATGCCCGAGGACGCGGCCAGTTTTGGCCACCGCCCCGATTTGGCGTAGGCCTGCTTGTTTCTACAGCGCCAAGGCTGTCACGCGGCAATGGCCTCGGGCACTTGGCGCAGGCGATACCAGCCGACACCCTGTTCATCGTCGTTGACTGCGGCCTCGCCCGCTTGCACCAGGTGGTTCAGGCAGGCCATGGCCTCGCCCGTGGCCATGCCAAAGACACCGGCATCGGCCTCGCCGATGGAGCGGCCAAACAGCGACACAAACACATCGACCGCACGCCGCGGCTCGGCCAGGCTGCGGCGCAGGCGCTGCAGCGCCACGTGCTGCCCACGTTGCAGCGCGTCAATGCGTGCGTGCAGACCCCGGAAACACTCGTTGTGCGACGGCAGCACCAGCACGTCGTCGGGCACCATGCGCTTGAGCTTGTCCAGTGATGCCAGCCAGTCCGACATGGGGTCCGCTTCCGGCTCGGTGGGGTGCACCGATACGTTGGACGAGATGCGCGGCAGGATCTGGTCGCCCGAAATCAGCACTTTCAGTGCCGGGCAGTAAAGGCAGGCGTGTTCAGGCGAATGGCCGCGACCGATGATCACCTGCCAGTCGTGGTTGCCAATGCGCAGCTGCTGGCCATCAGACAGGCGCTTGAAGCTATCGGGCAGCGTGTGAATGTGGCGACCGAAATTGCCGAAGCGGGTGCGGTAGGTTTCCAGCGCGGCGTTGCTCCAGCCGGCGCGTTTGTAGAAGAGCAGGGCGTCTTCAGGGGCCTCGCGGCCGGTGTCCGACACCATGGCGCGGCAGTTCAGGTATTCCAGGGGTGTGATCCACAGCCGCACGCCAAACTTTCGTGTCAGCCAGCCGGCCATGCCGATGTGGTCCGGGTGCATGTGCGTCACCAGCACACGCGTGACGCCCCGCTGGTCGGGTGCGTTGGCAAACAATTCGCGCCAGACGGCGGCGGTTTCTTCGGTGCGGGTGCCGGTGTCCACCAGTGCCCAGCCGTCGCCATCGTCCAGCGCCCACAGGTTGATGTGGTTCAGTGCATATGGAAGGGGCATGCGCATCCAGCGTACGCCGGGGGCCACTTCAAGCGACACACCGCGCTCGGGCGGCGCCGCAAACGGGTATACCAGCTTCGCTTTGGGGCTGTCTGTGTCAAAGCCGTCGGCCATCAGGTCACTCCTTCACACGCCGGGCAGAGCACCCCGCGGAGCTTTGGAGTTTGCACTGAGTGGCGGCCAGACCCTCAAGATGCCGGCCCGTGCTGTCCCAGCGGGCGCCGGCCGCGCAGTGCGGCTGGCCTCTGTCGCGGTCAATCAGCCGTTGTCGAAGCCCGTTGCTGCTGTGGTTTGGCGTCGCCGTGATGCTGGCGCGGCTCAACTTCCGAAGGCAGCAGCATGATGTTCTGGGCCAGATCACCCTTGGGTCCCTGAACCAGGTCATAACTGACGTGGCTACCTTGTTTCAAAGTGCGAAATCCTTCCATCTGGACCGCAGAGAAATGTGCGAAGACATCGGCTCCCCCGTTGTCTGGCTGTATGAAGCCGAAACCCTTGGTGTCATTGAACCACTTGACCGTCCCTGTCGCCATTTGTTTACTTCCCAGGCTATCGACGCCGAAATTCTGGGCGCGGCATCAAGCCAGCGTCAAGCCGTTTGGCGCTTGCATTCGTGGGGGGGGGCGTGTCAATCTTGACACTCGGACGAGGCCGGCACGCGGATGACGTGCCAGTGTCGCCCTCCCGGACAACGGTGGAGCAAGCGTCACAAAATGGTTCAGCTTGCGGCTTGAAACACGCACTTTTGATTCAACATACGGTGCATGCTGAAAGGTACAGCCGTTAGTCGCGCGCGGTTATCGGGCGGACTTGACCAAATCGATAGAATGAGTCATGCCTGAGGATCCTCCAAGCCCCCCCAAAGTGCCCAAGCCATCGGTGCCCGGCAGAGACGGCGGCGGCGCTGTGGTCGCTGAGCGTCAGGACGCCAAGACCAAGCCGCCATCGCTGTACCAGGTGGTGTTGTTGAATGATGACTACACGCCGATGGAGTTTGTAGTCATGGTGCTCAGGCAGTTCTTTCAGCACGATGCGGATACGGCCACGCACATCATGTTGAAAATCCACCACGAGGGTCGTGGTGTCTGCGGCGTCTTTCCCAAGGACCTCGCCGCAACCAAAGTTGAATTGGTGCTGACAGCGGCGCGCCGCGAAGGGCATCCCCTACAGTGCATTATGGAGGCCGCATGATTGCGCAAGAGCTTGAAGTCAGTCTGCACATGGCGTTTGTCGAGGCGCGCCAGCAGCGCCACGAATTCATCACGGTCGAGCACCTGCTGATGGCGCTGCTGGACAACCCCTCAGCGGCAGAAGTGCTGCGTGCTTGCGCGGCCAATATCGACGACCTGCGAAAGAGCTTGACCACCTTCATCAAGGAGAACACGCCCACGGTGGGTGGCAGCGATGAAGTGGACACGCAGCCCACGCTGGGTTTCCAGCGCGTCATCCAGCGCGCCATCATGCATGTGCAAAGCACGGGCAGCGGTAAAAAAGAAGTCACCGGCGCCAACGTGCTCGTGGCCATTTTTGGCGAGAAGGACTCGCATGCGGTTTATTACCTGCACCAGCAGGGCGTGACGCGTCTGGACGTGGTGAATTTCATTGCCCATGGCATCAAGAAGTCGGATCCGCCGGAGCCGTCCAAAGGTGCAGAGGGGCCCACTGGCGAAGCCGACAAGGAAGACGGCGCAGCCGGTGACGGCAAGAGTTCACCGCTGGAGCAGTTCACGCAGAATTTGAACCAACTGGCACTGGCAGGCAAGATCGATCCCTTGATCGGTCGTGAGCACGAAGTCGAGCGTGTCATCCAGGTGCTGTGCCGGCGTCGCAAGAACAACCCGCTGCTCGTCGGTGAGGCTGGCGTGGGCAAGACGGCGATCGCCGAAGGTTTGGCCTGGCGCATCACCGAAAAGCAGGTGCCGGACGTGCTGGCCGAAGCTGTGGTCTATTCATTGGACATGGGCGCTTTGCTGGCCGGCACCAAGTATCGGGGTGACTTTGAACAACGTCTGAAAGGCGTGCTCAAGCAACTGAAGGACAACCCCAATGCGGTCCTGTTCATCGACGAGATTCACACCCTCATCGGCGCTGGTGCAGCCAGCGGCGGCACGCTTGACGCCAGCAACCTGCTGAAGCCTGCCTTGAGCAACGGCGCCATGAAGTGCATCGGTGCCACTACCTTCACCGAATATCGCGGCATCTTCGAAAAAGACGCGGCCTTGTCGCGCCGGTTCCAAAAGGTGGACGTGACCGAGCCCAGCGTCGAGCAGACGGTGGAGATCCTGAAAGGTCTGAAGTCGCGTTTTGAAGAGCATCACAGTGTCAAGTACGCCGTGGGTGCCTTGCAGGCGGCGGCTGAACTGTCTGCGAAGTACATCAACGACCGGCATCTGCCCGACAAGGCCATCGACGTCATCGACGAAGCCGGTGCGGCGCAGCGCATCCTGCCGGCCAACAAGCGCAAGAAGACCATCACACGCAGCGAAGTCGAAGACATCGTGGCGCGCATTGCCCGCATTCCGCCGGCCAGTGTGTCCAGCGACGACCGCGGCAAGCTGAAATTGCTCGACCGTGATCTGAAGAGTGTGGTGTTCGGCCAGGACGCA
Organism: Betaproteobacteria bacterium; assembly: GCA_024641925.1. Lineage (GTDB taxonomy): Bacteria > Pseudomonadota > Gammaproteobacteria > Burkholderiales > Burkholderiaceae_C > Rubrivivax. The sequence goes on from JAHECB010000026.1 coordinate 21,288, forward strand.
GCCATCGATGCCCTGTCGGCCTCAATCAAGATGGCGCGCTCAGGCTTGGGCAAGCCCGACAAGCCGATCGGCGCCTTCCTGTTCAGCGGCCCCACGGGCGTTGGCAAGACCGAGGTGGCCAAGCAACTGGGTTATGTGCTGGGCATCGACCTGATCCGCTTTGACATGTCCGAATACATGGAGCGCCACGCCGTCAGCCGCCTGATTGGCGCGCCGCCGGGTTATGTGGGTTTTGACCAGGGCGGGCTGCTGACCGAAGCCGTGACCAAGAAGCCGCATTCGGTGCTGCTGCTGGACGAAATCGAAAAGGCGCACCCCGACGTCTTCAACGTGCTGCTGCAGGTCATGGACCACGGCACGTTGACCGACAACAACGGGCGCAAGGCCGACTTCCGCAACGTGATCATCATCATGACCACCAATGCGGGCGCCGAGACCATGAACAAGTCCACCATTGGCTTCACGAACAAGCGCGAGCAGGGTGACGAGATGGGCGACATCAAGCGCCTGTTCACCCCAGAGTTCCGTAATCGGCTGGACGCCATCGTCAATTTCGGATCGCTTGGCGAAGACATCATCCTGCGTGTGGTGGACAAGTTCCTGCTGCAACTGGAAGGGCAACTGGCCGAGAAGAAGGTCGAAGTCACCTTCACCGACGCCCTGCGCAAGCACCTGGGCAAGAAGGGCTTTGATCCGCTGATGGGCGCGCGGCCCATGCAGCGCCTGATCCAGGACACCATCCGTCGGGCATTGGCCGACGAGTTGTTGTTTGGTCGTCTGGTCGACGGTGGCCGGCTGACGGTGGACGTGGACGACAAGGGCGAGGTGCAGCTGGACATCCAGCCACCGAAAAAGAGCGACAAGCCCAAGGCTGAAGCTGCTGCGGCCTGACACCTTCGAGGCAACTTGTTTGACAGCCCTGTGGCAGCCCGCCGCAGGGCTGTTTTGTCTCAGCGGCGCCGGGTAGGCGTACCCTCAAGTGCGGGGTCTTGCAGATAGACACGGCACAGCAGCGCGTACCAGTCCGGGTGTGCGGCCTGCAAGGCCGCGGCGGCGGTGAAAAAGACCTCGCTGCTGACGGCAAAAAACTCTTCTTCACCTTCGGCCGCGTAGGGGTCGATCAGTGTCTGGCGCGCCGCTTCCAGGTCTGAGCGCAGCGCGGCCAGGGTCTGCTGCAGGCCGTCCATCCATTCGCTGGCACTCAGCCCGGGCGGCAGCGGCGGTATGCCGTTGGCCGCCCCCTGGCTCATGTCCAGCACGTGCGCAAATTCGTGGATGACCACGTTGTAGCCCTCGTCGGACCAGCCGGCTGCGCGCACGTCGGCCCAGGACAGGAACAAGGGGCCACCTTCCATGGCTTCACCGGCCAGCACCTCGTCGAATTCGTGCACAACACCGTCGTCATCGGCAGCCTGGCGGCGTGCCACCACCTGGTCGGCGTGCACGACGATGCCCACAAAACCGTCGTAGTGCTGCAGGCCCAGGCGCAAGACGGGCAAGGCCGCCTGCGCGGCAATGGCCACCGCCATGGCGTCAGTCAACACCAGGTCGCCAACGGTTGAATATTCCTTGCGGTCCAGTAGCAGGCTGGTCAGGCGGCGCAGTTCTGCCGTGTCAGCCGGGTTGCGGCGTTGCAGGAAGGGGTAGCGCACCAGGGTGCGTTTCCACAGGTCGTCGGGAATGGGTCTTCGGGAAACGGCAGCCTGCTCGCGCTGCTGTTGCACACGCTGCCAAAGCCGGGACAGCACCATGGCCGGCTCAAGCCTGGTCGGGTGGCCGGCGCTGAAACCCGCTGGCGGACAGGCGCAACACCTCGGCGCGGTGGCCGCTGTCCAGATCCCAGTCGGTCAGCACCAGGCGCTGCAAGTGGTCAGGCAGCGTGTGTTGGCCTGGCCGGTGGGTGTGCCCATGTACCAGGGTACTGGCCTGTGCCTGGCGCAGCCATTGCAACACGCTGTTGTCGTCCAGATCTATGTCGGCCTGGGTGTCGAACCGTTGTTGGTCGCGGCTGGCCCGGCGGATCGCAGCCGCAATGTCCAGCCGCTGCTGCAGCGGCTTGGCCAGAAAATTCTGCTGCCATTCGGGGCTGCGCACCTCACGCCTGAAGGCCTGGTAGCCCGTGTCGGACAAACACAGGGCATCGCCATGGCTGAGCAGCACACGCTGACCAAAGGCCAGCAGCAGGGTGGGGTCGTCAAGCGACGTCATGCCGCTGTCGCCCAGCAAGGCGGGGCCGGCCAGAAAGTCGCGGTTGCCCACCATGAAAAATAGAGGGCGCTGCCGGGACACTGTCGCCAGTTGCACCAGCAGCGCATTCTCAAAGGGCCGGGTGCGCATGTCATCACCCACCCACAGTTCAAACAGGTCACCCAGGACCACCACCGCATCGGCCGTGGTCAACTGCAGATGCTGCAAAAAAGCGGCCGTGGTACGCGGCAGGTCGGCACACAGGTGCAGGTCCGACACGAAGTCGATGTGTTGCCAATGACTTGGCGCGGCCCAGGTCGCCGCAGCGGTTCCGACCTGGGCGGCCGGTGGCATCAGCTGACTTCGCGAACGCGCTCGATGCGCACCTCGTCCAGCGGCACGTCGTCGTGGAAGCCCTTGCGGCCTGTGCGCACTTTTTCAATGGTGTCCACCACGTCGGTACCGTCCACCACGCGGCCAAAAACCGCGTAGCCCCAGCCCTGGGCACTTTCAGCGGTGAAGTTCAGGAATTCGTTGTCCGCGGCATTGATGAAAAACTGGGCGGTGGCCGAATGCGGGTCACTGGTGCGTGCCATGGCCAAGGTGTAGCGCTTGTTCTTCAGGCCGTTGTTGGCCTCATTCTGAATCTGCGCGTCGGTGCTCTTCTGTTTCATGTCGCTGTCGAAGCCGCCGCCCTGCAACATGAAGCCCTTGATGACCCGGTGAAACACGGTGCCGTCATAGTGCCCTTTGCTGACATAGGACAAGAAGTTGGCCGTGGACAGCGGCGCCTTTTCGTCGTCGAGTTCGATGCGGATAGTGCCCGCGCTGGTGTCCATCTGAACGGTTTTCATATCACTTCTCCAGGGTTGCTTTTTTGATGATGACCGGCGTGCTGGGCAGGTTCGGGTGTTGGTCGCGCGCCATGGTGGGCACGGCCCTGATCTTGTCCACCACCTCCATGCCCTGCACGACACGGCCGAACACGGCATAGCCGTTGCCGTCGCGCGAGCGCGGCTGGTCCAGAAAGAGGTTGTCTTTCACATTGATGTAGAACTGGGCCGTGGCGGAATCGGGCACGCCGGTACGTGCCATGGCCACGGTGCCACGGACATTGGACAGACCGTTTCGACTTTCCAGCGCAATGGGGTCGCGCACGGCCTTTTCGGTCAGATCGGACCCGAAGCCGCCGCCCTGGATCATGAAGTCGGCAATCACCCGGTGGAACACGGTGCCGTCGTAATGCCCTGCCTTGACGTAGGCGACAAAGTTATCCACGGACTTGGGCGCCTTGGCGTGGTCAAGCTCCAGCACCACATCGCCCATGCTGGTGCTGAGCTTGACGCGTTGCGCCCAGACCGGGCTGGAAAGCGCCAAAAGCAAGGCCATGGCCGTGCAGGCAAAAGAAGCAAAGGTTCGGGTGGTCATGAATCGTGGTCTGGGTTGGTTTTGAAGCGGCACCGCTGCGCAGTCTATTACGCCGGTTTCGTCGCGCTCGGCCTGGCGACGGGGTGGAGACGAGCGGTCCGCATGTTCACGCATCTGCAGGCTGCAAACCGGCGCTTGTTGTCCTGATGGCGGCGCCAGCTCCTGGTGTTCAGCGTTGCAGCAATGAGCGCACCGTCTTCAGGCGTTCTTGCTGACGTGTGTCGGTCGGTCCTTGCGCGGACAGTTGCTCCCAGGACCGCGCAGCCAGCATCAGATGCACCTGCCCCAAATTGGCCAATGCTGAAGTGTGGGCTGGGTCGTTGCGCAGGGCCGATTCCAGTGACAGACGTGCTTCGTCAAGTTTGCCGGCCTGCACCTGCAGCAGGGCGATGTTGTTGAAGGGGTCGGGCAGCTCAGGGAAATCGCGTGACATCTGCATGAAAACGGCCAGCGCTTCATCCTGGCGCTTCAGGTCCATCAGGACCACACCGCGCAAAAATCGCAACTGGACGTCGCGGCTGTCGGTCGCCAGCGCTGCGTCCGCGCGAAGCAAAGCGCCCGCTGCATCGCCTTTGCTCAGCAGGGCATTGACTTCGGCTCTGGGGTCGGCCATCGCCATTGAGGTGGCGGCAGCCAACATCAACGCCAACACCCGTTGATGGAGTCTGCTGGAAGCGCTGACGCAAGTTCTTTTCAGGATCATGGTGCGCGAAGCGCCGTTGGTCTGGGGGCGGGGCAGGGCACCAGCCCCGCTTGAGCTGACCGCTATACTGATTTGATTCTATAGACGCCTTGGCCACGGGTACCGGGCGGGGTGGCAAAGGCGCAGCCCGTCCATGGTTGATGCCCGACCTGTCGGCCCGCTGGCATTGACCGTTGCGCTTCGGTTTGACCGACTGTTCAAGGCCGCGCGCCCTTGGGCTCACAACAGATTCCAGTCCATGTCACTGCATATCCACAACACCTTGACGCGCCAGCTTGAAGCGTTCAAGCCTCTGCAACCGGGCCACGTGCGCATGTACGTGTGCGGCATCACCGTGTACGACCTGTGCCACCTGGGGCACGCACGCATGGCCTTGTCGTTTGACACCGTTTACCGCTGGCTGGTGGCCAGTGGTTATCGGGTGACCTATGTCCGCAACATCACCGACATCGAAGACAAGATCATCCGGCGCGCCGTTGAGCGGGGTATCACCATCCGCGAGCTCACCGACGAGATGATCGCAGCCATGCACCGGGACTTCGCCGCACTGGGCCTGGCCGAACCCACCCATGAGCCCAGGGCCACCGACTACGTGCCGCAAATGCTGGGCCTGATCGAGCGCCTGGAAGAACGTGGTCTGGCCTACCGCGCCGAGGGTGGGGACGTGAACTTTGCGGTGCGTCGTTTTGACGGTTATGGCCGCTTGTCGGGCAAGTCGCTGGACGAATTGCGTGCGGGCGAGCGCGTGGCCGTGCTGGGCGACAAGGAAGACCCGCTGGATTTTGTGTTGTGGAAAGCCGCCAAACCCACCGAGCCCGCTGACGCCACTTGGCCCAGCAACTTCGGCCCTGGCCGGCCGGGCTGGCATATCGAGTGCTCGGCCATGAGCGTGGCCTTGCTGGGCGAGCCGTTCGACATCCACGGCGGCGGCATGGATCTTCAGTTCCCGCACCACGAAAACGAGATCGCACAAAGTGAAGGTGCCAGTGGGTGCCCGTTGGCGCAGACCTGGGTTCACAACGGCTTTCTGAACATCGATGATGAAAAGATGTCCAAGTCGATTGGCAACTTTTTCACCATCGCCGATGTCCTGAAAAAGTTCGACGGCCAGGCGCTGCGGTTCTTCATGCTGCGCACACACTACCGCAGCCCGTTCAACTTTAGCGACGTGGTGCTTGAGGAAGCGCGCACCGCTTTGCGCCGTCTGTACACCGCGCTGCAGGCCGCGGGCAGCCCGCCAGCCTCTGCCAGTATCGACTGGCAACAGCCCCAGGCGGCGGCTTTCAAGGCCGCTATGGACGACGACTTCAACACCCCCGCGGCACTGGCGGTGCTGTTTGACCTGGCTGGCCAGGCCAACCGGGGCAGCGCCGGCGCTGCTGTGTCGC
>JAHECB010000268.1 GCA_024641925.1 Betaproteobacteria bacterium
CGGGAATGAAGCGCAGCATCTTGGGCAGGCGCCGCAGCATCTTCATCTGCGCCTGGCCGCTGCTCTGGTTGGGCGCGCCCTTGCCTTTTCCTTTGCTGCCGCGCAGTTTTTTCAGCAGCGCCATGGGGCCACTGCTGCTGCCGTCCATGGCAAAACCACCCATGCGCGTGAGTTTCATCACCTCGCCGGCGGACATGGCGCAGACCATGGCGTCGCAATGGTCCCGGCGCGCCTTCAGCGCCGGCAGCACCGGCAGGAAGTGGTCTTCCATGAACAGCATGGTGGCGATGACGATGTCGCCCTGGGCGATGTCGGCCAGGCAGCGTTCGATGGCGGCGGGTTGGTCGCCCCATTCGCTGGCAGCGTGCACCTTCAAGCTCAGCCCCGGCAGCTCGCGGATCAGCTGGCGTTCAGCACGGGCGGCGGCGCTGGCCAGGTGACTGTCCATGGTCACCAGCACCACCCGGATGGGCGTGGCGCCACCCGTGGCTTCAGCGGCTGAAGTGGGCTTTGGCATCGTAAAGAGTCTCCACGGTGATGGTCATCAAACCGCGTTCGATGGCAAAACGTTCGGTGTTGCGGCGTGCTTTGCCGCGTACAAAAAATGGGATCTTGCCCAGCTCGCGTTCGGCTTCAGGGGCCCAGCCCGCGATGATGGGTTCGGCACTGGGCTGCAGCGGTGTGGAGGCTGCTGCGGGCTGTTCGGCCGACCCTTCAGCGTCAACGGCCACCGCGGGTGGCGCCACGGCAACCGCGGCCGGTGCCGCAGCCGCCGGGGTTGCAAGCGCCGCGCGCTGGCCATGCCCCAGGTGCGAAGCCGATGCACCGGCATGGAATTCAAAGTCGTCCTTGAACATGTGCAGCAGGTGCTCTTCCAGGCCCATCATCAGCGGGTGCACCCAGGTGTCGAACAGCACATTGGCGCCTTCAAACCCCATCTGCGGCGAATAGCGCGCCGGAAAGTCCTGCACATGCACCGGCGCGGAAATCACCGCGCAGGGCACCCCCAGGCGCTTGGCGATGTGGCGCTCCATCTGCGTGCCCAGCACCAGTTCGGGGTGGGCGGCGGCAACAGCGGCTTCAACGTCGAGGTAGTCGTCGCTGATCAGCGGCTCCACGCCGTACAACTTGGCGGCTTCGCGGATCTCGCGCGCAAATTCGCGGCTGTAGGTGCCCACGCCCACCACGGTGAAGCCCAGTTCTTCGGACGCCACCCGCGCTGCGGCGACCGCATGCGTTGCGTCGCCAAAGATGAACACCCGCTTGCCGGTGAGGTAGGTGGAATCGACCGAGCGTGAATACCAGGCGGCACGGCTGGGCGGCGGTGCCGGCGCGTCGATGCCGGCCAGCGCACAGACTTCGGTGATGAAGTCGCGTGTGGCGCCCAGGCCGATGGGCACGGTCTTGGTGAAGGGCTGGCGGTGCGCCTTTTGCAGCCAGATTGCCGCGGTGTTACCCACTTCGGGGTACAGCACCACGTTGAAGTCGGCCTGCGACAAGCGCGACAGGTCGGCCGGCGTGGCGTCCAGCGGTGCCACCACATTGACCTGGATGCCCAGCTGCTCGATCAGGCCGCGGATTTCGCGCAGGTCGTCGCGGTGGCGAAAACCCAGTGCCGTGGGGCCCAGGATGTTGCAACGGGGTTGATCGCCCTTTTCACGCGGCGCGGCATCGGGCAGCGCCGGGCACATCGTGCGCACCAGACGGTAGAAGGTTTCGGCCGCGGCCCAGTTTTCCTTGCGCTGGTAAGCCGGCAGTTCCAGGGCCACCACCGGCACCGGCAGGTTCAGCGCCAAGGCCAGGCCGCCCGGGTCGTCCTGGATCAGCTCGGCGGTGCAGGACGAACCCACCAGCATGGCCTGCGGCTGGAAACGTTCATAGGCTTCACGGGCGGCGGTTTTGAACAGCTCGGCCGTGTCGCCGCCCAGGTCTCGCGCCTGGAAGGTGGTGTAGGTAACGGGCGGGCGCTGGTCGCGCCGCTCGATCATGGTGAACAGCAGGTCGGCGTAGGTGTCGCCTTGCGGTGCGTGCAGCACATAGTGCACACCCTTCATCGCGGTGGCCACACGCATGGCGCCCACGTGCGTGGGGCCTTCGTAGGTCCACAGGGTCAGCTGCATCTAGGCCACCAGCCGCGCACGGCGGTCCAGGGGTCGCGTGAACAAGGCCGCCAGATCGGCCGCCTGCTCAAAACCGTGCACTGGCGAAAACACCAGTTCGATGGACCACTTGGTGGTCAGGCCTTCGGCCTCCAGCGGGTTGGCCAGGCCCAGGCCACAGACCACGATGTCGGGGCGCGCGGCGCGGCAGCGGTCGAGCTGGCGTTCCACGTCCTGGCCTTCGGACAATTGCGTGCCTTCGGGCAGCAGGGCGAGTTCGCGGTCGAGCATCACGCGGTGCAGGTAGGGGCTGCCCACTTCCACCAGCTGCATGCCCAGTTCACGCGCCAGAAAACGTGCCAGCGGCACTTCCAGCTGCGAATCGGGAAAGAAAAACACCCGCTTGCCTTGCAGTTCCAGCCGGTGGCGGGCCAGCGAGCGGGCCGCACGTTCGCGCTTGGGGCCCACCACGTTGGCAAAGCGTGTGGGCTCGCTGCGGTCACGGCCCCAGGCCAGCCAGGCGGCACGCAGCCATTCGGTGGTGCCTTCGGCGCCGAATGGAAACGGCGCCACCAGGCGCGTGGCACCACGGGCTTCCAGCGCTCGCAGCGTGTCGCCCAGAAAGGGCTGCGCCATCAGCAACTGGGTGTGGGGGCCAACCGGTGGCAGGTCGGTCGATTGCCGCGGCGGCAAAAAATGCACCGGGCCGATGCCCAGCTCGTCAAACAACCGGCGGAACTGGTCTTCCACCACATCGGCCATGGCACCCACCACCAGCAGGTTTTGTTCCGGGGTGGCAGGCAGCTGCGGCACCAGCGACGCCAGGCAAGCGTCTTCACCCTGGGTGAAGGTGGTTTCAATACCGCTGCCCGAATAATTCAGGATGCGCACGGCAGGCGAAAAGCGCGTGGACAGGCGTGCCGCCGCACGCGACAGGTCCAGCTTGATGACTTCTGACGGGCAGGAGCCCACCAGAAACAGCATGCGGATGTCGGGCCGGCGTTCCAGCAGCCGGGTCACCACCCGGTCCAGCTCTTCGTTGGCGTCGGCCAGGCCGGCCAGGTCACGCTCGTCGATGATGGCGGTGGCAAAACGGGGCTCGGCAAAAATCATAACGCCGGCCGCAGACTGGATCAGGTGCGCGCAGGTGCGTGAACCCACCACCAGGAAAAACGCATCTTGAATCTTGCGATGCAGCCAGACGATGCCGGTCAGGCCACAAAACACTTCACGCTGGCCGCGCTGTTTGATCACCGGCCGCTCGGCAGTGGCAACGGCCGCTTGCGATTCAGGCACCAAGGGAATAACCGGGCCCACGGGTCCCGCTTCGTGCTGCGCACTCCGGAATTCGCTCTTGGGGCGGCCCGGCGTGCTCATGCCAAGGCACCCATATTGACCGGCGCACGCGCTTCGTCGCGGCGGGCCGCCCGCAGTTTCAGCACAAACTGGGTGGCATTGATGATGTAGCTGACATAGGCCGCCAGTGCCAGCAGCATCTGCGTGCGCGGGCTCAGCCATCCCGTGGCCATGCCCACCAGGCAAGCCGTGTGCAAGGCCAGCACCAGCATCGATACCAGGTCTTCCCAGAAAAACGCCGGCGCAAACAGCCAGCGACCAAAAACCACTTTTTCCCAGATGCTGCCGGTGACCATGATCAGGTACAGCAGCACGGTCTTGACCACAAACGAAATGCTGGCCGCCATCAGGCCTTCGCCCGTGGCCAGGTATTTCAGAACCAGGAAGAAGCTGACGGCGCAGGCCACGAACTGCAACGGTGCCAGCACACCCTGCACCAGCGTCCACCGCGTGGCGTCACGCCGGCGGCGCTCTTCGGCGGTGTACAGGCCCACGGTCGGGCTGGTCTGGCTGTTCAGCGTGGCATCCATCGGTCTGCTCGCCCCCAAGTGAATTGATCTGTCTGCAGACTAGTGGCCTGTCGACGGAATGTCAATCAGGATTGACGTAAATTGCGATTGACAAATTGCGCCGACTTTTGAATGATGAAAAAGAGGTCGGCGCATTTCGCGCATGGCCGCCAAAGGCCCTGACCGGTCCGCGGCGGCGCTGAAGGGCATGTGCCATTCAGCAACCCGGGAAAACCCCGGCGTCAAGTGTTTTGACGCTTTGAGGTGTCAGGAGTAAAACCAATGGGTGCTCTTTTGCAGACGACTCAGCCGGCCCGGGGGGCCTCACGCGTCGACACGCCGCCGGCACATCGGCCACCAACAAAAGCGCTGTACCGGCACTGGCCGGTAACGGCTGCGACGCAGGAGCAGGCTTACATGCAGTCCGGTCCATCTCGGGACAACCCTTCCGCGGCATGCGAGCCTCTGAACCAGGCCTGGCCCACCGCTGTCCGATCCGCAGGTTCATCGTGGCCTACGGCGGCCTCGGAGCGTGTTGATGCCAAATCCCGGCTTTCACAGCTGGCACGCGCGCTGGAATCCGATGTCATTCCCCGTCTGGTGGGTGCACACGGCAAACCCGGCCAGAGCGAACTGGCCAGCGTTGACGCGGTCGAGATCGAGCGCTTTGTAGGCCTGCTGCGCAATGCCAAAGATTCGGAACTGAATGCCGCCATCGAGGCCGTACAAGGCCGCGGCCTGTCGGTCGAGGCCTTGTTCCTGGACGTGTTTGCCCCGGCCGCCCGGCGCCTGGGCGAACTGTGGGAGTCCGATCAATGCGACTTTTCCACCGTCACCATCTGCCTGGGCCGCTTGCAGCGCCAGTTGCGGGTGTGGAGCCCGGCCTTTGGCACCGAAGTGGACCACCCGGCCAATGGCCGTCGCATCCTGCTGGCGCAGCACCCTGAAGAGCAGCACAGCTTTGGCCTGTCGATGGTGGCCGAGTTTTTCCGGCGCGACGGCTGGGAAGTGCTGGGCGGCGTGGGTGGTGCCGTGGCCGACCCGTCTGCCCAGGTGTCGCGCGAATGGTTTGATGCGGTCGGTTTTTCCATCGGCAGCGAAGGCCGCATCGAGTGGCTGCGCGACCGCATTGCCAAGGTGCGCCAAGCCTCGCGCAACCGATCCATGGTCATCCTGGTGGGTGGGCCCTTGTTTGTGATGCAACCCAATTGGGCCACCGATGTAGGCGCTGACGCCTCCGGCCACGTGGGTGAAAAAGCGCCCAAGATGGCGGAGGACCTGCTGGTTGCACGCCGCCAGCCCGACTGATGCCAGGCTGCACAGCGGCCGCTGATAATCCCAGGACCGAAACCTGAGGATCTGATCCATGAAATTGGTGGCCACGCCCCGCCGCAATTGCCGGCGTGCGATGCCCCGTCGGCTCGTCCCCTGGATGAGTCCGCGATGAGCCGAACACCCCGAACCGCACCGCCAGAGCCCACACCAGCCTTTCAAGGCATAGATGCGGACCAGGTGCGCCGCCTGATCGGTGCCACTGGCGAAATCACCCTGACGATGGATGGCAACGGCGTGGTGCTGGATGCATGGGCCCACGACGCTAACCTGCAAAAAAGCATGCGCCAGGAATGGCGCGGCAGGGCCTGGTCGGACACCGTCTCGCTGGACAGCCGCGGCAAGGCCGAAAGTTTGCTGAACGACGCACTGGCCGATGCCCCCAGCGCACCACGGCAATTGAACCTGACGCTGAAAACCGCACCCGAGATGCCCATGTTGTGCACCGTGGTGCGTCTGAGCGGCAATGCCCGCGCACGGGATGCTGCGCGCCTGGTGGCCGTTTGCCGCGATTTGCGGGACACCATGGCCCTGCAGCGCCGGCTGGTGGACACGCAGCAGTCGATGGAGCGCGACTACTGGCGCTTTCGCGAAGCCGAAACGCGTTATCGCAGCCTGTTCCAGGCCTCTTCGGAAGCGGTGATGATCGTGGACGGCGCTTCGCAGCGGGTGGTCGAGGCCAACCCCGCAGCGCTGAGCCTGTTGTCGGGCACCGCCGCCAAGGCGGGCAAGGTGGTTGGTGTGTCGCTGGCCACGCTGTTTGCACCCGCTGCCGCTGAACCCTTGTCGGCCGCGCTGGCCTCTGCGCGCAGCGTGGGCAAACACGAACAGCTGAACACCGTGCTGCCCGGCGGCAAACGCAGTGTCAGTGTCGCGGTGTCGTCGTTTCGGCAGGATCAGGTGTCGTTTTTGCTGGTGCGGGTGGCGCTGCTGCCCCAGGGCGCCGCCTCACATGCGCGCGATGGCGTCGTCGACGGGGCTGCAGGGGGCACTTCAGCGCGCCCCGACCCCAGCGGCTTTGAACGCGTGGCTGCAGCTTTTGTGCGCAGCGCCGGCGACGCCATGGCCTTCACCGACAGCACCGGTCGGGTGGTGTCGGTGAACCCATCGTTTGCACGCCTGGCACAGCTGTCCAGCGAGGAGCAGGCGCGCGGCGCGCCCCTGGACCAGTGGCTGGGCCGCACGGGCATCGAACTGTCGGTGCTGCTGGCCAATCTGCGGGAGGGCGGTTCCGCCGGCCTGTTCACCACCGAATTGCGGGGTGCGCTGGGGCTGGTCACCGAAGTTGAGATTGCAGCCAGCGCGCTGGAACCCCGCCAGCCCGCCGCATTTGCCTTTTCGCTGCGCGACGTGGGCCGCCGCCTGGCACCCAGCGACCGCGACCTGTCCACCCAGGTGCCGGCCTCGGTGCAGCAACTGACCGAACTGGTGGGCCGCGTGACCTTGAAGCAGATCGTGGCGGAAACCAGCGACCTGATCGAGCGCCTGTCGATAGAAACCGCGCTGACCATGACCAAGGACAACCGCGCCATGGCGGCGCAGTTGTTGGGTTTGTCCCGGCAAAGCCT
>JAHECB010000269.1 GCA_024641925.1 Betaproteobacteria bacterium
CCTGGTGGCTCACCCGCGCCAAAACGGCGGCTGCGGTGGTGGTTCAAAACGCGCCGCTGGTGCGCAGCCTGCAGTTTTCGGCCCGAGTGGCCACCGCTTCGCGGGTGGACGTGGGCGCCACGGTCACCGGGCGGGTGGCGGTTGTGCATCAACGTGAAGGCGCGCCGGTGGCCGCCGGCGACGTGCTGCTGCAACTGGAAGACGCCGAAGCCCGCGCCGCACTGGCGCAGGCCCTGGCCAGCGAACAACAGGCGCGCGCCCGCCTGGCGGGGCTGCGCAGCACCGGCCGCAGCGGCGCGCAAGCCGGTGTGGTACAGGCCGACTCGGTGCTGCTGGCGGCGCAGGCCGAACTGCGGCGCACACAAGACCTGGTGAACAGTGGCTTCCTCAGCCCGGCGCGGCTGGACGAAGCACAGCGGGCGGTATCGGTGGCTCAGGCCCAGCAGGGCGCGGCGCGTGCGCAGGCCACCGCCATCAGCGACCGCGGCGCCGACGTGGCACAAGCCCAGGCGCAAGTGGCCGTGGCGCAAGCCGCTACACAGGCCGCACGCGCGCGCCTGGCCCAAAGCACCGTCACCGCGCCGACCGCCGGAATCGTGCTGACCCGCGACGTGGAGCCCGGCCAGATCGTGCAGCCCGGCCGCGCCCTGTTCATGCTGGCGCTGAGCGGCCCGCTGCAACTGGTGGCGCCGGTAGACGAACGCTATCTGCAGCAGCTGCAACCGGGTCAGGCCGCGATGGTGCGCGCCGACGCCTTCGCCAACCAGCGATTCCAGGCGCAGGTGCTGTCGATTTCGCCGCTGGTGGATGCGCAACGCGGTTCGGTGGATGTGAAGTTCTCGGTCCCCAAGCCGCCAGCCTACCTGCGCGAAGACATGACGCTGTCGGTGGAAGTTGAAACCGCGAAGGTGGACCAGGCGCTGGTGGTGCCGCTGACGGCGCTGCGGGGCTCTTACGACAGCAACAGCAGCCCCGACAAGGCCACGGTGTGGGTGGCACAGGACGGCCGCGTCGCGGCACGCGCCATCAGCGTGGGCCTGCGCACGCTGGAATCGGTGCAGGTGCTGAGTGGCCTGAACAACGGCGACACCGTGCTGCTGGGCGCGGCGCCGGCACCCGGCGCACGCGTCAAGCCCGACACGGCAGCCGGCGCGGCGCTGGCCACACGGCCGAACAGCGGCAGCGCCGCTGCCGAGCTGAGCAGCGCCATGGGCCGCTGATGGCGAACTGGCTGGGTTTTGAGCGCCGCGTAGCGGTGCGTTTTCTGCGCGAAGGGCGCATGCAGTCGCTGCTGATCATCGTGGGTGTGGCCGCGGGTGTGGCGGTGGTGGCCTACATCTCGGCGCTGATTGCGGGCCTGCAGGCCAACACGCTGAACAAGACCCTGGGCGCACAGGCGCACCTGACCATCAGCCCGCGCGACGACACCGTGCTGAGCGCCCGCGCTGCACTGCCCGCCGGCACCACCGTGCTGCCGCAGGTGCAGCCCCGTGCACAACGCGCGCGGTCGCTGGGTGAATGGCAAAGCCTGGTGCCGCTGCTGGAAAAAACACCCGGCGTGGCCGCCGTGTCGCCCGGCGTGGCGGGCGCCGGCCTGGCGCTGCGTGGCGAGGCGCAGAAATCGATTGCGCTGCTGGGTGTGGACCTGGAACGCTACGACCGCATCGTCAAGCTGCGCAGCAAGGTGGTCGACGGCGTGGCACGCCTGGGCCCGGGCGAGGCCATCATCGGCACCGTACTGGCGCAGGACCTGGGCCTGCGGGTGGGCGACCGCTTCAGCATCGTCACCGGCGGCGGTACCAACGCCGTCACCGACTCGGCGCGCGTGACGGCGCTGGTGGACCTGGGCGTGCGCGAACTCAACCGGCGCAGTGTCATCGTGCCGCTGCGCGCGGCGCAAAGCCTGGTCGGCCTGCCCGGCGGCGCCACACAGATCGACCTGACGCTGAACGACGTCTGGACGGCGCAGGATCTGGCCGCGCAGCTGGCGCAGCGCTGGCCGGTGAAGGCTGAGAGCTGGCAGGAGACCAATGCCGGGCTGGTGTCGGCGCTGAATGCCCAGAGCATCAGCACCGGCCTGATCCGTGCCGTGGTGATGGTGGTGGTGGTGCTGGGCATTGCCAGTGTGCTGGTGGTGTCGGTCGTGCAAAAGCGCCGCGAAATCGGCATCCTGCGCGCCATGGGCGCCACTCGCGGCCAGGTGCTGCGCGTGTTTCTGCTGCAAGGTGCCATCGTCGGCGCGCTGGGCTCGGCCCTGGGTGTGCTGCTGGCGGTGGCGCTGATCGCCGCCTTCACCCGCTTCGTGCGCGGCTCTGACGGCCTGCCGCTGTTTGACATCACGCTGTCGCCGCGGCTGGCGTTGGTCATTGCCGTGGTGGCCACCGTGTGCGGCGTGCTGGCGGCCGTGGCACCGGCCCGGCGCGCCTCGAGACTGGACCCGGCGCAAGCCATCCGGATGTGACCATGGCGGATGCCCAAATCCACGTCGACGCGCAGCCCCTGGTGCAACTGACCGACATCCACAAGAGCTACAACGTAGGCCTGCCTAATGAAACCGAGGTGCTGCACGGCGTGTCGCTGGCGCTGGCACAGGGCGAGTTCGCAGCGCTCATCGGCCCGTCAGGCTCCGGCAAGAGCACGCTGCTGAACATCATCGGCCTGCTGGAACAAGCCACCAGCGGCAGCTACCGCGTGCAAGGACAGGAAACCACCGACCAGGATGACGCCCCACGCACCGCGCTGCGCGGCCGCGCGCTGGGTTTTGTGTTCCAGTTCCATCACCTGCTGCCCGCCTTCACGGCGCTGGAAAACGTGACGCTACCGGCGCTGATGCGAACCGGCAGCGTCAATGCCGCGCAGCGCAAACGGGCCCTGGAAGTGCTGACCGCCATGGGCCTGGAAAAGGCCGTGGACAAACGGCCGGGCGAGCTGTCAGGCGGCATGCAGCAGCGGGTGGCCATTGCCCGCGCGCTGGTGCTGCAGCCGCCGCTGGTGCTGGCCGACGAGCCCACGGGCAACCTGGACACGGCGTCGTCGAACGAGGTGTTTGCGCTGATGCGGCGCATGCACGCCGAACAGCACACCAGCTTTCTCATCGTCACCCACGACCCGCGCCTGGCCGAACGCTGCGACCGCATCATCGAACTGGTGGACGGGCGCATCGAGCGCGACGAACGGCAGACCGGCTCAGGGGCTCGTTGAGCGTTGTCCTGATGTTGAACACAGCAGTAGCATCGATTCGATGAAACGACGCCATTTCCTGGCTTCAACCGGATTGCTCACGGGTGGCGCCCCGGCGCAGGCACAAGGCGCCCCCATCGGCGATGGCCAGGACCACGGGTCTTTTGCAGACCCCAAGCCGCTGGTGCCGCTGCAGGCGCGGGCCGACCGCATCATTCACATCGCCGTGTGCACGCGCCCTTTCCGGGCGCTGGGCCCGCGCATCCAGGCGCAGCGCCTGGGCCGCCAGGTGGTGGTGCACAACTACGGGCATGGCGGCAGCGGCTGGTCGCTGTCCTGGGGCTCGGCGCAGCAGGCCGTGGCGTTGGCGCTGCAGGCTCACAAACCCCACCAGCGGGACCGGCGCATGGCCGTCATCGGCTGCGGCGCCATCGGCTTGACGTCGGCCATCGTGGCGCAACGTGCGGGTTTCCAGGTGCGCATCCTGTGCCGCGACAGGCCACCCGATGTGCCGTCGGCTTCGGCCACAGGCGTGTGGTCGCCCGCGTCGCGCATCTGCACGCAAGAACACGCCACGCCGGCCTTCGAACAGCAGTGGCAGGCCATGGCACGCCATTCTTTCCACCAGTTCCAGAACCTGCTGGGCCTGGCCGGCGACCCCGTGGAATGGACCGACGGTTACCTGCTGTCGGACACACCGTTCAACCAATCCGGTGCAGCCGACGACGACCATGGGCACGAGCCCGACTACCCCTATCTGCAGCGGCTGATCCCCGAACTTCGACCGCGTTCACAAACGTTGCAGCCGCACGAACACCCCTTTGCCGTGCCGCACGCACGACGCTATGCACAGCTGCTGTTCAACCTGCCGAGTTACACCGAACTGCTGCTGACCCGCTTCCACCGCAACGGCGGCACCATCGAGACACGCCACTTCGAAAGCCCGCGCGAATGGGCGGGCCTGCCCGAACGCAGCTTGATCAATGCCACCGGCTATGGCGCACGGGCGCTGATGCAGGACCACACCATCACCCCCGTCCGTGGCCAGACCGCACGGCTGATGCCGCAGCCCGGCGCCCATTACGGCATCCGCTGGCGCGGCCACAATCTGTCGGTGGTGCCGCGGCGCGACGGCACGCTGGTGCAGGCCCAGGACGAGCATGATTTTGGCAACGCCGATCTCACCCCTGACCGCGACGCATCGGTGGCCGCCGTGCAGCGGCTGGCCCAGTTGTTTCCCGCCTAACCCAAGGACCTGCCCGTGATCGAACACCACATCGACATCCAAACCGCCGACGGCGCCATGAACACCTTCGTGGTGCACCCCGACGAAGGCGGCCCGCACCCGGTGGTGCTGTTTTACATGGACGCACCGGGCAAACGCGAAGAGCTGCACGACATGGCGCGCCGCCTGGCGTCGGTGGGTTACTGCGTGCTGCTGCCCAACCTGTACTACCGCCGCAGCCGCGACTTCTGGCTGAAGGAGCGCACCGAAGCCAACATGAAGGTGATGTTCGAACACATGGACTCGCTGACACGTGCGACCACGCGGTGCGACACGCAGGCCTTGCTGGACTATGTGGACAAGCTGCCCGCTGCCGACAGCCGGCACATCGGTGCCGTGGGTTACTGCATGAGCGGCCCCTTTGTGGTGTGGGCCGCGGTGGATTTCCCGAAACGCCTGGCCTGCATCGCGTCCATCCACGGCGCCCGCATGGCCACCGACCAGCCCGACTCACCGCATCGGGTGGTCAAGCAGCTGAGCTGCGAAAGTTATTTCGGCTGTGCCGAGATCGACAAGTGGGCGTCAGCGGAAGACATTGCCAAGGTGCAGGCCGGCCTGGACGCGTCCAGCGCGCCGCACCGCATCGAGTGGTATGCCGCCGCCGAACACGGCTTTGTGTTTCCGCTGCGGGCCGGCATCTACAACAAGGACGCGGCCGAACGGCACTGGGAACGGCTGTTTGACATGTTCCGGCGCAACCTGCAGGCAGCGTGATCTTGCCGGCTGGCGGCGCGGCCTGCAGGTGCTGCGCACTGCCGGCTCAATCGGTCAGCAAGCGCACCTTGACGTTTTTGCCCTTCACGCGTCCCGCGTTCAGCTGGCGTTCGGCCTGCGCGGCCACGTCGGCCGCCACCGCCACATAGGTTGAAAAGTCGTTGACGTTGATCTTGCCCACCTGGGCCGCGGCAAAACCCAGGTCCTTGGTCAGCGCGCCCAGCACGTCGCCCGCGCGGATCTTTTCCTTGCGGCCACCCAGGATCTGCAGCGTGGCCATGGGCGGGCGCAGCGGGCCTTCGGCACTGGGGGTCAACGTGTCCACCGCCTGCCACACTGTTGGCTGGCCCTGCGCCTGTTCAATGCGACCCACCGCGTGCATCTCGTCCACGCTGGCCAGCGTGAAGGCCCAGCCTGCTTCGGCACCTTCAGCGCCCATGCGGCCGGTGCGGCCGATGCGGTGGGTGTGGGTGGCGGTGTCGGGCGACACGTCCACGTTGATCACCGCCTGCAGCTGCGCGATGTCCAGCCCGCGTGCCGCAATGTCGGTGGCCACCAGCACGCTGGCGCTGCGGTTGGCAAAGCGGACCAGCACCTGGTCGCGGTCGCGCTGCTCCAGGTCGCCGTGCAATTCCAGGGCCACAAAACCCTGGCCGCGCAGCACGTCGACCAAGTCACGGCACTGCGCCTTGGTGTTGCAGAAGGCCAGCGTGCTGACCGGCCGGTAATGGTTCAGCAGCAGGCCCACGGTGTGCAAGCGCTGGTTTTCGGTGACTTCAAAAAACACCTGCCGGATCTGCGTCGTGCTGGGGGCTTCCGTCAGTTTGACTTCCTGGGGCTCGCGCATGAAGGCCGCCGCCAGTTTGGCGATGCCCTCAGGGTAAGTGGCTGAAAACAGCAGTGTCTGGCGGGCCTTGGGGCATTGCTGGGCCACGGTGCTGATGTCGTCGAAAAAGCCCATGTCCAGCATGCGGTCCGCTTCGTCCAGCACCAGGGTGTTCAGCGCGTCCAGCAACAGGCTGCCGCGCTCCAGGTGGTCCATGATGCGGCCCGGTGTGCCTACCACCACATGCGCGCCATGTTCCAGGCTGGCCAGCTGGTTGCGGATGGGTGTACCGCCGCACAGTGTCAGCACCTTGATGTTGTCTTCGGCCGCGGCCAGGCGGCGCAGTTCCAAAGTCACCTGGTCGGCCAGTTCCCGCGTGGGGCACAGCACCAAGCTTTGCACGGCAAAGCGGCGGATGTTCAGGTTGGCCAGCAAGGCCAGGCCAAAGGCGGCTGTCTTGCCGCTGCCGGTGCGGGCCTGGGCGATCAGGTCGCGCCCGGCCAGGGCCAATGGCAGGCTGGCGGCCTGGATGGGGGTCATCGCCGTGTAGCCCATCTGCGCCAGGTTGGCCCGCACATGGGGAGGCAGCGGCAGGCTGGCAAAACTGTCGCCGGCGGGCGCTGTGTATGTTGGATTCATGCGCGATTATCCAGACTGCGGGCAGCCCCATCTGACGTGCGCGCCCGGGCGTGCGAGACTGCGCGCTGAAACAAGGCCCGCATGACCACAGAAACCACACCCAAAAATCGCACCAGCCCCAACCCGCTGAACCTGCCGCAACCCCGCCACACCGAGCGTGTGCCGGTGCATATCGG
>JAHECB010000270.1 GCA_024641925.1 Betaproteobacteria bacterium
GCCTTGTTTGCACCCGCCGGCACACCGCCGGCGGTACTGGACCGCCTGTCCAAGGCTGCCATGGCGGCGGTGCAGGACCCGGCCTTGAACAAACGCCTGGTAGAAATGGGTCTGGAGCCCACCGGCTACGGCCCGGAGCGGCTGGCCGTCATCCTGAAGGACGACTACAACCGCTGGGGCGAGGTCATCCGTGCGTCGGGCTTCAAACCGGGGCAATAGGCCGCGTCAACGGTGCAGCGACAGCCGCTGAGCCGCGATCGGTCGGGCGCTTCAGGACCTGCAAAAAGGCGTCCTTGTTACACATTCAGCCAAAAACGGCGTTTTGTAACACTTTTGCAAGACTTAAGTCGCAAATCGCACGCCAGATTGCCCCCTGATTCGGGGATTGGTGTCCCAGCTAACACGAATATGATGAGGCCAGAACGGTAGAAGTGCGGTACCGCAGGGCAGGATAGCTTTGCGGATTTGTTCCGCTCGGTGGGTCTTGGGTACTCGGCGCAGTTCCGCGCCGGGGCTGACAGTTTTTTTGCAAGAGCGCCTATCCTTCATCAAAGGATGTTGGCAAACCAGGGGTGAATATGAAAAAGTCCTTTCAAAGAGCGCTTTCTTCGACAGCGGTTGCGTTTGCGGTCACGGCAATGTTCAGTTTGCCTGCGCATGCAGGGACTGCCCAGCCTTGCGGGGCGGGCACGTTGACGGCCACTTTTGCGGACGCCAGCACGGCTGGGTACATCGCGTGCACAGGCTCTTGGAAAGGCAATTTAACCGGCAATCCAGCCAACGCAGCTGCCGTGTCATCCATCATTGCGGCAGCAACACCGAACGGACTAGGTACACCGAATCTGTCATACGTTGGTCTGTCGAACATTTCACCATCGCCGTTTTCGAGCGACCCGGGTGCAGTTACCAGCGGCACGTTGACCTTCAACGGATTGATCACAGGCCTATTTGTCATTGGTTTGCATGGCCCAGTCACCAGCCCGGATGCAGCAATCAATCCCATTACGGGTGATCTCGGCTCCGGCACCTTCAGTCTGTACCTGTTTGACGGCGGCACCGCAGGCGTCTCATCGATCGCGTTCGACACGCTGGGTGTCACCATCAACGGCACTACCCCGCAGACGCTGTCTCATGCCGGGCTGTATGGCGGCACGCTCGTCACCGCCGTCCCCGAACCCGAAAGCTACGCTTTGATGCTGGCCGGCCTGGGCATTGTCGGTTTCCTGGCTCGTCGCCGCGGCGGCAAGGCCTGATCCGGTTTTTGCCGGGTTCAGAAAAGCCCGCTTCGGCGGGTTTTTTCATTTGATCGGTTTGTTGTTGCGTTCGGGGTGCCGCCATCAAGCCAGACCGCACTCCAGGCCTCAACGTGAGGCAGCCGCCGCCTGGCGCTGGTTCACAAACCGACGCTGCGGCTCGTAGGGAAACACGTCCAGCATGTCGCCGGCCAGGATGCGCTGTTTGTGCTGATCCCAATACGCGGCGGTCAACAGCTCCGGGTGGTGTTTCAGGAAGGCCTGCCGAACGCGGGCGTTGCCCAGCAGGAAGGGACCGAAGGTTTCCGGAAACACGTCCTTGGCGCCGACGTCGAACCACACCGGGTCTGAGCCGCTGGGCGCGTCGTCGTCGGGTTCGGGCACTTCGCGGAAGTTGCAATCGGTGAGGTACTCGATCTCGTCGTAGTCGTAGAACACCACCTTGCCCTGGCGCGTGATGCCGAAGTTTTTCCACAGCATGTCGCCCGGGAAGATGTTGGCGGCCACCAGGTCCTTGATGGCGTTGCCGTATTCGATGGTGGCGCGTTCGATGGCGGCGCTGTCGCCCGCTGCACTGGCGTCTTTCAAGAAGATGTTCAGCGGCGCCATGCGGCGCTCGATGTAGGCGTGGTCGATGATGATTTCCTGCCGGCCTTCTTCACCGGTGATTTCCAGCAGGCTGCCGCAGAACTTGTGCATCTCTTCCAGCAGCTCGGGCTCGAAGCGCGCCAGGGGCAAGGCCACCTTGCTGTATTCCAACGTGTCGGCCATGCGCCCCACGCGGTCGTGCTGCTTGACCAGCAGGTACTTGCCCTTGATCTGTTCACGCGTGGTTTTTTTGGTGGGCGGGTAGAAGTCCTTGATCAGCTTGAACACGTAGGGAAACGACGGCAGGTCAAACACCAGCATCACCATGCCCTTGATACCCGGTGCGATGCGAAAGCGGTCCGTGCTGTGGCGCAGGTGGTTCAGCAGGTCGCGGTAAAAGCTGTTTTTGCCCTGCTTGTGCAAACCCACCGCGCTGTACAGCTCGGCCCGCGGCTTGCGCGGCATCAGGGTGCGCAGAAACTGCACGTAGGCGCTGGGCACGGGCATGTCCACCATGAAGTAGGCGCGGGCATAGCTGAACAGCAGCACCATGTCGTCTTCGGTGTGCAGCACGGTGTCGATGATGAGTTTGCCGTCGGCGTTGTGCAGCAGCGGCAAGGCGATGGGCGTCTGCTGCGTGCCGTTGAGCACCTTGCCCACGATATAGGCGCCCTTGTTGCGGAAAAACAAGTTGGACAGCACCTGGATCTGGAAACTGGTGCGCGGCTGCAGCGGCCCCAGGCTGCGCTGCAGTTCGGCCACCACATCGTCGGCGTCCCGCTCCAGGTCTTCAAAATCGCGCTTCAGGTCAAAGTCGCGCACCAGCTGCACCCAGGTGTCGCGCCAGGTCTCCCGCGTGGGGTAGTGGGCGCGGTAGGTGGTGGGGCCCATCTCTTCGGACATCTCGATGTACGAGGTGGAAATCGCCGGCCGCACAAAGATGAAGCTGTTGTGGAAGTAGCTGCGGTGCAGGATCTTGGTGGTGACCGTGTTGAAGAAGGTCTCGGCCAGTTCGGGCTGCCGGTGGTCCAGCAGCAGGCCGATGTAGAGCAGCTTGACCTGCTGCCACACCTCCATGGGCAGGGTGTCGGCGGCAAACTCGGTCTGCAGGCGGTTCTTGGTTTCCTGCACCCGTTCGTCGTAGAAGGCAATGCGGTCGCGTGTGGCCTTGCGTTGCGCGTGCCAGTCGGCCTGCTCAAAGCGCTGCTTGGCGGCGCGGTTGGTTTCGCTGAACAGCCGGTAATGCCGGTTGAAGCCTTCGAGCAGCGCGGTGGCGATGGCGTGGGCCTGGTTTTGGCCGGCGGGTGGGGCTTCGAACATGCGTGAACCTTTGAACACTTAAAAACAAGCTGCGGGTGTGCGTCCGGCGACCGCCCCCATGCGGGCGGCGAGAATGGCGGGCTTACCCTTGGACCTGGGCAAGAATCCAAGGCCAGCAGCTCCCGATCATCCAACGGTTTCAGCCGCCGCCGCGGTTGGGCCGGCGCCGACACCTCATCATGACACTCCACGACCTTTTGCAAGCGGGCGCCGACGGCGCCTTGGCCATCGCCGCACCGTCCCGGCCCGCGCAGGACTACCGCGGCCTGCG
Source organism: Betaproteobacteria bacterium (assembly GCA_024641925.1). GTDB lineage: Bacteria > Pseudomonadota > Gammaproteobacteria > Burkholderiales > Burkholderiaceae_C > Rubrivivax. The sequence goes on from JAHECB010000270.1 coordinate 3,433, forward strand.
TGCCCTGGTGGCCGACACCACGGCCGCGCTCGACGCCGCCGGCATCGGCCGCAACGACCGCGTGGCGATCGTGCTGCCCAACGGCCCGGAAATGGCCACCTGTTTTGTCGCCTGCGCCTGTGCCGTGGCCAGCGCGCCGCTGAACCCGGCCTACCGCGGCGACGAGTTCGAGTTCTACCTGGACGACCTGCAGGCCAAGGCGCTGATCGTCGAGCGCGGCAGCAAGTCACCCGCCGTGGACGCTGCGATCAAGCTGGGCGTGCCGGTGATCGAACTGGTGGTGGCCGAAGGCGCCCCGGCAGGCCAGTTCACCCTGCAGGCACCGGCTGCCGGCACCTGCGCCCACCCCGGCGCGGCGCAAGGTGGCGACGTGGCCATGGTGCTGCACACCTCGGGCACCACGTCGCGGCCCAAGCGTGTGCCCTTGTCAGGGGCCAACCTGTTTGCCTCGGCCAGCCACATTGCAGCCACGCTGAACTTCACGCCGCAAGACGTGGGCCTGAACATCATGCCGCTGTTCCACATCCACGGTCTGCTGGCCGGTGTGCTGGCGCCGCTGTCGGCGGGCTCGAAAATCTTCTGCACACCCGGCTTCAACGCGCTGCGCTTCTTCAAGTGGATGGACGAAGCCCACCCCAGCTGGTACACGGCCGTGCCCACGATGCACCTGGCCATTGCCAGCCGCGGCAAGCACAACGCCGAGGTGCTGGCGCGCCACCCGCTGCGCTTCATCCGCTCGTCGTCGTCGGCCATGCCGCCGCAGCTGATCACGCAGCTGGAGACCATGTTCAAGGCGCCGCTGATCGAGTCCTACGGCATGACCGAAGCCGCGCACCAGATGGCGTCCAACCCGCTGCCGCCGCTGAAGCGCAAACCCGGCACCGTGGGCCGCGCAGCCGGGCCCGAGATCGGCATTCGCGGCGAAGATGGCAAGCTGCTGCCCCCAGGCGAAGTGGGCGAAGTGGTCATCCGCGGGCCCAACGTCACGGCCGGTTATGAAAACAACCCCAAGGCCAACGAAGAGGCCTTTGTCGACGGCTGGTTCCGCACCGGCGACCAGGGCATGCTGGACACCGAGGGCTACCTCAGCATCACAGGCCGGCTGAAGGAGATCATCAACCGCGGCGGCGAAAAGGTCAGCCCGCGCGAGATTGACGAGATCCTGCTGGACCACGTGTCGGTCGCCCAGGTGGTGGTGTTTGGCGCGCCGCACAAGCGGCTGGGCGAAGAAGTGGCCGCCATGGTGGTGCTGCACGAAGGCCACGAATGTGAAGAACGCGAGCTGCAGCAATTTGTGGCCAAACGCGTCGCCGGCTACAAGGTCCCCAAGAAGATTCTGTTTGTCGACGAACTGCCCAAAGGCGCCACCGGCAAGCTGCAACGCATCGGCCTGGCACAGCGCATCGGCCTGGGGTTCGGGTCGTACGTGTCCGGCGAGTTCTAGGCCATGAAATACACCATCGTCGGCGCCGGCGCCATCGGCGGCTACCTGGGCGTGAAGCTGGCCCTGGCGGGTGAGCAGGTCACGTTCATCGCACGCAACCAGAACCTGGCCGCCATCCGCTCGCAGGGCTTCAAGCTGCTGCAGCCGGACGGCAGCACCCTGCACGCCACCAACGTGCAGGCGGTGCAGGACCCGGCCGAGGCCGGTGTGCAGGACGTGGTGCTGCTGACCACCAAGGCCCACCAGGTGCAGGACCTGTTGCCGGGCCTGCGCGCCCTGTTCGGCCCCGAGACCCTGGTCGTGACCATGATCAACGGCCTGCCCTGGTGGTACTTCCAGCGGCTGGGTGGTGCGTTTGACGGCACGGTGCTGAACAGTCTGGACCCCAACGGCGCCCTGGCAGCGGGCATCGAGCCGGAGCGCATCATCGGCAGCATCGTCTACCCGGCGGCTGAACTGGTGGAGCCGGGCGTGGTCAAGCTGGTGGAGGGCAACCGCTTTTCACTGGGCGAACTGGACGGCCAGCGTACGCCCCGCATCGAGGCGCTGAGCCAGTCACTGATGGCGGCGGGCTTCAAGGCGCCGGTGTCGCGCGACATCCGCAGCGAGATCTGGGTCAAGCTGTGGGGCAACCTGAGTTTCAATCCCATCAGCGCGCTGACCCATGCCACGCTGGAAGACATCTGCCGCTTTCCGCTGAGCCGCGAGCTGGCCGCACGCATGATGGCCGAAGCCCAGAGCGTGGGCGAAAAGCTGGGCGTGGAATTCAAGGTGTCGCTGGACAAGCGCATCGCCGGCGCCGAAAGCGTGGGCGCCCACAAGACATCGATGCTGCAAGACGTGGAGCACGGCCGTGCGCCCGAATTGATGGCGCTGGTGGGCAGTGTGGTGGAGCTGGCGCGCATCACCGGCACGCCCACACCCACCATCGACGCCATCTATGCCGCCAGCTCGCTGCTGGCCAAGACGCTGGCCGACCAGCGCGGCCGGCTGCAGGTGCACCCGCTTTGAACAGCCCGGGCGCCTGAAACCAGGCGGTGGCTGCGGCCGTGGTGGAAGCCGATGCGTTCGGCGGTGTCGGTCACGACCACGCCGGTTTCAGGCGCCGTCGTGGCGCAGCCGGCCAACAGGGCCAGGCCTGCCGCGCTGCGGGCGGCAAGGCGTGTGAAGTTGCGGGTCAGACCAACTGAAGAAGGCGGGATCTTGCAGATTCTCAACGGGCCAAGATCGACCCACTCTTGAGGCCTGCGGCCACGCCAATTGAGTGCACCCGGGCGACTGCTCCAGCGCCAGTGCATCCCATCAGACCGCGCAGTCCCGTCGTCGCCACCCGTCGCGACCCAAGTTGGTGCGTTCTCGGGCCGCACCCGCCCGGGAACTGCACGGTCGCGGTGCATCCATCGGCCTCGCCGCCGGAGCGCCTTGGCATGGTTTTCGCGTAACCCACCCGCCGGACCCTGCTTCCAACACCACCAGGCCGCGGCGCCAGAACCCGGCGCGACACTGCCCTTCACCACCCCCAACACACCCGGAGCCTTGACATGAAAACCCCCAAACGCCGCTTCCTGGCCGCCGCTGCCGCCTTGCTGGCCCTGTCCGGCTGGTCGGTGGCGCAGGCGCAGACCGCGCTGGACGACGTGATGAAAGCGCAGGTGATCAAGGTGGCTGTGCCCACCGACTTCCCGCCCTACGGTTTTGTCGGCACCGACATGCAGCCCCGCGGGCTGGACGTGGACATGGCGATGTACATCGCCGGCAAGCTGGGCGTGAAGGCCGAGCTGGTGCCGGTGACCAGCGCCAACCGCATCCCCTACCTGCAGACGAAGAAGGCCGACCTGGTGATCTCCACGCTGGGCAAGAACCCCGAGCGCGAGAAGGTCATCGATTTCACGGCGGCCTATTCGCCGTTCTTCCAGGCGGTGTTCGCCTCG
>JAHECB010000027.1:0-11183 GCA_024641925.1 Betaproteobacteria bacterium
GCCGTATCCGCCGGCAACAACAGGGTGGCGATGCGGCCCACGGCGCCGTCGCGCGCCGCGCGTATGGCCGCCGCACCATCGGCGCCCACGTCTTCCGCACGCTGTGAACTGCGCACCCAATGCGACACCGACTGCGCCACACCCGCCAGGTCCGACTTCAAGGGCGAATCAAAACGCACATGGTCAGTCGCGTGGTCGCCCACGATGTTGACCAGGCCCGAACGCGCCTTGCGTGCGTTGTGCAAGTTGGCCCAGCCATTGCCAAAACCGGCACCCAGGTGCAGCAGCGTGGCCGCTGGCTTGCCGCTCATGCGCCAAAAACCGTCAGCAGCACCCGTGGCCACGCCTTCAAACAGTGCCAGCACGCAGCGCACGCCGGGGATGCGGTCCAAGGCCGCCACAAAGTGCATCTCGGACGTGCCCGGGTTGGCAAAACACAGGTCGACACCACTTTCAGCCAGGGTGCTGACCAGCGATTCAGCGCCGTTCATCTCGTTCATGGGATTGCTTGCTTTCTCTACCACGCTCAGCCCGACAAGGCTGGCGATGAGGGTCTGGCCAGTCTGGCGATGAGCAGCGACACCGCCGCCAGGCCCACACCGGCCAGGGCCAGTTGCAGATGTGAAAGGCCGATCGACCCGCCACCCGGCAAGGCCATGCTCAGCCCGGCCGCAAACAGCAGCACCCGCGACAGCAGGCCCAGGGCACCTTGCCCGAGTCGGCCAAAGCCCAGCAGGTAACCTTCCAGCGCCGAGCCGATCAGCAGGATGCCCAGCACCGCCGTGGCCACGACCACCACGATGTCCAGCGGCTCGCCGCGCAGGATCAGCGCCGGGTTCAGCACAAAAAAGAAGGGCACAAAATACATGGTGCTGCCCAGCCGCATCGACTGCAGGCCCACCTTCAGCGGCGGCGCACCCGCAATGCCCGCCGCCACAAAGGACGCCAACGCCACCGGCGGCGTGATGAAGGACACCATGCCCCAGTACATCATGAACAGGTGCACCGCCACCTTGTCGAAACCCGCAGCCACCAGCGGCGGGGCCAGCACGATGGCCAGGAAGATGTAGCAGGCGGTGATGGTCATGCCCATGCCGAAGATGAAGCTGGTCAGCGCGCCCATCACCAGCAGCACATAGATGTTGTTGCCGGCCAGATAGACCAGGTCGTTGGCCAGCGTGCCGGCCAGGCCCGTGACCGACAGCGCGCCGATGATCAGGCCCACCCCGGCCAGCAACGCCGCCAATTCGGCCAGCGAGCGGCTGACGCCTTCAACCAGTGCCGCCAGCCGCTTCCAGCTCAGCCGGTGCCGAGCCCAGACCTGGTTGATCAGCAGCAGCAGCGCCGTGGCATAAAACGGCGCCAGCGCCTCCTGCTGCAGCACCAGCAGCATCCACACCAGCAGCACAAACACGAAGATGTATTGCCAGCCCTCGGCAAAGGTGCGGGCAATCGACGGCAGTTCAGCCCGCGGCAGGCCGCGCAAGCCCTTCTTGGCCGCATAACAGTCGATCTGCACAAACAGGCCGAAATAGAACAGCAGCGACGGCACCAGCGCAGCCGTGATGACCGCCGTGTAGGGCACGCCCAGGAAGGCCGCCATCACAAACGCCGTGGCGCCCATGATGGGCGGCATCAGCACACCCCCCGTGGAGGCACAGGCCTCGACACCGCCGGCATAGGCGGGCGAAAAGCCGGTGCGCTTCATCGCCGGGATGGTGACCACGCCAGTGGTCAGCACGTTGGACACCACACTGCCCGAGACCGATCCCATCAGACCACTGGCGAAGATCGATACCTTGGCCGGCCCGCCACGCACCACGCCAAACAGCGCAAAAGCGATGTTGTTGAAAAAGGTCGCAGCGCCGGTGTATTGCAATACCGCGCCAAACATGACAAAGCCGATCACCAGTTCACCAAACGCCCGGGTGGGAATGCCCAGCACACTTTCGCTGCTGGTGAAGTGGTAAGCCGCGGTCGTGGTGAAGGGTTGCGGCAGGCCCGAAATGGGGCCGGGCATGACGCCAGCGAAGATCGGGTAGGTGGAAATCAGCGCCACCACCACAAAAACCGCCGTGCCACCCGCGCGGCGCGTGGCTTCCAGCAGCAGCAGCCAGCCGACCAGGGCCACGGCAATCGCCGGGGTGGGCGCCATGAACTCCCAGGCCTCTTGCAGGATGCGGTTGCCATTGAAGGCGAAGTAGCCAAACACCCCCACCGTCAGCCCGTACAGCAGCGCGTCGTACCACGGCACCGCGTCGCGGCGCGCACTTTGGGTGGCGGGCAGGAACAGGAAAACCAGGCCCACCAGCAACGCACACAACAGGTACAGGTAGGTGTTGTCGAGCAGCGTGTAGCCGACAAAAAACCCCAGGTTGAGGATCTTGTTCAGCGCCAGCATCACCGCCGCCAGCCCTGAGGCCGCGGTCACGGCGCGCCAGAAGGGCGACATCAAACGCTCTCGGCTGGCGGACGGCACCTCGGGCCCAGGAGTGGTGTTCACGGTGGGACTCTCGCAACATCAACGGGGACGCTGGCGGCCAGCGCCCTTGAGGGCGCATGGCCGAACGGTGGCCTGCAGTGCATGCAGGCCAGGGCCTTGCGACTTACCAGCTCGTGATCACGGCGTCGAAGCCGGCCTTGGTCAGAGCGTCGGCACGCGCCTTCATCCAGGCCTGCTCAAAGGCCTTGTCGTCGGCGTGTGATGCAGCCTGCACCGTCTTCCAGGTGTCGGCCAGCACTTTCTGGCGCTGGATCAGGCGGTCGTTGTGGGTCTGGTGCTCAGGCTTCCACAGACCCTTTTCCTTCCAGAAGCGGATGGCCCCTTCGTGGTACGGAATGACCCAGGCGAAATTCTGACGGTCAACGGCCCAGCCCTTGTTGCCCGGGGCGGCGTCCTTGTAGTCGTCATAGGTCTCGACCATGGCCTTGGTCATGGCGTAGACGCTGTTGGCGTCTTGCCGTTCATAGGTCATCAGGATGGGGTACGGATAGGTCGCCGACTCCACCTTGTTGCTGGCACTCAGGTCAGCACCTTCGGCGCCCATGAACGGGAAGAAAAACGGCGCGGTCTTGTTCATGCGCGCCCAGCCTTCCTTGTCCTTGTGCGAGATCACCGGGTAGACGATGCCGCGTGGCGACTTGGCCAGCTGGTACGCCTTGCCCGAGATGGACGAGGTGAAGGCCGCATCAGCCTGGCCGTTGATGACGCCGTCCATGGCGGCGCCAAAACCGCCAAAGTCCACCCGCTTGACGTCGTCCCAAGTCAGGTTGGCAAAGGCCAGGATGGCCGTGATGTTCTGGTTCAGCGACGGCGAGCCGATGACCCAGGCCACGCGCTTGCCTTTCAGATCGGCAGCGGTCTTGACGCCGGAGTCCTTGGCCGCAATCACGGTCAGCACCTGGTCGGAGCTGTTGAGCATCAGGCCGCGGATGGGCTGCGGGCCCCAGGCCTTGGCGCCAAATTCAAATACGCCTTCCTGCGCCAGATAGCTGCCGCCCACGCCGTTGGCTGAAAACTGCACCTGGCCTTCACGCGCCGGCAGCGTGCGGGCGATGTCGCTCTTGCCCGGCAGCACACGCAGGTTGACGCCATAGCGCTGTTTCATGGCGTTGCCGATGGCCACCGCCTGGTTGTAGCCACCCGAGCCCACGTCGTAGGCACTCCAGGCCAATGTCGACGGCAGGCCCGGGGGCGCCGTCTGGGCCTGGGCCATACCCAGGCCGGCGCCAGCCATCAAGGCAACGGCAGTCCTGGCGAATGTCTGTTTCAGCATCATGTCTTGTCTCCTGTGGGGTGTCGAATAAGTCTATGCCGCGGATTTCAAACCAGCGGACCTGCCACAGGCCCACCACCCTGCACCACACACGGGCGCAGGTCAGGTAAACCCAGTCAGGTCACTCTAAAGCAAAGCGCCGCGGGGCCAACCCGCATTTCCACCGGGGGCAGTGCAAGCATGGCCTTGCCCAGCTGAAGATCGACACACGGCAACCCGCATCACAAGACCTCATGGCTCCTGGGGCAAAGCCGACACACCCTGCTTGCTCAGCGTCGCAAAAGTGACACTTACAAAGCAAAAATTCAGCCACGGCACCCGCCCATGCTGGGTAGGCCCGTTGGGCTGAATTCAAAACCAGGCTGCAGTCAGCCCCGGCTATCAGGTCTTCGCGTGTGCCCGACCCTGTTCTTCAGCGGCCATCCGCGCCTGGGCTTCGCGCGGGGTCCGCGGCTGGGCCGCCTTGGCTGCCGCGTCAACCTTGCCGGCAGACTGAAAGGCCCGTGCCGACTGGCCATAACGGCGAGCGGCCGTGATGCTGCCTTCGCCTTCGATCGCAGACCCGTCGTCGCTGCTGTCAGGCTGCGCCCGCATCATCGCGCTCAAGGTTTCGATCAAAACCGTCCATTCACCGTCTTCACGGTATTTTTGCTTGAGCAATTCAGACTGCGACTGGCTCCAGAATTGCGCGTCGCTGAGGCGAACCGTCGGGTCAAGCGGCCGATGGGCCTCGACAAAATGGCCAATGTCAGCGGGACTGTCAGGCAGTCCCAGTTGCGCAAACAGGTCACCCAGATTGGGGTTGACGTCATTCATCGCCGTGCTCCTTGTAGGTTAGGCTGGTGACGGCCGCGCTGCGCGGAACGCCGCGCAGCAGACCGCCTGTTCGCTTATTTCAACCAGCCGTCGTCAGCCGTTGCCGCCCAGCTGTCGCGATCTGCGCCTCAGGCTTGCCCTTGGCCAGGCCATATCGTTCCTGAAGGCGGCCCGACAGATGCTCGCGCTTGCCTGCGGCCACATCCAGATCGTCGTCTGTCAGGTCGCCCCACTGCGCCTTGATCTTGCCCTTGAGTTGTTTCCAATGGCCTTCGATACGGTCCCAGTTCATGTTGGACTCCTCTTGCTTGAAGTGATCACCTGCGCAGCGTGCGCTGGCGATGATTCAAGCTTAGAGATGCCCCGCATCCCGCGCCGCAGGACAATTCGCAAAGCGGGGTAGGCCAATTCGTACAGACCCAATGGCCTCACCCAATGGCCTCACACGGGGCCCAAGCCTGGCCCAGCATGGCCTCAGCTGTCTTTTGGCAAGCGCTGTAGCAGCAGTTCAACCACCGACGCAGCCAGCAGCTGCAACTGCCGGACGTCGGCCTCGGAAATGTTGCGCGGCTTGAGGTCGTAAGCACACAGGCTGCCCACGGTCTGTTCGTTCACCTGCAAACGCGCTGCGGCAGAAAGGCGCACATGCGGCGCGAGCAGCACCAGCGGATGGGTACTGAAAAGCGGATATTCAAGTGTGCCCTGCGCCATGACCACGGCGGCGACGCCACCAACTGTTTGCGCACGATGTCCGCGCGCACCCCCGGGGCGTTGATGCGCCGCCGCGCCCAGCCCATGGCAACTGCCCTGGATCGACTGAATGGCGCGGCGGCAAGCCGTCAGCCAGTTCCTACAAAGCGGGCGCGTGGTGACTGACAGGACACATCGGCTTCTGCTGCCGGACACCCCGGACCTGGAATTCAACAATGGCTCATCGCGACAAAAACAGTCGCGACAGAGAGTCCCCGCACAAACCAACCGCCCACACGCGGCCCCTTGAGGAGCTTGTCATGCTGCACTACGCCGTCGTTTTTCTCGTCATAGCCCTGATTGCTGCCGTTTTCGGCTTTGGCGGTATCGCTGCCGGCGCCGCAGGCATCGCGAAGATTCTGTTCATGGTCTTCATTGCCATGGCGGTGATCACTTTTGTGATCAGCCTGATCCGAAAGGGCTGACGCGTGCCGAGGCCTGAGCACCACACCGTCGCGCCATGATCCACCCGATCTTCCGCCTGATGGCCACCAAGCCGGAGTTGCTGCTCGACCACCTGGGCGGCTATGCCGAACTGGTGACGGCGCAGGCCCGCGATGGCGCACGCGCCATGCGCTGGCAGGCCGTGCTGGCGACCGCAGCGGTGGTGAGCTTGCTGCTGGGTCTGGGACTGGCAGGCGTTTCGGTCCTGCTGGTGGCCGCCGTGCCGGTGGATCACATGCCCAGGCCCTGGCTGCTGGTGGCCCTGCCCACGGGCTTGTGGGTCACGGCAGCCTTGTGCTGGTGGGGGCGGCGACAGGCATCCCACGGCTGGTCATTGAGCCCGCTGCGCGAGCAGTGGCATGCCGACGCCTCTTTGCTGGATGAAATGGGCCGCTCATGAGCACCAGCAACGACGCCCTGGCGATGCCACCGCAAAAAAACCCTGTGCCTGAAGCGACCGACGCCGTCGGCAAGGCCGTCGCGCGTCTGGCGGTCACACGCGCCCAGTTGCGCGCCCTGACCGTGGCGCCCGAGGACAAGCGGCGGGCAAGCCAAGCGGGTTCATCACCACTGGCGGCCTGGTGGAAACGCCTTGTCGCCCAACAACCGGTGTTGCAGATCATGTCGCATCAGCTGGGCCATTGGTTCACTGATCAAGCCTGGGCGCAGGCCGCGCAGACGGCGGGGGACGAAGCCCGCCGCACGCTGTCACCCTGGATACGCCGCCACCCGGTGGCAGCGGTGGGGCTGGCCAGCCTGGTGGGTGCGAGCGTGGCCTGGGCCAGGCCCTGGCGCTGGTCGCTGGTGCGCACCGCAGCCTTGCCCGCCGCGCTGGCGACGGTTGACAGCCTGGCCAGACACCTGGCCCAGGCACCCTGGGCGGACGTGCTGTCGTGGCTGATGAAATCGGCTCCCCGCTCCAGACCTGCCAATGCTGACGAGCCGCTATCGCCGGACCGACATCGAGACGCCGCACCGCGCCAGCAGGGTGTCGATAAAGACGCCAGAACCCCTGCATCGCCTGCGCCACGACCGGGCGTCGACAACGCCCGGCCAGAGCCTGACACCGACGTTGAAGTTGATGGTGCCTTGCGCTGGTTTTTTGGCGGCACACCACCCCCCACGCCGCCGGACGCAAACGAATCGCCGAGAACGGCGGCAGCCCGCCAAGCACCCAGGCGACCGTCGAATTACCACCCCCATCACCCCACTACAAAGGAGTCCCCATGAAGACAGCCACCAAGGCATCCAAGAGCAAAGACACCATGGCTCTGGACATGAAGGCCATCCATCGTGCCAAGACCGATCTGCTGGACGGGGCCGTGACCCCGACGGCGTCTCCCTGGGCGCAACAGATCGCCCAGTTGCTGAACGACGCCCTGGCCACCGAACTGGTGTGCGTGATGCGCTACCGCCGCCACCACTTCACCGCCAGCGGCATGGCGTCGCCGGCGATTGCCGCCGAGTTTCTGGTTCACGCCAACGAAGAACTGGGCCACGCCGACCGGCTGGCCGAACGCATTGTTCAGCTGGGCAGTGAACCCGACTTCAATCCCGAGGGGCTGCTCCAGCGCAGCCATGCCGAGTACGACGCCTCCAGCGACCTGAAAGCCATGGTGCGGGCCAACCTGTCAGCCGAGCGCGTCGCCATTGAAAGCTACCGCCAGATGATCCAGCTCATCGGCGACAAGGACAGCACCACCCGCCGCCTGCTTGAAGACATTCTGGCTGACGAAGAAGAGCATGCTGACGAGATGAAGGACCTGCTCGAAAAGTAAGCCGGCGTACACCGGCAGCGAAGACTGGCGGCGAGGCGGCCACCGATGCAGGGGAGCCGCAGTCGCCGTCAGCCGACGCCAGGGTCTTCGGCCTGAATCGGCGGCACGGACGGCGTTTGGGCAAGCGCGGGCAAGCGCACCGACACCGTCGTGCCTTGCCCGACGGCAGACAGAACCTGCAGCGACCCGCCGTGAGACTCGACGCGAAACCGCATGCCCAGCAGCCCGTGGTGCCCCGCTGCCACGGCGTCCGGGTCAAAGCCCACGCCGTTGTCCACCACCTGGCATTGCACCCACTCGCCCTGCGCCTGCAAAGACACACGCACTTCGCTGGCTTTGGCGTACTTGGCAATGTTGGTCAACGACTCCTGTACCAGCCGGTACACGGTCAATTCCTGCCCGGGTGTCAGGGACACCGCCGCCAGCGCCTGGTGCACCGGCATCTCCAGGTCGGTGGCCGCATCGCGACACAGCAAGGACAGGCTGGTCAGCAAACCCAGCTGATCCAGCGCCGAGGGCCGCAGGTTTTCCACGACACGGCGCTTGAAGGCAATGCCGTCACCCAGCCGGCGGTCGATGGATGCGATGCGCTCCAGCGCAACAGGCGGCAAACCGGGCAGGCGGCGCATGCGGGCGAATTCAAGCCGCATGGTCGTGAACAAACCTCCCAGCTCATCATGCAGCTCACGTGCCAGACGGCCCCGCTCATCTTCGCGTGCCGTCACCAGATGCCCGGCCAACTCGCGCAGGTCGGCGGTGCGGCGCTCCACCTCCAGGGCCAGGCGACGGTTTTCCTGGGCTTGCAATTCGTCGGTGCGCTGCAGCTGCCGCATGAAGGCATGCAGACCCACCATGCCCAACAGCAGCAGGGCATGCACCGCCAGCCGGTTGATCTGCATGGCGTCGAACAAGGACACACGGGCGGTCTGTTGCAGCGATGCCGCCTTCTGCAGCACCGCGTCAAACGCGTTGCGCAAGGCCAACATGCGCCTGCGGCCCACGTCAGACACCACCATGGCCAGGACCGCGTCGGCCTCGCCAGCCCCCTGCAGGTCGACCACGGTCTGCAGCTCGCCCAGCTTTTCGGCTATCAAGCGACGCACCTCGGTGACGTCCACAGCGCCGTCCCGGTCAACCTTGCGGATCAGTGCAAAGGCCTCTCCCTGCACATCGGGCAAGTGCGCCAGTGCCTCACGGTACGGCTGCAGGTAGGTGTCCTGCCCGGTCAGCAGGTAACCACGCACGCCGGTTTCGGCGTCCGTCACCAGCTGCAGCGTCTTGGCGGCCTGGATGCGGATGTCGGTGAGCTGGATGCCGCTGACCAGTCGCGTGTGCGAGTTCTGGTAAGTCAACTCGTTGAGCAGCATGAACAAGGTGCCCGCAGCCAGCGCCAATGCAAACACATACCGTTTGCGCAGCCACTTTTCCGCCAGGCTTCTCAGCATGCGTCAGATCCCTTTGGCTTCGCCGTGGGAATGGACGCTTCAAGGTGGGTGCCTTGCCCGGGTGCGGTCCGGATGTGCAGCGTACCGCCCGCGGCCTGTACGCGGTATCGCATGCTGGTCAGTCCGTTGGTGGCACCCGACAGGCCCGCGGGGTCAAAGCCCTTTCCATCATCCTTGATGGAGACCTGCACACGCTGCCCCTGGGCACGCAGGGCAATGCGCACCTGCTGGGCCGATGCATACTTGGCGATGTTGGACAAGGCTTCCTGGATCATGCGGTAAACGGTGATCTGCGCGTCCGGCGTCAGTGCCACCTCATCCAGTTCGGTCTGCAGATTCAACCCGCTGCCTTGGGCAAATTCACGCGCCTGCACCTGCAAGGCGGGCACCAAACCCAGGTTGCTCAACAGCGAAGGGCGCAGGTCTTCAATGATGCTGCGCTCAAGTGCGATGCCTTGGTTGATGACCTCGACCAGATGCTGCAGGCGCTCCTGCAGTTCGGGCGTCAGCGGCCCCAGCGCACGTCGCAAGCGTGCCAGGTCCAGCTTGGCCGCCGTCAGCAAGGCGCCCATTTCGTCGTGCAGTTCCCGGGCCAGTCGGCTGCGTTCGTCTTCGCGTGCCAGCTGCAGGTGCTGCGCAAGCTGGGTCAGTTCGTTGGTGCGCGCGCGCACCTGTTCTTCCAGGCCGTCGCGTTGAAGGCGCAAATCCTCGTTCAAGTGCTTCAGCTTCGATTCGAATTGCCCTTTGCGCAGCAGGTACAGCGCCAGGAAGGACAGGCTTAGAAAAAGCAGCAAGAGCACGCCGTTTCGACCCCACAGCAGTTGTGTCCGGAGGTCGCTTCGAGCCTGGTTGGCGCGCGCTTCGGATGCGGCCAACAGCTGCGTCGCCAACACCCGCACGTCTTCCATCTTTTCGCGTCCGATGTTGGTCAACAGCAGGTCCCGCCAGCGCTGCTGTTCACCAGCGTCGTACAGCTGCAGCGTCGCGTCCAGCTCGGACATCTTTTCCATGGTGCGCTCTTTGAGCTGCAACGCCAGGTCATGCAGTTTAGGGTCGGCGCCGTAGGACGCCTCCAGCAACTGCAGTGATTGGGCCAGATCGCTGTCAACGTCCTTGCGCGGCTCCAGGTATTCGGCACGCCCGGTGAGCAGGTAGCCGCGCTGGGCCGTTTCGGCGTCGAGCAATCGGCGCAGCACCCGGTTCAGCGCGGCCTCGTTGCGCGAAAAATCGACCACCTCGATCAGGGCGGCGCTGGACCGCCGGTGCATGGTCTGCGACGTGGCGATCACGGCCGCGGCAGCCAAACCCGCCAGGATCAGCAACACAGACCAACCTTGTGCGCGGGACCGCCACCAAGGCGACGCAGGGGCCGCGTTTGTCACACCGGCGCTTCAGTCGGCTGCGCCGGCATCTTTGGGCATCCCACCGGCCAGATCGCCGCAGAAAGCGATCAGATCTTCCAACTCGTTGGATTTGTCGAAAACACGTTCGGCACCCAACTCCTCGCACTTCTCGCGCATGTCAGGCGTGGCGTAGTTGGTCAGCACCACGCGCCGGATCGGCTTCTTGGTCAAACCCGCCGCGCGCAACACGCCCAGACCGGAGCCCGCTTTCAAGAAAATGTCGATGATCAGCAGATCACAGGCCGGCGGTGATCGGGTCAACCAGTTCACGGCCGTCTGTTCGTCGGCTGCAGAACCAATCACACGCACCCCCGCCAACTCTTCCAGAGTGGCCGCCAGGTTTTCAAGGATGACGGGACTGTCCTCGACAATGAATGTCTTGACTTCGGTCATGGGAGCAGCAAGTGGTCGGTAAACCCAAACTGCCACGGCGCGGATGCCGCTGTGGAGGGCTCAAGTCGAAAATCAGCAAAATGGCCCTGCCCAGGACCGGCGCATGATCCATTGTGCTTCAGCACCGGCGCACTTACTGTAGGAATCGTCCGATCCCGTTGCCGTTTGGCGGCTGCTACGCTCGGTGTCGGCATCCGGGAGAAAAAGCCATGATCAGAGTCGGTATCGTCGACGACCACGCCATCGTGCGGTCGGGCCTGCGACAATTTTTGTCTGAAAACGTCGACATCCGCGTCATCGGCGAAGCCACCAACGGCCGCGAAGCGCTGGAGCTGGCGCGGGCTGGTGACGTTGACGTGCTGCTGATGGACATCTCGA
>JAHECB010000027.1:11193-26553 GCA_024641925.1 Betaproteobacteria bacterium
CAGAGCGGTGTGAATGCGCTGGCCGCGATCAAGGCCCGTTTCCCCGACCTGGCGGTGTTGATCCTGAGCGGCTTTCCGGAAGCGCACTACGCGACCACCTTGCTGCGCCAAGGCGCCAGCGGCTACCTGAACAAGGACTGCGATCCGGAAGAAATCGTCAACGCCGTGCGCACCGTGTTCCGCGGGCGCAAGTACATCAGCCCGGCGGTTGCCGAGATCCTGGCCGACACCGCCGCCGGCGGGTTGGACAAGATGCCGCACGAGGCGCTGTCCGAACGTGAATTCCAGGTGTTCCTGCGTCTGGCCAAGGGCGAAACCATCGGCAACATGGCCGAGGCCATGTTCCTGAGCGTGAAGACGGTCAGCACCTACCGCACGCGGGTGATGGAAAAACTCAATCTGGCCAGCAACAGCGACCTGACCTACTACGCGCTGAAAAACGGGCTGATCCAATAGGCTGTCGACTGCGGCCTCCAGCGCCGCGTTCGGGTTGTTGTCCTACACCCGGAACCAGCGACCGCTGGCGAGTGCCCCGGCCGCCTCGGCGCACAGTGCTCAAAACGCTGGCGCGGCGCGCACCCCGACATGGACATCGACTTACCCGAGGCCAACCTCAACCGGCTGCACGCCACCCTTCACAGCACCCTGACCGCGGTGATGGTCGCGCTGACCATTGCAGCGCTGTACTGGGGTCGGCCCATCTTCATGCCACTGGCCCTGGCCACGCTGCTGGCGTTTTTGCTCGATCCGCTGGTTTCCAGGCTCAGCCGCCGCTGGATGCCACGCGCCGTTGCGGTGGTGGTGACGCTGGCCACCACACTGGTGCTGGTGGCCGGCGCCTCGGTTTTTGTGGGCGCGCAGGTCATGTCGCTCAGCAAGAACCTGCCTGCCTACCAGGAGACCATCCGCGGCAAGCTGCGCGCGCTGCGTGTCAAGGTTTCGGACCACGCGGTGCTGGACGACGCCGCGCGCGTGATGAAGGTGGTGGAGTCGGAGCTGGAAGCCACCCGCAACGCACTGGAACCGGCAGGCAAGACACGATCAGGGGCGATGCGTGTTCGTGTTGAACCCGCGCAGACCACGGCCATCCAGGCCATCGCCAACACCATCGGCCCGGTGTTGATCCCGCTGGGCACGGCGGGGCTGGTCATCGTGTTCGTGGTTTTCATACTGCTGGGCCGCTACGAGCTGCGTGACCGAGTGCTCCGTCTGGTGGGTGGCGACATCCACCACATGACGGACGCGCTGAACGAAGCCGCCGGCCGCGTGGGCCGTTATCTGCGCGTGCAACTGCTCATCAACTTGGGCTACGGCGTGCCCATGGCCCTGGGGCTTTGGCTGCTGGGCGTACCCGGCGCCTTGTTGTGGGGTCTGCTGGCGGGCGTGTTGCGGTTTGTGCCTTACCTGGGGCCGATGATCGCCGCGCTGTTTCCGCTGGCCATTGCCTTGGCCGTGGACCCGGGCTGGCACATGCTGCTGGGCGTGGCGGCGCTGATCCTGAGCCTGGAGTTGATCAGCAACAACATCGTCGAACCCTGGCTGCAGTCGTCAGCAACCGGCATATCGCCCGTGGCCATCGTGTTGTCCGCGTCGTTCTGGGTGGTCATCTGGGGCCCGGCGGGTCTGGTGCTGGCCACGCCGCTGACCGTGTGCCTGGTGGTGCTGGGCCGCCACCTGGCGCCGCTGCGTGTGTTTGACATGATGCTGGGCACCAGCCCGGTGTTCGACACGGCCACGCGTCTTTACCAACGCTTGATTGCCGGCCATGTGGAAGACGCTTGTGAGCTGGCACTGGCCGAGGCAGGTGCCCGTTCAGTCGCCCACTTCTATGACACCACGGCGCTGCCCATGCTGCAGTCCGGCAGCTCACAACCGGTGGCGCTTCAGCGCGGCGGCCACCGCCAACGCCTGATCAAGGGCATGGACCGGGTGCTGGTGGAACTGCAAGCCGAATATCCGGCGCCTGAGACTGCTGAATCGCGCGAGGCCGTGCCGGTCGCCAGCGCAGCCGGGCCGCTGCGTGTTGTCTGCGCCGGAGGGCGCAGCGAATTCGACGCCTTGGCGGCTCGGCTGCTGGCCCATGCCCTGGCCTTGGGCGGCCACCGGGCACATGCCCTGCAGGCTGCGGCCTTGTCAGCCGAAAACATCGACAGCCTGACACTGGACGGTGTCGACGTGTTGTGTGTGTCCTACTTCGGGAACGACCCCCAGACGCACGCACGCTTCGTGTGCCGCAACATCCGCCGCCGCTGGCCCGCGCTGCGCGTGGTGCTGGCCCTGTGGAGCGCACCGCCGGATGTGGTGCAGATTGAAAGTGCCGAGGTGCTGAGCACCATTCTGGGCACAGCCGAATACCGGACCCGCCTGGCTGACATCCTGAACCTGCTGGCACCGGACACCGCCACGGCGGCGACTGATCCCCCAGCCCCCCAGACGCCCCGCCTTGCCCGGCCCGACGAACCGCCCAGCGCAGGTGGTCGCCGCCTGGACCCACCGTTGAAGCCCATCGGCGTGGTCTGAGCCCGGTCGGGCAGCGCCGACACGCCAGAGCCGCCCGGTCGGCGTTGATGCGGGCCTTTGAAGGATCCGGCCACACGGCCGAGACCGGCAGGTTCAATCATTGCGTCATCGCCCTGCAGTCTGCCGATGGCCCCCAGAAGCTCAACGTCTTCAGAAAAGGACAACGGTCCGGACAGAAAAAAACCAAGGCCTGCGGGGCCTTGGTTTTTCTTGGCGCTCCATTGACGACGGTCAGTCACCACTGCGGCGCGAACGGGTCAGCCAGCTCATGGCGGCGGCAAACACCACGCCGGTTGCCGCGGCGATCAGCACGGCCTTCACGGGCTCGTCACGGATGTACTCCACGCTGCGGTCGCTGGCGCGTGCAACCTGATGCTTGACCTGCGCGCCGCCTTCACGCGCACGCTCGATGCCGCGTCGACCCAGATCTTCAACCTGCGCGGCCGCACGGCTCAAGGCGGCGGGGGCCTTGGTGCGCAAATCGCTGACGCCCGAGCGCAACTGATCCAGGGTGTGATTGGCCAGATTCTGTCCTTTATCCAAGGCGGCTTCGGCCTGTTCAGCGGTCTGGTCGGCCAGGTTGCCCGCACCCGAAAGTGTGTTGGACAACGTGCCGGGTTGGGCGGGACTGTTCGGGGTCATATCAAACTCCTGTCTTGGTGGTTGTAAAAAGAGCGGTCGCTGTCAGCAACTTGGGGTTTCGGCAGGTGCCGAGCGCACCGAGCTGTATTTCGGCGACCATGGGAACTGGACCGACGCTCTCGCCACAAAGCCCGTTCTGGCACCCTGTTTCAAAATCGTCGATCACACCAACCCACTGTAAAAAGCGCAGCGAAGGCCAGGCATCCGCCGGCACCGGCATGTGTTGTGCGTCGACAGGCCGCCCCCTTGTAGGAATACACCGACGCCCCCGAACCCCGAAGTCACCACCCGGGCCGACGCAAGCAGCGGTATGCTCAAAAGTCCTGCACCCGCCGCCCTTGCCCGGCCTTGAGCAGGACACCCGCACCGCCAATCCCGTTTCAAGACCCCATCAACCACCCCGGAGCACACCCATGGGCCACGCAGAACCCCAAGTCAGCACCAGCCTGCAGTCTTTCTGGATGCCGTTTTCACCCAACAAGGAGTTCAAGGCAGAGCCGCGCATGATTGCGCGCGCCGAGGGCATGTACTTCTACACACCCGACGACCGCAAGCTCATCGACGCCTCGTCGGGCCTGTTCTGCGTGGCCGCAGGCCATTGCCGCAAGGAAATTGCCGAAGCGGTTTACCGCCAGTTGCAGACCTTGGACTACACCGCGCCCTTCCTGCGCGGGCAGAGCAAGTCGTTTGAACTGGCCGAGCGTGTGGCCGACCTGCTGCCCGAAGGCCTGAACCGGGTGTTTTTTGTCAACTCGGGCTCTGAAGCCGTGGACACCGCCATGAAGATGGCTTTGATGTACCACCGCGTGCGCGGTCAGGCGCAGCGACAGCTGTTTGTGTCGCGCGACCGGGCCTACCACGGCGTGAACATGGGCGGCGTGGCGCTGGCCGGCATGGTCAACAACCGGCGCGCCTTCGGCACCGGCTTGCCCGGCGTCTATCACATGCGCCACACCGCGCTGCCACAGAACAAGTTCGTCAAGGGCCAGCCCGCAGAAGGCGCCGACCTGGCTGAAGACCTGCAGCGCATGTGCACGCTGTACGGCGGCGAAAACATCGCAGCCTGTTTTGTCGAGCCCACCGCGGGCTCGTTCGGCTGCCTGCCGCCGCCCAAGGGCTACCTGAACCGCCTGCGCCAGATCTGCGACGAACACGGCATCCTGCTGGTATTTGACGAGGTCATCACCGGCTTTGGCCGCATGGGCGCCAACTTTGGCGCGCAGGCCTTTGGTGTCACGCCCGACCTGCTGCTGATGGCCAAGGCCATCACCAACGGCTCACAGCCCATGGGTGCCGTGGCAGCCAAACAGGGCATCTACGACGCCATCACCGAAGCCGGCCCCAAACAGGGCATCGAGTTTTTCCACGGCTACACCTACAGCGCCCACCCGGCGTCGTGCGCCGCGGGTCTGGCGATGATGGACATCTTCAAGAACGACCAGCTGATCGAGCGCGCCGCCGCACTGAGCCCGTACTTCATCGACGCCGTGCATTCGCTGGCCGACGCCCCGGGCGTGGTCGACATCCGCAGCGTGGGCCTGATGGCGGCCGTGGAAGTGGCCGCCGTGGGGGGCCCGGGCGCACGTGGGCACGAGTTGCAGAAAAAGCTGTACGACACCGGTCTGCACCTGAAGAGCACGGGCGACTCGATGATCATCGCGCCGCCGCTGATTGCAGAAAAAGCGCATGTGGACGAAATCGTCGGCAAGATCCGCAGCGCGCTTGCCGCCTGACAGGCCCGCGCTGCACCGCTCCGCCGCCTGACACTGTCCGACGCCGTCCAAGCCCATCGGTTTGGGCGGCGTTTTTGTTTGTTTGATCCCGAACGGCCCCCCAACGATGACCACCACCACCACTGTCTTCCAGGCCAAACGCATCATCACCCAACACGCTGCACGCCCGTCGGCCACCCATGTGGCCGTGCGCGAAGGCCGCATCCTGGCTGTGGGCAACCTGGCCGACGTGGCCGGCTGGGGCCCGCACACGCTGGACCCGCGTTTTGCCGACCAGGTGCTGATGCCGGGGCTGGTGGAAGGCCACTGCCACCTGATGGCCGGCACCTTGTGGCGCTACGTGTACTGCGGCTATTTCAACGCGGTCGACCCGGACGGCAAGACCTGGCCGGGCCTGGTGACTCTGGACGACGTGGTGGGCGCCCTGGGCCAGCGCGCCAAGGCCACGGCCGCCGACACCGCGGTGGTGGGCTGGGGCTTCGACCCCATCTACTTTGGCGACCGGCGCTGCAGCCGCGCCGACCTGGACCGCGTCAGCAACACCCGCCCCGTGGCTGTGCTGCACGCCAGCGGTCACATCCTGAACGTCAACACGGTGGCGCTGGAGTTGGCCGGCCTGTTGCGGCAAGGTGTTGAACACCCGGGCATTCCGCTGGGCGACGACGGCCTGCCCACCGGCGAGCTGAAAGGCCCCGACGCCATGGGCCCGGCCTTTGGACACGTGGGCCTGAGCCGCAACTTCCTGGGCGGCGACGAAAAAGGCATTCGCGACTTTGCACGCCTGTGTGTGCGCGCCGGTGTCACCACCGCCACCGACCTGGCAGCGACGCTGGGCGACGACGAAGTGGCCACCTTGACCCGCCTGACTGGCGAAGGCAGCTACCCCGTGCGCATCGTGCCGCTGCTGCGATTGATCGGCATGTCGCCGGCCGATGCCGTGGCACGCGCCCAGGTGCTGGCCGGCCAGAGCACCGAGCAACTGCGGCTGGGCCGTATCAAGGTGGTGGCCGACGGGTCCATCCAGGGCTTTTCGGCACGTCTGCGCTGGCCGGGTTACTACAACGGCAAACCCAATGGCCTTTGGTACACCGCGCCCGAAACCATGCGCGAGGCCTATACGCTGGGCCTGAAGGCCGGTGTGCAGATCCACACCCACACCAACGGTGACGAAGCCACCGAACTGGTGCTGGATTGCATGCAGCAGGCATTGGCCGCGTCACCCGCGCTGGACCACCGCTACACATTGCAGCATTGCCAGCTGGCCGACGATGCGCAGTTCCGCCGCATCAAGACGCTGGGCATGTGCGTGAACCTGTTTGCCAACCACCACTTCTACTGGGGCGACCAGCACTACGAAGTCACCGTGGGCCCCGAGCGTGCGTCGCGCATGAACGCCACACGCTCGGCGCTGAATGCCGGCGTGCCGCTGGCCATCCACAGTGACGCGCCCATCACGCCGCTGGGGCCCTTGTTCACCGCCTGGGCGGCCGTGCACCGCCTGACGGCCAGTGGCCGTGTGCTGGGTGAGCAGCAGCGCATCACCGTTGAAGAAGCGCTGCACGCCATCACCCTGGGTGCCGCCTACACGCTGAAGCTGGACGGCGAGATCGGCAGCATCGAATGTGGCAAACGCGCCGACTTCTGCGTGCTGAATGACGACCCCACGGCCATCGAACCCAGCAAGCTGCGTGACCTGGCACCCTGGGGCACGGTGCAGGGCGGGCGGGTGTTCAAGGCCTGATGCCGGGCCCGAGCGAAAGCACCACCTCCAGGCCGCCGCGGCTGCCGGTGGTGGTGGTGGGCGGTTACCTGGGCGCTGGCAAGACCACCCTCATCAACCACCTGCTGCGGCATGCGGGCGGCCGCCGGCTGGCGGTGCTGGTCAACGACTTTGGCAGCATCAACATCGATGCCGACCTGATCGCAGCCGATGCAACCAACACCGGGGTCGACAGCAGCGCCAACGTGCTGGCGCTGACCGGCGGCTGCCTGTGCTGCAGTTTTGGCGACGACCTGGTGGGCACCCTGACAGCCTTGACGCGCCGCACGCCCCCGCCCGATGTCGCGCTGATCGAACTCAGCGGCGTGGCGATGCCGGCCACCGTGGTGCGCACGGCACGCCTGGCCCTCGGGGTGGAACTGACCGCCACGCTGGTGCTGGCCGATGCCGAACAGGTGCAGGCCCAGGCCGCCGACCTTTACGTGGGCGATACCGTGCGCCAGCAACTGCTGGACGCCGATTGGCTGCTACTGAACAAGGCCGATCTGGTGGCTGCCGACACCCTGCAGGCACGAGCCCAGTGGCTGCAAACAGCGGCGCCGCAGGCCCGGCTGTGGGCCGGCGCGGCCGAAGATGTGCTGCCCGAGTTGCTGCTGGGTTGGCAGCAGGAGGTTGCCATCGGTGCCGCCTCGACCTTGAGCCCCGCGACCTGGCCTGCCGCCGAAGTTGCACCGGACGTGGGCCGACCCCTGCAAGCCTGGCGCCACACGAAGTCAACACATGCAAAAACGGTGTTTGACAGCTGCAGTTTTGAGCTGCCAGCGACCGCTGATCTGCAGGCCCTGGGCGCTGCGCTGGCCGCCGACGGCACCGGGGTGCTGCGTGCCAAGGGCCTGTGCGCCGGTCAGGTGCTGCAGGTCACGGGCCGCCGCTGGGCGGTCACGCCCAGCGCCCTGTCGGGGCCGGGTCGGCTGGTGGTGATCGGCTTGCGCGGATTTTGGGATGCCGCGGCTGTCGGCAAGTTGCTGCAGCCAGAATCGCCCTTGGCGCGACCGGTTCAATCGGCGTAACCGGGCAGTTCGCGGTCCAGCACCCGCATCATGGCCTCGAAGTACAGCCGCTCGCGTTCCGCGCGGGAGTGGCGGTCGTCGGGGTTGGGCGCGCATACCAGCGACACCACATCGTCTTGCAGCAGGTTCAACGGCTGGCCGGTGGACAGGGCCAGCAACTGTGCCCGGCAGCACCGTTCGAGTTTGTACAGGCGGCGGTAAGCCTGCGCCACCGTGTCACCGATGGTCAGCACCCCGTGGTTTTTCATGAACAGGATGGACTTGTCGCCCATCACGCCCGCCAGCCGCTCGCCCTCTTCCAGCGAGGCGGCCAGGCCGGTGTAGGTGTCGTCATAGGCGATCTGGTTCACCAGAAAAGCCGCCGTCTGGCTGCAGGGCAGCAAGCGGTTGTCGCGCAGCATGTTCAGCGCCAGCGCCCAGGTCTGGTGGGTGTGCAGCACCACCTTGGCACCCGTCAGGCGGTGGATGGGTGCATGGATGCACTGCGCTGAAAGCTCCAGGATGCCTTCGCCTTCCAGCGTGACGCCGGTTTCGTCAAACACCATCAGATCGCTGGCACGGGCCTCCGACCAATGTCGCCCAAAGGGCAGGATCAGGTACTGCCCCGACCGGCCCGGCACCGTCATCGTGAAGTGGTTGTCGATGCCTTCCTCGAGTTCATCCAGCACGGCCAGCCGCAAGGCAGCCGCCAGGTGGACGCGGGCCTGCTGTACGGCAGCCTTGTCAGGAGCCGAAAGTTTGGCGGGTCTGATGGTGTGCAGGCTCATTGGTGCTCCATGTTGCGAAACCTCAGTTTAGGGGCTGGCAAAACAGGTGCAGATGGTGCTCACCCCAGTCCCGGTGAAAATCCACCCATTCACCTTCCCGATCAGGCCGCAAATTCCATGCAACAAACAACCGCCTTGCCCCTCCCGACCCGCCCTCTGGGGCCGCTGTCAGTTACACCCATCTGCCTGGGGACCATGACCTTTGGCGAACAGGTCGACCGCGCCGAGTCGTTTGCGATCCTGGACCGGTCGCTGGAGCGCGGCGTCAACTTCATCGACACCGCCGAGATGTACTCGGTGCCGCCCAAGGCCGCCACCTACGGCGCCACCGAGCGCATCCTGGGTGAATGGTTTGCCGCCAGGCCGCAGGCGCGTGCCCAGGTGGTGCTGGCCAGCAAGGTGGCCGGGCCCGCGCGGGGCATGGACTGGGTGCGGGGCGGCAAGGCAGACCTGACGCCAGACGACATTGCGCAGGCCTGCCATGACAGCCTGAAGCGGCTGCAGACCGACGTGATCGACCTCTACCAGATCCACTGGCCCAACCGCAACGTGCCGCTGTTTGCGTCGATGTATTTCGACCCGACCAAGGACCAGCCGCAAACCCCCATCCACGACCAGCTGCGGGCCCTGGGCAAACTGGTGCAGCAGGGCAAGGTGCGCGCCATTGGTTTGTCCAACGAAACACCGTGGGGGTTGATGGAATTTGTACAACTGGCCGAGCAGCATGGCCTGCCCCGGGTGGTATCGGTCCAGAACCCCTACTGCCTGACCAACCGGGTGGTCGACAACGGGCTGGACGAAGCCCTGCACCGCACGGGCGTGGGCCTACTGGCCTATTCGCCGCTGGCCTTTGGCGCACTGACCGGCAAATACGACGCGCGCGGCTTTGACGACAGCAGCAGCCGCGGACGCATTGCCCTGTTCGAGCGCTTTCGCGCCCAGCGCTGGGGCCGCGCCGAAGCATTGGCCGCGGCGCGCCGCTACAACGCGCTGGCCCGCGAGCATGGCTTGACGCCCACCCAGTTGGCGCTGGCCTTTTGCTACACCAGCTGGCGCGTGGCCAGCACCATCATCGGCGTGACCAGCGTCGCGCAGCTGGATGAATGCCTGGACGCCTGGGGCACCACACTGTCGCCCGAATTGCTGGCTGCCATCGATGCCATCCGCTGGGACATGCGCGACCCGGCGCAGTAACCCGGGTGCCCTTCAGCGTCAGCGGCAGCTTCAGGTGCCGCGGTCCAGAAACCGGCGCAGCGGCATGGCACCCAACACCTTGCCGATGCGTTCGCCCCAGGTGGGTACGCGGCCCAGCTGAAGCCGCGCCGGCACCTTGCTGCCGCTGACTTCGGCACGGGCGGGTGCCACCACACGCGCCCGTACAGGGGGCGCCGAAGGCAGTTCCGTCAGTGCGCCGGGAATGGTGAAGCCCTGGGTCGCGCGTTGGTCCAGGCCCTGACTGTCAACAAGACCGCTGGACTGGGGTGGCGGGCACTCAAAGGGCTTGTAGGTGGGCCGCAAAGCACCGTCCGCGACACGGGCCGCCGATTCGGCTTCTGGGTGCAACACGGGCTTGAGCCAGTCCAGAATCGGCGCCCACTGCGCCAGGTCGTTGGCCACCACCGACGGCGGCATGTCAAACAGTGTCAGGCCGTTTTCCACACAACGCACGTAGGCCTGGGTTTCGCGCAGCACCCCCAGGAACGGCAAGCCGATGCCCTGGGCCCAGTCACGCAGGACCCGGTTTGCCCGTGTGCGGGCGTCCAGCCGCATGCCGATGGCCGCCACCCTGCAACGGCCACTGACCACGCGCGGGTGGGCCTTGAGTTCGGCCCAGCAGCCGGCGGCGGAATCGCGATCGAACACCGAATTGCACACCGGCAGGATCACCGCGTGGGCGTGGCAGACCATGCGCGCCAGCTCAAAACCGTGCAAGCCTCCAGGGGTGTCCAGCACCACATGGTCCGTACCCGCCGGGGGGCGCAACAGGTTGCGCGGGTCGATGTGCCTGCCCAGGATTTGCGCGCCAGTGCCCGGCAGGTTCTGGGCCCGCAACCGAAGCCACACCTGGGTGGACTGGCTGCGGTCGGCGTCGCCCAGCATCACGGGCAGTCCCTGCCTGGCCAGATACGCGGCCAGATGGGTGGCCAGCGTGCTCTTGCCACTACCACCTTTGCGATTGATGACTGCTACGACGGGCATGGCTGCCGGGTATGGACTCTTCTACAGCAAGGGGAACTGCGCCGCCATGTCAGGCGCTGCCGTTGCGGGCTGAGGCTGTCACAACCACCCCAAGCGCAGAACGCGGACATGCGCCCAGCGGACCTCAGGCGTAAAAAAATGTTATCGAAGCCCCAGCATAGCCAAACGACGCCAAATCCAAAGCCCGCAATCCGGGGGGGTCGCAAGCCCAACCCGGACAGGTTTTGAAAGCACGCAGGCTGAGGAGCCTGCAGCCGCTCCATGCCTATGGAGTCGGGCTATTCAGGCCAGGGTCTGGCGCCAGCCCAGGCCCTGCGTGGTGCCCAGGGCCACTGCGCCGCGCGAGGGCCGGTATTCGCAGCCCACAAAACCGGGCCAGCCGCAGGCGGCCGAGACCTCGTCGATGACCTTGAACAGGTAGCCGTAGTTCAACTCACCCACGTCGGGCTCATGGCGTTCGGGCACGCCCGCAATCTGGATATGGCCGACCCGGCCTGTGGGCAGGTACTGGCGCAGCTTGGTGGCGACATCACCCTCCACGATCTGGCAGTGGTACAGGTCCATCTGCACCTTCAGGTTGGGGGCGCCCACGGCCTGCACCACGCGGTGCGCTTCGTCCTGCCGGTTCAGCATGAAGCCGGGAATGTCGCGGGTGTTGATGGGCTCGATCAGCACGTCCACCTGCTGTTGCTGCGCCTGCTCGGCGGCCCAGGCCAGGTTGTCCTGGTAAGTGGCCCAGAGATTGTCCCGCGCCACGCCGGCCGGTACCAGCCCGCCCATGACATGAATGCGCGGGCAGCCCAGCGCGGCGGCGTAGTCCAGCGCTCGCGCGATGCCCGCGCGGAAGTCGGCTTGCCGGCCCGGCAGGCAGGCGATGCCGCGCTCACCCGCGTCCCAGTTGCCCGGCGGCGCGTTGAACAGCACCTGCTGCAGGCCGTTGTCCTGCAGGCGCTGCTGGATCTCGGCTGCTTGGAAGTCGTAAGGAAACAGGTATTCAACACCCTTGAAACCATCGGCCGCGGCAGCGGCAAAACGGTCCATGAAGGGCAGTTCGTTGTACAGGAACGAAAGGTTGGCGGCGAACTGGGGCATGGGGGTCCTTGGTGCGGCAACGTTGTGCGGCCGGCAGTCAACCGCCCGCACCGTGATCGTAGCCGCCCGCGCCCGGGCTACCGCATGTGCACATTGCCAACGCCGCCCGGGTACGGCC
Organism: Betaproteobacteria bacterium; assembly: GCA_024641925.1. Lineage (GTDB taxonomy): Bacteria > Pseudomonadota > Gammaproteobacteria > Burkholderiales > Burkholderiaceae_C > Rubrivivax. The sequence goes on from JAHECB010000027.1 coordinate 23,055, forward strand.
TCATTGACGCAGACGGCGCTGCGTCCGAGAGTGCGCATGCCGGACGCCGGCACTGCAGGGAGGGCCGACCGTGGGCATGCAGCAAGATCTGTTCGAGGCCGTCGAGGCGGGGGACGTGCAGCGAACGCAGGCGTCACTGGCCGCCGGTGCGTCGGCCAACCGCTTCGACAGGTTCGGGCGTACCCCGTTGATCCTCGCGATTGAATTGTGGAGTCTGGCGCCACGCTTCAGTGAGGTGGCCCGTGCGCTGGTGGCCGGCGGCGCGCGGCTCGACCTGAAGGCCTTCGACGACCGCACGCCACTGATGCACGCCGCCAGTCTGGGGCACGTCGACGCCTGCAGTTTGCTGCTGGACGCGGGTGCCGACCCGAACTTGCGCAACCTGAAGGGCCGCACCGCGTTGATGATCGCGGCCAACCAGATGCACGAGCCGGTCCTGGCGCTGCTGCTGGGCCGCGGCGCGTCGCATGCCGACGCCGACGCCGATGGCCTCACGGCACTCGACTGGCTGTCGCGGCGAACGAAGGACCGCAAAAAGATCGAGCGCTGCAAGCAGTTGCTGACAGCCGCCGGGGCGCAGCCTGGCAAGGGCAGGGCCGACACGGCGGGTGCAAAGTCCGGTGGCCTGGGCCGGCACTTCACCACTGGCGAGCTGGCGCAATCACGCCAGCCCCCGCTGAAGGCACGCATGTTCGTGGTGATCTCGATCATCCTGGCGCTGGTGGCCGTGCCCTTGATACGCCAGGGTTGGGGTCTGCAGTTGTGCCTGCTGTGGGCGGTGCTGGCGCTGTATGCGTTTCCCTCGATCCTGCAGTTGCCGTGGCTGCTGATGTCCAAAGGCCTTGCCAAATCCGAGGCCGGGGCTTTCACCGGCGCCACCGACACACCGGACGTGGGCATGGGCCAGCTCGACGCGGTCAGCAACTTCCTGCGCCTGGGTTGGGGGGCGCAGGTTCAGCTGGCGCGTGCGCGGCAGCAGCGATTGACGCACACGGTCAGCCACCTGGCTTCCATCGCCCTGGCCCTGGCGCCGCTGCTGACGGTCGCCGCGTTGTGGCGTCTGCGCACCGGGATGTGGCTTCTGGACGCACTGCTCCCCGCGGCCGTGACATTGCTGGCCATCGTGCTGGAAGGCCGCCTGCGCAATGCACGGCTGAAGGCCTACCAGGCCGGATGGGACCGGGTGGCATCCGATATCAACCAGACGCTGGCACAACGCGCCGCGAGTCGGTCGCCGGCCGAAGGCGATGCCTTTGTGCTGTACCTGCGCACGTTTGGCGTGACGGGCCAACTCAACGTCGGCGGGATCGACTTCGAGACCTCGATGGCCTACAACCTGACGCCGATGATGCCGATGATTGCCCTGGGCCACCCCGGCGAGGCCCTGGGAGCCGGGCGCATCCTCACCACCGACGAACACTGGCGTGAAGAGATCCTGCGGCTGGTGCGCAGCGCCACACGAATCATGCTCATACCGTCGCACCGCGATGGCACGAAGTGGGAGATCGCGCGCCTGAAGGAGCAGGACCACTTCGGCAAGACGATCTTCGCCATGCCGCCGGAGATCCAGTTCGGCCAGGGCCGCTACTCGGATGAATGGAATCACGCGGCCGATGTGCTGACCTCGATTGGATTGAGCTTGCCCTTGCACTACGCGGCAGGCCTGCTGTTCAAGCTGGGCGCGGACGGCGAGATCGTCGACCACGCGCCGTTGCAGGCGCGGCCGTTCATCAGCGAACTGATGGCGCTGATGCAGCGGTCAAACGAGGGTATCCACAACGACGGCGGCGTGGACGCCAACGACAACCGGGGGGACGATGAGTCTGACGATGGCGACGGTGGCGGTAGCGACGGCGACGGTGGTGATGGGGGCGGTGGCGATGGGGGCAGTGACGGGGGTGGTGGAGGCGATGGCGGCGGCGGCGGCGGTGCAGACGGTGGCGGCGGCGGACCCTGATCATCCCGCAGCGGCCTGTAGGCCTGCAGTGTCGAACGTTTGACTCGACAAACGGGTCGCGGTGGCCGACGGCGGCAGTCCGTGCACGCTTCGAATGTGCAGTCCCTCAGATTCCACCTCACCCGTCAGACCCGAGTTTCCAGCGCCCGATTTGCCCCGTGCAGGATCGGGGCTGCCCACTGGCCAGGCAGCGCGTCAGTCGGCGCTTGACGTGCAGACCCTCGCATGGCGCATTGAACAAATGGATAAACCAGATGCTCAATCTGACGCCAAGCCTGCCTCGGTTGCCGCGGGGCCGTTGCGGTCCAGACGCGAGCGAACAGATGGCGTCACGACCCGCACATTGATCCTGCAGGCTGCACGTCGGCGCCTGTGCGAAGGGGGCTACGCCGGGCTCAACGTCCGCGACATCGCCAAGGACGCTGGTGTCAACCATGCGCTCATCGGTTACCACTTCCAGGGCAAGCAGCAACTCGTGCTGGCGGTTCTCGACGACGCCAACAAGCTTTTGCTCGAGCGCCAAGAACGCATGTACGGCCAAGCTGCCAGCGCCGGCGAAAAATGGCAGCAAGCTTGCGACTTCTATGAGGAAGACCTGCAAACCGGTTTTGTGCGTCTGCTGATGGAACTGATGGGCGCGAGCTTCAACGACGAGACCTTGCGCCGCGAGTTCACACCGCGTCTGCTGGCCTGGACCCGTCTGGTCGAAAGCGCAGTGACGGAATTTGTTGACGAGTCGGGCTTGAAGCTGCCCGTCTCGGCCCGCGTGATCTCGTCCTGGATCAGTTGGTTCTGGATCGGCATGGAAGCCAGCATGACGCTCGGCATCACCGAGCAAGACGGTCATCAGCGCGAGGCGCTCGACGCCGTTGCCGCCCTGTTGCGCGGGCTGGAAAGGCCGGCCCGCGCCCCACCCAGAGCCACGGCTTCACGCCGACGGAGGACCTGAGGATGAACCATCAAAGCACCGCCGATCGGCTGACCACCGCGGCCGGGAACCTGCCGGCACCCGGAAACCTGCGCGAACCCTACCCGTTTGACACCATCGCCCCCGTCCGCGAGGGCTACACCGAGCGCGAAGGTGTACGCACCTGGTATGCCCAACTCGGCGACCGCGGGCCCTGGCTGACCTTTTCGCCGGTTTTCCAGATTGGCAACACGCACCTGCACAAGGGTGTGGTGCCTTACCTGGCCCACCATTTCCGGGTCGTCGTGACGGACCTGCGCGGCAACGGGCGCTCCGATCGTCCAGCAACGCCCGAGGCCTATAGCTTCGACCACTACTTCGCCGACTTTGTGGCCGCACTCGACGCGCTGCAGGTCGACCGCGCCGCAGTGGTGGGCATCTCGGCCACGGCGATGGTGGCCCTGCGGCTGGCGGCCGAACAGCCGGCGCGTGTGTCGCATCTCATCATCGCGGGCGGTTACGCGGCAAGACCGCAGACCGACCCGCGGGCCGTCCAGGTGGCGCAGGCTGCGATGCAGCGCATGCGCGACGACTGGCCGGCTTACCTCGACGAATTTTTCACCATCGTCTTCTCC
>JAHECB010000271.1 GCA_024641925.1 Betaproteobacteria bacterium
CCAGCGCCACGATTTCGTTGGCGCGCCATTCGCGGATCTTCAGCGGCCCGCTGCCGGCGTAGTGGGTCTTCAGCCAAGCCCAGCCCAGGTCGCCGTTCACTTCGTTGGCCAGCACCAGCTTCTTGTCCACCACGCCGGCCACGTTGGCCGTCAGGCAGTTGTAGACCAGTGTCGGTGCGTAGGCCCTGTCGGTCTCGATCGTCAATGTCAGCGGCCCGGTCTGTTTCACCTTGTCCTTGACGTTGGCCTTGTTCAGGCCGAACTGCGTCAGGATGAAGGCTGGTGTCTTGTCCAGCAGCACCGCACGCTGCAGGCTGAAGGCCACGTCTTCGGCCGTCAGCGGGTTGCCGCTGGCAAACTTCAGGCCGGGTTTCAGCTCGAAGCTGAAAATCTTGCCGTCGGCGCTGACGGTCCAGCTCTTGGCCAGGTCGGGCAACAACTTGCTGGGGTCGTTGACGTCGTAGCGGATCAGGCGGTCGTAGCCGTTGCCCATCATCTCGCCGGCGCTGATCTCGAAGGCCTCGGCAGGGTCCAGGCTGATGATGTCGTCGAAGGCCATGGCCAGCACCAGCGTGTCCTTGGGGGTGGCGGCGTGCAGCGGCGCGGTCAGCGCGGCCAGCGCAGCGGCCATAGCCAGGGTGAACGTGCGACGGCGAAGGGGCCAGGGGTTCATGTGCGATCTCCGAGTGGGCAAGCGGATGCTGAAGCGGCCAGACTGTGCCATGAATTGAGCCGCTTTCCGGACGTGGTGCGGGCGGCATGCACCGGCTGCCGGCTGTGCGACGATGGCGCCCGTCGCTCTGCTGCGACAAACCCTTCGTTCACCTTTGCACAGCCCATGAGCACACTGTTCACGCCTTACACCCTCGGCCCCTTGACGCTGGCCAACCGCATCGTCGTGGCCCCCATGTGCCAGTACTCTGCCCACAATGGCCAGGCCAGCGACTGGCACACCATCCACCTGGGCCAGCTGGCACTGTCGGGTGCCGGGCTGTTGATTCTGGAAGCCACGGCAGTCAGCGCCGAAGGCCGCATCACCGCAGGCTGCCTGGGCCTGTATGACGACGCCTGCGAAGCCGCGCTGGCCACCACCTTGAAGCGGGTGCGGGCCTATTCGGCCATGCCCATCGCCATCCAGCTGTCGCATGCCGGGCGCAAGGCGTCCAGCGCCGTGCCCTGGCAAGGCGGCGCATTGATGACACCTGCGCAGGGCGGTTGGTTGCCGCTGGCGCCGTCGGCCCTGCCGCATGGTGAGCACGAAGCCCCACCCGCAGCGCTGGATGCGCAGTCGCTGGTACAGGTGCAAGAAGCCTTTGTGGCCGCTGCGCAGCGCGCGCACCGCCTGGGCCTGGACGGTGTGGAACTGCACTGCGCCCACGGCTACCTGCTGCACCAGTTTTTGTCGCCGCTGGCCAACCAGCGCACCGATGGCTACGGCGGCAGCACCGAGGCCCGCATGCGCTTTCCGCTGGAGGTGTTTGACGCCGTGCGCGCGGCGCTGCCCGCCAGCATGGCGGTGGGCATTCGCCTGTCGGCCACCGACTGGGTGGAAGGCGGCTGGGACCTGGACCAGTCCGTCGTCTTCGGCCGCGCGCTGGCGGCACGCGGCTGCGGCTTTTTGCACGTGTCCAGCGGCGGCGTGTCGCCGCGGCAGAAGATTCCCATCGGCCCGGGCTACCAGGTGCCGCTGGCTGAACGGCTGCGCGCTGAAACCGGCCTGCCCACCCTGGCGGTGGGCCTGATCACCGAGCCAGCCCAGGCCGAAGCCATCGTCGCCAACGGCCAGGCCGACCTGGTAGCGCTGGCACGTGCGCTGCTTTACAACCCGCACTGGCCCTGGCAGGCGGCCGCCGAACTGGGCGCCAGCGTGACGGCACCGCCGCAGTACTGGCGGTCACAGCCACGCGGGCTGTCGGGCTTGTTTGGCGACGCGACCATCGGGCAGCGCTGAAGCGCTGGTTTCGCTGCGCGCGGGCCAGTCGACAGAGCCGGCGCAGGCCGTGCAGGCGCCGAGGTCAGCGCCGCTGGCCTGTGCACAGCGCTGTCATGTCCGGCGACAGCCCACGCCAGTCCACGTCAAATCCAGGCGCCTGACGCGCAGCGCCCGGCGGTTGCAGACCCAGTACGCCACGCGTGCCGGCCACCACGCTGTCGATCACCGGCACCGGCACGTCGGCCTGCACTGCAGCGGCCATGCCCGCCAGGCCGGCGCCGCCCAGGATGACCACCCGCACATCAAAACGCTGAACGGCGTCGCGGCAGGCCTGCGCCAACAGCTGTCTGGCGGCTGCGGGGTCGGCCGCCAGTTGGGCACCGGTGGGAGCCACGGTGTGAATGCCCGCCAACGCTGTGGCATACCCCAGCGCCTGCGCCAGCCGCTGCAGCATGGGGCCCCAGCGTTCACCGCCGGTGACGATGGCGAATCGGCCTTGTTGTGCGGCTTCGGCCAATGCGGCCTCGGCCAGGCCGGTCACGGGCACGGGGCAGGATTCACGCAGCGCCATCAGGCCGGGGTCGCCAAAGCAGCCGATCAACACGGCATCGGGTGCGGGTGCGCCGCTGTTCAGATGGGCGGCCCAGGCGTCCAGCGTGGCATGCCCGGCCACGGCGAAACTGGCTTCGTCCGCGATGTAGGGTGCGCCAAAGCGCGCGGTGATCGCCATCACCCGAACCTGGTCTCCTGCAGCAGCCTGCACATGCCGCTGCAGCAGCGCGGTCACGCTGTCAGAGGTGTTGGGGTTGATGACCAGCAACTGGCGCATGGTGCACCTCAGCTCAGACGGCTGAAAAGATCGACCAGATCCGGCGCTGGCGGGCGTTCGCGCCGGAAGTTCAGTTGTGATTCAAGCCGCTGCAGATGGTCTTGCATCAGCCGCGCCGACGCCTCGGCGTCACGCAGCTTGATGGCCGACAACAAGGCGCGGTGTTCGTCGCAGCCACAGGCGGAAGTCTGGTCGTGTGCCGGGTTGCGCAAGTCACCGTAAGCCATCAGGATCAGCGAGGTGCGTGAGATCAGTTCGCGCAGGACGCGGCCCAGTGTCTGGTGCCCTGCCTGGTCGGCGATGTGGAGGTGAAAGTCGCCCGACAGCCGCACGGCGCGCGGCGTGTCGCCGGCTCGACGTGCCGCTTCTTCGTTGCGGATACAGCGCGCCAAGTTCCGCAGATGCGCAACAGTGGCCACGGCCACAAAACGGGCCACCAGCGTCGGCTCGATCAGTCGGCGCGCCTCGAACACCTCGCGCGCCTCTTGCGCGGTGGGTTGGGCAATGGACGCACCGCGGTTCGGCGTGATCGTCACCACACGCTCGTTGGCCAGCCGCACCAGCACCGGGCGTATGCGGGTGCGCGACACGCCAAAGGCTTCCGACAGGCGGTCTTCCACCAGCTTGGTGCCCGGCGGCAACTTGCGGTCGAGGATGGCCGACATCAGGCGGGTGTAGATCGGGTTGTCGGCCGCACGCTCAGGTGCAACCGCCTGTGCGGCTTCCTGACGTTCGATCAACTTCACCATCTTTCGGCTCACGCAGGACGGCCCTTCTTGGCGCGCCCGCCCAGCGCCATGGCCAGCGCCACCGTCAGGCCCATCACCGCAAACGACACCACGGTCGTCACCGTGCCCAGCGCGTAGATGGCCGGCGTGGTGACGGTGGACGTCAGACCCTGCAGTTCCAGCGGCAGCGTGTTGACGTCGCCAATGGCCTGCGAGGTGCGGGCAATCTCGTCCCAGCTGAGCGTGAATCCAAACATGCCGATGCCCACCACCGAAGGCCCGATCAATGGCAGCACCACGTGGCGGAAGGTCTGCCACGGCGTGGCGCCCAGGTCGCGCGCGGCTTCTTCATACGCCGGGTTGAAGCGGTTGAACACGGCAAACATGATCAGCAGGCCAAAAGGCAGCGTCCAGGTCAGGTGCGCCCCCATGGCCGAGGTGAACAGGCCCAGCGCGGTGCCATAGGTTTCCAGGGTGCCGGTGGCCCCTACGGCTTCCAGCACCCATTTGATGGCACCGTCCAGCAAGCGGAACTGCAAGCCGATGCCCAGCGACACGATGATGGACGGCATGATCAGGCTGGCCACGGTGATGTAGAACAGCGCGTTGCCGCCCCGCAGCTTTTTGCGAAAGGCCAGGCCGGCCAGCACCGACAGCACCACGGTCAGCAGCATCACCACGCCGCCCAGCATCAGCGAACGCAAAAAAGCCGAGCCAATGTCCACCGTGCCCAGGCCTTCGGCCAACTGGCGAAACCAATGCAGCGACAGTCCGCGCAGCGGAAAGGTCAGGCCGCCCTCGGGCCCCTGGAAACTGAGCACGAAGATGACCAACATCGGCCCGTACATGAAGGCCACAAAAAGCGCGAACACCAGCGCCAACGGCCAGTAGCCTGGCGCACGGGGTTCGTGCAGGCGCGCCATGTTCAGAGTTCCTTGCGGATGTCGACCAGCCGGGTCAGGCCCCAGATGATCATCAGCACCACCGCCAGCAGGATGACGGCGTTGGCGGCAGCCAGCGGAAACTGCAGATAGCTGGTCTGCACCTGGATGATCTTGCCCACCGACGCGATCTGCTGACCCCCCATGACGCCGATGGTGACGAAGTCGCCCATCACGATGGTGATGACAAAGATCGAGCCGATGATGATGCCGGTCTTGGACAACGGCACGATCACGTTCCACAAGGTCTGCCAGCCGCTGGCACCGGCGTCACGTGCGGCTTCCAGCAGGCTGCGGTCGATGCGCATCATGCTGTTGAAGATGGGCACGATCATGAACATGGTGTACAGGTGCACAAAGGCCAGCACCACGGAAAAATCGGAAAACAGCAGCCATTCGATGGGTGTGTCGATCAGGCCGATGCCCTGCAGCGACTGGTTCACCAGCCCGTTTCGGCCCAGCAGCGGCACCCAGGAGATCATGCGGATGACGTTGGACGTCCAGAACGGCACGGTGCACAGCACAAACAGCGCCGTCTGCATGCCGGCCGACCGCACATGGAAGGCCAGGAAGTACGACACCGCAAAACCCAGCACCAGGGTGATGCCCCACACCAGCAGGCTGAACTTCAGCGTGGACAGATAAGTCGATAGCGTGACACACCAGTCGCCGTTGTCGGTGAGGGCGCTGCAGCCTTCAAAGATGCTGACGTAGTTGCGCACCGTGAAGGTGGGGATCAGCGCGTATTCGTTGAAGTCCCAGAAACTGACCATGACGATCAGCCCCAGCGGGATCAGGAAAAACAGCACAAACACCAGCGTGAACGGCGCCGCCTGCCAAGCGGCCCGAACCGGCCGGTTGTTGCCTTGGGCCGGCGCTGCCACGGTGGTGGATGTGTTGCTCATCAAGCGATCAGGAAACGGTGTGCAGGCTCAGCGGCCGAACGGGCGTGTGGTGCACCCACAGGCCGCGAGCCCGCCACCCACCCACCCACCCTTACGCCGCCACAAACTCGTTCCACTTGCGCACCATGTACTCGTTTTCGTCCATCACCGCGTTCCAGCAGGCGATGCCGCCCATGCGCGCTTCGTAGCTGCCGCCGTCGCGCACCGCGCCGATCTTGGCCAGCACGTCACCGTTGGGGCTCTTGATGTCCTGCGCGGCGGGTTTACCTTCCATCCAGTAGGCCCACTCATAAGCCTCCATCTTGGACTTGGCGGTTTCCAGCACGGCGCTGTAGTAACCCTGGCGGTTCAGGTAAGCGCCGGCCCAGCCATCCAGGAACCAGTTGATGAACTCGTAGGCCCCGTCCAGCTTGCGGCCACTCAGCGTGGCTGGCAGGCCAAAGCCCGCCGCCCAGGCGCGGTAGCCCTCTTTCAGCGGCTGGAACACGCAGTCGATGCCCTTGGTGCGCACCGCCGTGACGGCCGGGCTCCACATCGACTGGATCACCACCTCGCCCGACGCCATCAGGTTGACCGACTCGTTGAAGTCTTTCCACAGCGCGCGGAACTGGCCGGCCTTCTTGGCTTCGATCAGGGTCTTGATCGTCAGGTCAATTTCCTTTTTCGTCATGTTGCCCTTGTCGGGGTACTTGTAGACGCCCATGGCTTCCACCACCATGGCCGCGTCCATGATGCCGATGGACGGGATGTTCAGGATCGCCGCCTTGCCCTTGAATTCCGGGTTCAGCAGTTCCGCCCAGGACGTGATGGGGCGCTTGATCAGGTCGGGCCGGATGCCCAGCGTGTCGGCGTTGTAGACCGTGGGGATCAGCGACATGTACTGCGTGGGTGCCGTCGCAAACTTCTTGCTCTTTTCGCCTTCCAGGAAGATCACCTTCTTCGGCGCCGTGCCCTGATTGCCGACCGCCTTGCCCCCCACCATGCCGGTGGTGAACAGGCTGGTGATCTTGTCGGCGTTCTTGATCTTCTTGACGTCGATGCCCTTGAGGTTGCCCGTGGGCACGATCTTCTTCAGCGAGAAGTATTCGGTGTCGATCAGGTCAAAGCTGTTGGGCGCGGTGACGGCGCGCTTGGTCACGTCGTCGGTGGTCACCGCCACGTACTGGATCTTGATGCCGGTGTCCTTCTCGAACTTGTCGCCGATGGCCTTGTCCTGGTTCACCGCGGTGCCCAGGTAGCGCAGGGTGATCTTTTCCTGCGCATGAACGGCTGGCGCCATGCCGGCGGCCAGGATGCCGGCCATGCCGGCCGTGCCTTGCAGGACGTGACGGCGCGAAATGCCGCGGGGTGAAGAATCATGTGAGTCGGACATGCTGCTCTCCTGATGTTGCGTTGTGGTG
>JAHECB010000272.1 GCA_024641925.1 Betaproteobacteria bacterium
CCCTAAAGACATGTTCAGCTCGGTGGCCACCGATTCCAAGGTGCGCGAACCACGCGTGCGAGCCTTGCCCAGTGCTTGCTCAATGAACTCTGGTGAATGTTGATTCTTTTGCATGTTGTCTTGCTCCTGCGCGGATCATCCGCGTGAAAAGGGAGGCGACAACTAGTCTGACGCTGGGGGCTCGTGGTGACGCCGAACGCATGTACAGCGGGGAGTGGAAGAGCTTCATCAAGGAACGCTATGGTGCTGAGCCCTCCGTGACCTATTTTGAGAGTCCCGTCATTGTGGACAACGCCTCAGGCGTCATTCAGGAAGGTTAAGTGGGTCCGACGCCGCAATGACCGCATCGGGTCGCCCCCAGACAACCAGTCCTCCCGCCGACCTGCCCTGAAGCCACCGTTCCCGGCGAGCCGAGCCCACAGTGCCAAGTGACCGCGGCCTGGTGCGGTAGCGGATCAAGGACAGCCCTCACTTTGGCACCGCGCATCCCTGAACACCGCGGCACGCCAGCGTCGTCTCGTTTGTTCTATTGACAGAACATTAGAACCGATGGACGATGCAGTCATGCCGTCGGCCCTGCCTTTGCCCAAGTACCACCAGATCTACTTGGTGCTGCGTGAACAACTGGAAGAAGGCCGTTTTGCGCAGGGCCTGCCCGGTGAATTGAGCTTGACACAGCAGTACGGCGTGGCACGGGTCACCGTGCGCAAGGCGCTGGAGCGGCTGGCCGCGGAAGGTCTGATTTCGCGCGCGCCGGGCCGCGGCACGGTGGCGGTCAAACGCCCAAACCATGCGGCCGGCAATGGCCAAACGCAGCGCGGCCCGGCGGACACCGGCACCCGCGCCCAGCTGTCCGGCCTGCTGGAAAACATCGTCACCATGGGCTTGCGCACGGCCGTCAAGGTGGTGTCGTGCGATGTGGTGGAAGCCAGCGACAGCGTGGCGCAGCAGTTGGCGCTGCCTGCCGGCGCGCTGGTGCAGAAGGCCGTGCGCGTGCGTTCCACCGCCGAAGGCCCGCTGTCGCACATCACCACCCATGTGCCGGCCGAGCTGGCCCGCAGCTTCGGCCGCCGCGAACTGGCCAAAAAACCCATCCTGCTGCTGCTGGAAGCCTCGGGCGTGCAAATCGGCCGCGCCACGCAGACGCTGTCGGCGCGGCTGGCCGACGCGCAGGTGGCCCCGTTGCTGGACGTGCCCTTGGGCTCGGCCCTGCTGGCGGTGACGCGTTTGATCCTGGACGACCAGGACCGGCCCGTGCAATGGCTGCAGGGCCTGTACCGGCCAGACCACTATCAATACGAGATGCAGCTGTCGCGCGTGGGCGATGTCGACGCCAAGCTGTGGGTTCGCACGGCGCTGAGTGCGCCCTTTCACTGACTGCCTTCACGGACCCGATTTCACTGGTTTTTCCACCAATCGCTTTCCAGGGACCATGATCGGTCCGCCCCAACCTCCAGGAGACCCCGATGAGCAACCGTCGCACCTTCATTCAACAATCCACCGCCGCCGCCACGGCGCTGGCTTTTCCCCTGGTCGGGGGCGCGCAGCCCAAGGCCGTCAAGGTGGGCATCCTGCACCCCGTCACCGGCGCACTGGCATTTTCCGGCAGCCAGTGCCGGGCCGGCGCCCTGATGGCCATTGAAGACATCAACAAGACCGGGATCCGCAGCCTGGGCGGCGCCAAACTTGACGTGGTGCTGGGCGACGCCCAGAGCAAGCCGCAGACCGGCGCGGCCGAAGTCGAGAAGATGAACGAGGCCGGCTGCTCGGCTGTGGTGGGCGCGTATGCGTCGGCCATCTGCCTGGCCACCACGCAGGCCGCTGCCAAGTACGACCTGCCGCATGTGGTGGACATCGGCGTGGCCGACCAGATCGTCAACCGCGGCCTTAAAAACACCTTCCGCTTTGGCCCTGGCTACGCCACCTGCGCCCAGGTGGCGGTGAGCAACCTGCATGTGCTGAACACCGTGGCCGGCAAACCCGCCAAGACGGTGATGATCATCCACGAAGAAAGCCTGTTTGGCGCCGGCACCGCAGGTTTGCTGCAGCGCGAACTGCCGGGCTTCGGGTTTGAGGTGGTGGAGGTCATCAAACACGCCAACCCGACACGCGACTTCAACAACATCGTGCTGCGCATGAAGTCGCTGAACCCCGATATCGTCATCCCCGCCAACTACTACAACGAATACGCACTGCTGGTGCGCACCATGCAGCAGCAGAAGGTCACGCCCAAGGCCATCTACTCGGTGCTGGGTGGGGCGGCGTCCAGCTACAAGTTCCTGAAGGAATTCCCGGACGCGGCCAACGGCATCATCGACTGCAACCACTGGTTCAACCCCAAGGACAAACGCGCCGCAGCCTTGCGCAAACGGGTCGAAGCGCAGGGCCTGTATTTCACCTACGAGATCTTCAACACCTACACCGCCGTGCGTTTGCTGGCCGACGCCATTGAACGCGCCAAGAGCGCTGACCGCGCCGCCATCACCGCAGCCTTGGCCAGCAGCACCTTCAGCGACCACTTCATGCCCTACGGCCCGACCAAGTTTGTCAACGGCCAGAACGAAGGCGCACAGCCGCTGATGACCCAGGTCGTCAAGGGCGACATCCGGGTCATCGTGCCGCGCGATTACCGCGAAGTCGACCCCATCTTCCCACTGCGGGCCTGAATCTGCCTGCTGCGCGACCCGGGGCTGGGTCTGCGGAGCTCGCCGTACGGGAGTACGGCTGCGCGCCTCGATCCAGCCGCGGGCCGCTCGCGACGGCATCTTCATACCCGCAGACAGCACAGCACAGAAGCCGATGCTCGACTTCAACATCCTTTTCCCGTCAGTCCTGAACGGCCTGACCACGGGCGCGGTGTACGCGCTCATCGCGCTCGGCTTGACGCTGATCTACGGGGTGCTGCACATCATCAACTTCGCCCACGGCGCTTCGTTGATGGTGGCGCTGTACGGCGTCTACCTGCTGAAAACGCACCTGGACATCGACCCCTACCTGGCCCTGCCCATCATGGTGCCGGCCATGTTTGTGCTGGGTTATGCGCTGCAGCGCGGCATCATCAGCCGCGCCAGCCATGGCAAGGACGAAAACATCCTGCTGGTCACGCTGGGCTTGTCCATCGTGCTGGAAAACGGCGCGCTGATGCTGTTCAAGAGCGACACCCGCAGCATCGAAACCGCCTACACACTCAGCACGGTGCAGATCGGCCCGGCCTTCATCGCCGTGCCCAAGCTGGTGGCGTTTGCAGGCGCGCTGGTAGCGTCGGCCCTGCTGCTGTGGGTGGTCACGCGCACCGACCTGGGCCGCGCCATCCGCGCCGTGGCCAAGGAAAAACACGGCGCCAAGCTGATGGGCATCAACGTGGAACATGTCTACGCCATGAGCTTTGGCATCGGCCTGGCCTGCCTGGGCGCGGCGGCGTGTTTTCTGCTGCCGGCGTACTACGTCAACCCCGAAGTGGGTTCGGGTTTTGTGCTGGTGGCCTTCACCATCGTGGTGCTGGGCGGCATGGGCAGTTTTGCCGGCGCACTGCTGGGTGGGCTGCTGGTGGGTGTGGTCGAGTCGCTGGGCGGCCTGGTGTTTGGTGATTCACTGGGGCAGCTGGGCATCTTTGTCATCTTCATCGGCGTGCTGCTGTTCAGGCCCCAGGGCTTGCTGGGGGCACGGGCATGAAGCTGTTATCAGGTGCAGGGGCGGCACAAGGCTCGCTGAAGCGTGACGTGGCCGGCATTGCCGTGTTTTCGGTGGCAGTGGGCGCGCTGACGCTGAGCCTGGAATCGGGCGTGTGGCTCACCTTCATCATGATGACGATGTACGCCGCACTGCTGTCGCAGTCGTGGAACATCCTGGGTGGGTATGGCGGCCAGTTTTCGTTTGGCCACGCGCTGTTTTTTGGCACGGGCGCTTATGTGCAGGCCATTGCGCAATTGCAGGGCGGCATCAACGCCTGGGTGGCCTTGGTGCTGGCGCTGGCCGCCGCCGGGCTGTTGGGCGCCGGCGTGGCGGCGCTGACTTTTCGCTACGGCCTGAAGGGCAGCTACTTTGCGCTGGTGACGCTGGCCTTTGCCGAAGTTTTTCGGGTGCTGGCGGTGTCGGTGCCTTTCACCGGCGGCGGTGTGGGCTTGATGCTGCCGCTGAAGGCCTCGGTGGCCAACCTGCAGTTTGAATCGCGCCAGGGTTATGTGGCGCTGGTGCTGGTGCTGGTGGTGGCCGCGCTGCTGGTCGCGGCGGGGCTGCGCCATTCCCGCTGGGGCGCGCAACTGCAGGCCGTGCGCGACAACGAAGACGCCGCGCGTGCCGTGGGTGTGGACGCCCTGCGTGTGAAGCTGTGGGCCACCGTGCTGTCCGGCGCCTTCATGGGCGTGGGCGGCGCGTTTTATGTGCAAGTGTTCCAGTACATCGACCCGACCATCGCCTTCGGGCCGGCCACCTCGGTCGAAGCGCTGGTGGGCGCCATCGTGGGCGGCATGGGCACGCTGTGGGGCCCCGTGCTGGGCGCTGCCGCGCTGCACCTGCTGGCCGAGATGACCCGCAATCTGTTTGGCAACCTGCCGGGGCTGAACCTGGTCATCTACGGTTCGGTGCTGGTGCTGATCGTGATGGCGCTGCCACGCGGCCTGGCCGGCATCGCGCGCAGTGTGCGCGACCGCTTTCGCGACCGGACTCGGGGGCGTGGTCATGACTGAAACCGCCGCCTTGCTGCGCGTGCAGCACCTGAGCATCGCCTTTGGCGGCCTGCGCGCCGTGCACGACGTAAGCCTGCAGGTGATGCCCGGCACACTCAGCGCCGTCATCGGCCCCAACGGGGCTGGCAAGACCACCTTGTTTGCGCTGCTGTCGGGCTTTCTCACACCCGACAGCGGCCGCGTGTTTTTCAACGGCCGTGACATCACCGGTCAGGCACCGCACCTGAACGCGCGGGCCGGCATGACCCGCACCTTCCAGATCGTGCAGCCCTTTGCGTCGCAGACGGTGCTGGAAAACATCGCCGTGGGCGCACACCTGCGTGAGGCTGGCCGCGCCCGCGCGCTGGCGCAGGCCGCAGCGGTGGCCGAACGTGTGGGCCTGCAAACGCAGCTGAACCAGCCCGCCGGCGACCTGACCGTGGCCGGCCGCAAGCGCCTGGAACTGGCCCGCGCACTGGCCACACAGCCCCAGCTGCTGCTGCTGGACGAGGTGCTGGCGGGGCTGAACCCGCAAGAGATCGAAGGCATGATTCCGGTGGTGCGCGGCATTGCCGACAGCGGCGTCACGGTGCTGATGATCGAACACGTGATGCAGGCCGTGATGAACCTGGCGCAGCATGTGTGGGTGCTGGCGCAGGGTGAGCTGATTGCCAGCGGCACGCCGGCCGAAGTCACCGCGCACCCGACGGTCATCGAAGCCTACCTCGGCAAGGGCACGGCTGCACGTTTGCAGGCAACGGCCAAGACGGCTGGGAAAGCGCCATGAGCGCCGCGCCGGGCCGCCCCAAGCAAGCTCGCGCCCGCTTGGCGGGACAGGCCGAAGGCCGAAGGGTGCTCCAGTGACCGCCCTGCTGGACGTCCAGGCCCTGCACGGCGGTTATGGCCGTGTCGAGGTGCTGCGCGGCGTCAACCTGCAGGTCAACAGCGGCGAAATCGTGGCGCTGCTGGGCAGCAACGGCGCGGGCAAAAGCACGCTGAACAACACCGTGTGCGGCATCTACCCGTCCTTCAGCGGGCACGTGGTGTTTGACGGCCAGGACATCACCCGCGCGCACTACACCCAGGTGGTGCAGGCGGGTTTGATCCAGGTGCCCGAGGGCCGAAAGATCTTCCCCAACCTGAGCGTGCTGGAAAACCTGGAACTGGGTTCGTTCACCCGCGGCCGCGAACGCCGCAGCCAGAACCTGCAGCGGGTGCTGGGCATCTTCCCGCGCTTGAAAGAACGGCTGGCGCAGAAGGCCGGCACCATGAGCGGCGGTGAACAGCAGATGCTGGCCATCGGCCGCGCCTTGATGTCCGAGCCGCGGCTGCTGATCCTGGACGAACCGTCCCTGGGCCTGTCGCCGTTGCTGGTGGAAGAGTTGTTTGCGCTCATCCAGCAACTGCATGCCGACGGCCTGTCGCTGCTGCTGGTGGAACAGAACGTGGCGCAGTCGCTGGCCATTGCCACCCGCGCTTATGTGCTGGAAAACGGCCATGTGCGTTTTGAAGGCGCGCCCGACGACTTGCTGGCCAGTGACGAACTGCGCCGCGCTTATTTGGGGCTGGGTTGATGAACGCCGCAACCGCTGCCCAGCCCAGCACGCTGGCGCAAAAGCTGGTGGCGCGCGCTGCCGGCCGCAGCACCGTCACACCCGGCGAGATCGTCACCTGCCAGGTCGACCTGGCCATGTTCCACGACAGCAGCGGGCCGCGCCGCTTGCAGCCGCTGCTGGCCGAACTGGGCGCGCAGATCTGGGACAAGCGCAAGGTGGTGCTGGTCATCGACCACTACGTGCCCGAGGCCGACGACGAGTCGCGCCGCATCGTGCGCATTGCGCGTGACTGGGCCGCGCAGCAGCAGTTGCCGCATGTCTACGACAGCATGGGCATCTGCCACGTGGTGCTGCCACAGCAGGGGCATCTGCGACCCGGCCTGTTCTGCGTGGGCGGGGACTCCCATTCACCCACAGGCGGCGCGTTTGGCGCCTACATGTTTGGCATCGGCGCCACCGAGATGCTGGGCGTGGTGGTCACGGGGCAGATCTGGCTGCAGGTGCCGCAGA
>JAHECB010000273.1 GCA_024641925.1 Betaproteobacteria bacterium
GGCGTGGCTGTACCCGCTGATCAACACACTGCACATCGTGGGCATTGCGCTGCTGGTGGGGCCGATCCTGATCCTGGACACACGCTTGTTGCGCGGCCAAGTGGCGCCTGCGGTGTCGATGCTGGCATCCACGCTGCTGCCAACGGTGCGGCTCGGCTTTGGGCTGGTGATGCTCTCGGGACTGCTGCTGTTTGCCGCGCGCCCGCTGGACTACGCCTTCAACACCTTGTTCCAGTTCAAGCTGGGCTGCATCGTGCTGGCACTGGCAAACGTGGCCTGGCTGCACCAAAGCACGTCCTGGGGTCAGGCCATGGGGCAGAACCAGCCTGATGGTCGGGTGCGGCTGGCTTGCGGCTTGTCGCTGTCGCTGTGGTTGAGCGCCCTGGTCCTGGGGCGCCTTATCGGCTATCGCTGAACCCCTTCACGGCGCCCTGAAACAGCGAAAACCGATGTAGACCACGGCCGTGTCCGGCGGCTTGTCCTGCAGGTGACCTTCCTGCATCTGGGCCCGGCCATACCACCACGAGCCGCCGCGTGTGCGGCGCGGCGTGTCACCCACAGCGCCCTGCGGTTCGTCCACCCATTCCCACGCGTTGGCACCCATGTCGTGCAGGCCGTTGACACCCGCCGGCGTGGCACCCGCCAATGCATGGCCATGGCCCCGTGACAGCGCAGCGCCGTGTTGCACGGCGCGGGTGCGGGCCGCCGGACCGCAATCGCCCAGGCACTGCGCACCGTCAGCCTGTTCACCCGTGGGGTATGGGTAGCGTCGGCCACGTTCAAAACCGGCCGGCGGTGTGGGGCGCTGTTCCCGGTAGGCCGCGCTGACCCATTCGGCATCGGTGGGCAGGCGGCCGCCGGCCCATCGGCAGAACGCCTGCGCTTCGCTATGCGTGATGTGCACGGCGGGTTCAGTGTCCTGCGCAAGGGTTTTTGGCCCGAAAGGGCTGCGCCAGGTCCAGCCGCTGCGCTGTTCCCAGCCCGCTTCGTAGACCGCACCGCCACCCTGGCGCTCGGCCCGTGTCTTCACCCCCGTCGCCTGCACATGGCGGCGGAACTGAGCCACCGTGGTTTCGGTGCGCGCGATGGCGCCGTTGTCCAGCGGCTGCCAATCGATGCCGGCGGGATTGTGCTCACGCGCCGCAACATCAACGGCTGCGCCTGCACACATCACCAGGGCCAGCAGCAGGACCGCCTGCGGAGTTCCGGAACCGTTCATTGCCAAAGGTGGAAGTCAAGAAGTGGCCGCATGTTCGAGCGGATGGCTGTCAACAATTCTAAAAATCAGCATATCGGCAAAGCAGAAGCGCCACGTTGATCGGGGTCTTGCACGCCGTGTCGGCACACAACCGCCTTTGCACCGCCCCGAACCCAAGCCGCACTGCGCATGGGGATTTGCCACACTGCCATCATTAAGCGCTTGTGAATCGCACGAGCTTGAAACCATGCAACGTCGTCAATTCATCGCAGCCCCGCTGGTGCTGGGCCTGCCCGAACTGGCCCTGGCCAGCGAGTCCGTGGCCCAGCGGCTGCGCGCCACCACAGGCGCGGGCAACGGCGCGGTGCTGATGTTTCGCCATGCGCTGGCGCCCGGCACCTTCGATCCGCCTGAATTTGCGCTGGGCAACTGCGCCACCCAGCGCAACCTGAACGAACAAGGCCGTGAGCAGTCGCGCCAGATCGGCGCCTGGTTTGCCACCCGCCAATTGCAGCCCAAGCGGGTGCGCAGCAGCCCTTGGTGCCGCTGCGTGGACACCGCACGGCTGGCATTCGGCGACAACCGGGACGGCAGTGGCCTGGCCTGGGCGGCGTTGGGTTCACCCCGCGGGTCCAGCGAAGCCACCAATGCCAGCTCACTGAAGCAATTGCAGGCCGCGCTGAAGGCGGTGGTGCAACAAGGTGCAGGCTTCGAGGTCTGGGTCAGCCACAACTTTGTCTTCAACGGCTGGCTGGGTGCCAGCGCACGAACCGGCGAAGCCCTGTTGCTGGGCCTGAAACCCGACGGCAAGCCGCAGGTGCTGGACCGGTTCGACACCTTGGCCACCTGAGGGCAGTCTGCGGCGCGTGGTCAGGCGCCGAGGGCCTGCACGCGCGGCGCGCTCCCCCCGCGTTGAAACAGTTGAACCGGCCGATCAAGGCTGGCGAGACTGGCGCAGGTTGTCCTTGAAGCGTTCGGGCACGCGTTCATCAAACCCCAGCGCCACGCGGCGCACTTCGGGCGTGTCGGTGGGTGCGTGGCCCACACCCAGCGACGCAGCGCGGGGTGCGGCGATGCCCACCACCGTGCCGCTGATGCGGCCGATGCCGGTGATGTCGCATTCCACCACCTGCCCGGGGTCCACCGACCTTGAATGGCAGGGTGTGCCCATCAGGATCACGTCGCCCGGCAGCAGCGTGATGTGCCGCGCGATGTCGGCGATGACGTAGTGCGGGCCCCAGATGGTTTCGTCGCCGATGTGCGCTTCCTGCACCACGCGGCCGTTCACGTAGGTGCGCAAGGTCTGCTCGAACAGGTTGACACCCCGCACGATGCCCGGGCCGATGGGCAGCAGGGTGTCGGCACCCTTGACGCGCAGCATGCTGCCCTGGTCGGTGTCGCGAAAGTTCTGCAGGCCCATGTCCAGCGCCGGGCAAAACCCCTCGATGAAGTCCCAGGCTTCGTCGGGCGTGACGTTGCGGCAGGTCTTACCGATGACCACGGCGTATTCGCCTTCGTAGTTCAGGTATTGGCAATCGGCGGGTTTCAGAATCTGGCCGCGGTGGCCGTTGAGTGCAGTGGTGGGCTTGGTGAAGTAGGTGGGCGTTTCGGTGGGTTTGGGCTTGTTGCGCGTTTCCATGCTGCGTGAGCTGTAGGAAATGTGCACCGCGATGATCTTGCTGGGGCTGACCGGCGGCAGGTAAGCCGCCTCTTCGGCGTTGAGCAGGCGGCCGTCGTCCAGGCGCAGCTGGCCTGCGTAGGGGCCGTCTTCCACCATCGTGCCCCAGAAGGCGCTGCCGCCCACCAGCACCCGGCGGCGTTCAACGCGCGATCCGCGCAGCACGGCGGGCAGGTCATTCAAGGGGAATTCAAAGTTCATGGGTGTTTCCGGGCAACGGGTTACACGGTCGCAGCGTTCTGGGTGTCAAACCAGATGTGGATGTTGCCGGTGCCCCGGGCGTTTTCGTAGGCCGACAGGGTTTCGCCCTTGGCGCGGCAGGCGGCGCCGCCCAGGGCGCCCACCATTTGCAGGTAATGTGCACCAAAGGCCTCCCAGGGCATACGCCGGTATTCGTCGTCCCAGCGCGCCAGGATGGTGTCGTGCCGGCCTTGTTCAAACAGCGCGATGGCGGCCTTGTCGCTGTTGATGTTTTCGGGCCGCGACACGTTGCTTTCGTGGAAGATGCGCGGATGGTTGGGCTTCCAGTCGATGTTGTTGAACTTGTGGCTCAAGGCGCCGGAACCCAGCATCACCACACGCAGCCCGCTGCGCTTGATGCCTTCGGCAATGGCTTCGCCCGACTGCAAAAACGCCGGCCAGTCGCAGTTCTGACAAGCGCTGACGGTGACCACCGGCGTGTCGCTGTGCTCCAGCCGCAATTGCTTGACCAGGTTGATGGTGGCGTAGTGGCGCCCCAGGTCCGGGTGGCAGATGGCGCGGTTGTAGCCGCCCATGTCGCGCGACGCGGCCTCGATCTCCAGCGCCAGGCTGGGCAGGCCGCGGTAGTTGTAGGGCACACCATGCAGGTACCAGGGCATTTCGTCGGAGATGTAGGTGCCGCTGTAGTGGTCACCCCCGTCCACCAGGTGGTAGCCGGTGGTGAACCAGTGGGTGTCGAAGACCATCACCACATCGGCCTGGGCGGCCTGGATCTTCTGGCGCAGGCGCGCATAACCGGGGATCAGGTCGGAATCCTCACCGGCGCCTTGCAGGCGTCGAAACTCTTCGCACTGCATCAGTCCCGGGTGGTGCGACACGATGGCTGCACCGACAATTTTTCCGTTCATGGTGATTCCGATTGAGGGGAATGCTGTTGAATGGCGGCGGGTATCTGGCACCGGCTCAGCGCTGGCTGAAGCTGGCTCGAAACGGCTTCTTGGGCACGACGACGTCTTTCACGTCGCAGAAGAATTCGAAGCTCCAGTCACCGCCTTCGCGGCCCACGCCGCTGCGCTTGATGCCGCCAAAGGGCGCGGCCAGGTCGCGGATGCCGAAGCTGTTGATCCAGATGAAGCCGGTGCGCACACGCTCGGCCACAGCCGTGGCGTGTTCGGTTTGGCCGTAGCAGACGCCACCCAGGCCGTAGTCGGTGCCGTTGGCCATGGCAATGGCCTGTTCGTCGTCGGCAAAGGTCTGCAGCGTCAGCACGGGGCCGAAGACCTCGTTCTGCACGATTTCGTCGTCTTGCTGCAGGCCGGTGATCATGGTGGGCTGGAAGTACTGCGCGCCGAAGGCGTGGCGCTGGCCACCCCACAGCACTTTGGCACCCCCGGCCACCGCACGCTCCACAAAACCCGCCACACGTTCAAGTTGGCGCGGGTGGATGATGGGCCCCACTTCGGTGGACTCTTGACGCGGATCGCCCACCTTGAGCTGTTCCACCTGGGCCTTCATGGCGGCGGTGAAGGCCTCGGCCACACGCTGGTGCACCAGAAAACGGGTGCCGGCCAGGCACACCTGGCCGGCGTTGCGGTACATCAGCGCACCCGTCAAGGCGGCGTTGGGGATGTCGGCATCTTCCAGCACGATGAACGGGCTCTTGCCACCCAGTTCCAGACTGCACGGCACCAGGTTGGCACCCGCAGCCTGGGCGATCAGCTTGGCGGTGGGCACCGAGCCGGTGAAGGACACCCGCGCCAGCCTGGGGTCGGCCACCAGCTGCGCGCCGGTGGTAGTGCCTGCACCTTGCACCACATTGAACACACCGGGCGGCAGACCCGCGGCGTGCGCTGCATCGGCCAGCAACGAACACGACAACGGCGCCCACTCGGGCGGCTTCAGCACACAGGTGTTGCCGGCCGCCAGGGCCGGGCCCAGCTTCCAGGTGGACAGCATCAGCGGCGCGTTCCAGGGCGTGATGATGGCCACCACGCCGGCCGGCATGTGGCGCACCAGGTGTTGGGCTTGTTCCGTGTCGATGGGGCGGTTCTGCAGGTCCAGTGCGTGCTCGGCGAACCAGCTGATATTGAGCATCGCGCGCGGCACCACGCCATGGCGCATGCGCGACAGCAGCACGCCGGCGTCGCGGCTTTCCACCTGGCACAGCGCCTCGGCGCGCTGGCCGATTTCGTGGGCAAAGCGGTCCAGGGTAGGCTTGCGTTGGGCGGCGGTCAGCGCGCTCCAGGCCGGGAATGCCGCCTCGGCGGCCTGAACGGCGGCCTGTACGTGCTCGGGGCGGCCTTCGCTGATTCGGCCCAGCAGGGCCTGGTCGATGGGGCTGTGCAGCTCGAAGGTGTCGGTCGATGCAACCCGGTCGCCGTTGATGTAGTGGTCGGGCGAAACCGTGATGTCTGCGATGTGAAGGGGCGGGTTCATGGCAGCTGTCTTCCGGGATTCGATGGACTCGGGGTTCCAGTGGTCAGTGGTCAACGTGCGCACTGTGTTGCTGCAACAACGCCGGCACCGTGAACCCGCAATTTCAGCCCGCCGGCATCAGCACCTCGATCAGACAAGGGCCCCGGCTGTCAAAACCGCGCTGCAGTGCCTGCGCCAGCGCGCCAGCGTCTTCCACACGGACCGCCGGCACGCCATGGCCCTGGGCCAGCGCCACCCAGTCCAGGGCCGGACGGTCCAGCGTCAGCATGTCGGTGGCCTTCTGGCCGCTGATGGTGGCACCCACGCCTTTGAGCTCGCCTTGCAGGATGCGGTAAGACCGGTTGGCAAAGACCACCACCACCACGGGCAGTGATTCACGCGCCATGGTCCACAGCGCCTGCAGCGTGTACATGGCGCTGCCGTCCCCTTCCATCGCCAGCACGGGCCTGCCCGGCGCGCCGATGGCGGCACCCACTGCGCAGGGCAGGCCGTTGCCGATGGCGCCGCCCATGCCCTGCAGCCAGTCGTGCGGCGCAGCGCCGTGCATCAGCGAGCCAAAGCCGCGGCCGGTGGTGACGGCCTCGTCCACCACGATGGCCTGCTCGGGCAGGGTTGCGGCGATGGCCATGGCCACCGACTCCGGCGTCAGCGCCCCTGAGGGCATCAACGGCGCGCCCGCGCTCGGGCCGGCAAGCATCGCGTCGGCGCGCACACCCAGCGCTTCGGCCAGCGCCCGCAGCGCGCCGGGTACGTCCTGCTGCGGCTGTGCCAACACCTGAAGTGCGGCGCCGGGCGGCTTCAGCTGCGAAGGCTTGTCGGGGTAGGCAAAAAAGCCGATGGGTTCAACACTGCCGGCCAGCACCAGGGCCTGTGTGCCGGCCAGCTGGGCCACCGAGCCGTCCACGGCATAAGGCAAGCGCGCAAGACCGGGCCGCCCACGCCCGCCCGGCATGCGGGCGTTGTAGAACTCGGCCATGACCCGGCAGCCGGTTGCGGCGGCAATCGCCGCGGCCAGGTGCTGCGCGTTTTCGTCCGCCGAACCCGCGGCACCGAGCAGCAGCACCGCCTTGGAGCCCCGCTCACGCAGGCAGCGCGCCGCGGCGTCCACGGCGGCCGACGGCACGGGCTGGGGCGGCGCGGCGGGCCCTGCACGGTGCACCTGCCCGCCCGCACCCCAGGCCGTATCCGCCGGCAACAACAGGGTGGCGATGCG
>JAHECB010000028.1:0-7100 GCA_024641925.1 Betaproteobacteria bacterium
CGCAGCATCTCCGGCGTCACTTCGTCCTTGGAACGGCACAGGGCGGGTGGGCGATTGCCGCCGCCGTGGTAGTTGTAGAGCACGTCGCCCACCCGCAGTTGAATGAAGGTGCCGTTGACCAGACGCTGCATGTAGCGCATGCCGGGTTGCGGGCAGCCCATGCTGCCGTCGGGCCAGGTGACGGCCTCAGCGCGAATCACTTCGATACGCGCGGGTTCGATGGCCAGCCGTTGCGCCAGGTCGTCAACGGCTGGCTGGGCAGCGGCTGCGGAAGGCGGGGTGTTGGGCAACACGCGGGGCTCCTGGTTGGGGGACACGGTCCCTGAAACGGGTTGGGCCCGTGCAAACGGCGCATGGCCGACGGTGCGCTGCTGCTGCCAGCGGCTGGCCGCTTGAGCCATGCTCATGGCCATCAGGCTGGCAGACACAACAAGTGTGAAACGCGACATGGTCGAACCCCGTTTACAGGCCAATGTGGGGCCTGTACTTTCCGGCCCTGATGGGCACACGGTAACGGATGGAGGTGATTAATGTCGTTGCCCGCAACCGTTGTTGGCGTTCAGCGTTTCAACAGTTGCAGCGGTTTCGCCCTGGCGCCGCCCGGCACCAGGGCCGCACCGCCGCTGCCGCGGTCGGTGCCCTCGGTGCTGTTGACAGCCACTTCGCGGCTGAACTCGGTGGCCACCCGCACGATTGTGCGTTTCCAGGTCTGGTGGAGCAGCAGGCCTTCATTCATCGCTGCCAGCATCGCGCCCAGACTACGCAAGGTGTTGCTGGTAGGCCCTTACGGCCGAGCCTGCTTGGCGTGCGAATCCCAGCCGCCCATTTTCAGCACGGCAATTTGCGAGCCTTGCTGCACAAAGTCGGCATGGCGGCGCGCACCTTCCGATCTGCTCACCAGGTCCGTGCCCCAGGCGTCGACAGCAGCGCCCAGTTGTGATACCAGCCACGCCGGTGTGTCGTCGCCAATGTCTGCGCAAGGCGCCTCACCCAGTCCAAAACGGTGTGCAGCCAGCGCCAGAGCCAGCAACGTGCTGTTCAGCGCGGTTGATCCCTGGCGAGCAGTGTGCCGGCTGTGACACTTGCCGTGTGTGGCGGTGGCGTCATGAAAAGGGCTGCCATCAGGCAGCCCGTTGCAGGGTATGCGCCGCTCCAGGCGGGGCTATTTGGCCAGCATCTGGTTGACCGTCTGCACGTCAGCCGCCGACAGTTGTCCCGAGGCCTGGCGCAAGCGCAGGCCACCCAGCAGCACGTCGTAACGCGCCTTGGCCAGGTCGCGCCGGGTGCTGAACAACTGCGTCTGGGCGTTCAGCACGTCCAGGTTCACACGCACGCCCACCTTGTAGCCCAGCTGTGTGGCTTCCAGCGCCAGCTTGGACGACGACTCGGCAGCCTCCAGCGCCTGCACCTGCGACTGGCCCGACACCAGGCCGAAGTAGGCCACCCGTGTCGCCTGGCCCACACTGCGCCGGGCAGCCTCCAGATCGTTGCGCGCTTTTTCTTCCAGCGAAACGGTTTCCTTGATGCGGTTCTGCACCGAGCCGCCGGTGTACAGCGGCCAGTTCATGGTCAGGCCGACACTGGTGTTCAAGGTGTTGCCCGACGTGCGCTGGTATGACGGCAGGGTGCCGCGTGCTTCTGCGGTGGACAGGCTGGCGACGGCATCCACGGTCGGCGACTGACCGGCCTTGGCCTTGTCGGTTTCCAGCTTGGCCACATCCATGGCCACACGCGCGCGGCGAATGGTGGGGTGGCGCTGGTCGGCCTCGGTCACCCAGGCTTCGGCGTTGGCCGGCAGCACGGGCGCCAGTTGCACCGGCGTCAGCAAGGGATTGGGGACCACGCCGGACCGGCCCACCAGGGTGTCCAGCGCGATGCGCTTGCTGCGCAGGTCGTTGTCGGCTGCCAGTTCCTGTGCCGAGGCCAGGTCGTAGCGCGCCTGCGCTTCGCGGGTGTCGGTGATGGTGGCGGTGCCGACTTCAAAATTGCGTTTGGCCGAAGCCAGCTGCTCGGTGATGGCTGCCTTGCTGGCCTGGGTCGTGCCCAGGGTGTCCTGGGCCGCCAGCACGTCGAAATAGGCCTGCGCCACGCGCACGATCAGGTCCTGCTCGGCGGCGTCCAGTTCGGCCTCGGCCAGCACCAGGCTCTTGCGAGACTGCGCCACCGTGACCGCGTTGGCGCGGTTGAACACCGGGTAGCGGCCCGACAGCTCAGCGCGTGCGCTGTGGGTGCTTTTCATGCTGATGTTGGGCGGGTCGGTCAGGGCGGTGCCCAGGCTGGCTGTGGCGCTGAGCGACGGCTTCTGCAGCGCTTCGGCCTGGGCCACACGGTACTGCACGGAGTCGGCGTTGGCACGTGCAGCCTGGTAGACCGCATCGAAGCCGCGGGCGGCCTCGTACAGCTCTTGCAGGCTTTCAGCGCTGGCAACAGTCGGCAGTGTGGACAGCACCAGACTGGTCAGCACGCAAAGAGCCCCCAGGGGACGGCTTTGGCGGTTGAATGTGGACATGCAGTTTCCTAGCTAGTCAATGGGTAACAGGGCCGGTATGAACGGAACTGGGCGCGTACTCGGGCAACATCTTCGCAGCAGATGCCTGGGTTGGGCTGGACATCGGCAACATCAGTAACGGGGCACGCCGCTGTCCACCTGCAACGACCAGGCGTCAACACCACCGGCCAGGTTATAGGCGCGGGAGAAGCCCTGGTGCTGCAGGAATGCGACGACCTGCGCGCTGCGCACGCCGTGATGACAAATACAGACGACGGGCTGCAGGGTGTCCAGCTCTTGCAGACGTGCCGGCACTTCGTGCATGACGATGTGAACCGAGCGTGCGCCCGGCAGGTCAATGCGGCATTGCTGCAGTTCCCAGGGCTCGCGGACGTCCAGCAGCTGAGCCTGGGGCTCGGCACTGACGAAGTCGGCCAACTCGGTGGGCTGCAGGCTCAGCATGGGTTAGAAGTGAAACTGCGACGGTTCCGCAAAGCCTTCCAGGCGCGGGACCACGGTGTCGAACAGGTCGGACTGGCTGAACTGGGCCGACTCCACACGGGTGAACAGGCGGGCGCGCATCACCGGCTCCTCGCCCACCACGGCCACCAGGCGGCCGCCCACTTTCAGCTGGTCCAGCAGGGCGCTGGGCACTTCGGCCACCGAGCCCGACAGCACGATCGCGTCAAACGGCGCTTCGGCCGGCAAACCTTTTGCACCCTCGGCGGCGCTGACGTCCAGCACCTGGACGTTGTCCACGCCGGTGCGCAGCAGGTTCTGGCGCGCTGATTCGGCCAGTTCGGGACGCATTTCAAGCGAATAGACGCGCTGGCAGCGGTGCGCCAGCAAGGCGGCCATGAAACCCGAGCCGGTGCCGATTTCCAGCACACGCTCGTGGTGCTGCAACTGCAATTCCTGCAGCAATCGCGCTTCGACCTTGGGTTCCAGCATGCAGGCGCCGGGCGCTTTTGCCGCTTCATCGCCGCTGAGCAGCGGCACCTGGGTGTCGACAAAGGCCAGTGCACGCAAAGCCGGTGGCAGGAAGTCTTCTCGCCGCATCTGCGCCAACAAGGCGAGCACACCTGGATCCAGCACCTCCCAGGGCCGGATCTGCTGTTCGATCATGTTGAAGCGGGCGATTTCGTTGTTCATGGCAGCAGGCAATGAAAAGGGTAAAAAACAGATTTTAGGGTTTCACCTGGGGTCCGGCTGCAACGGCGTCCAGTTCATGTGCAACGCGGCCAGCCGCGCCCTTTCGGCGCGCCCATGTCGCGATGTCATCCAGCCAGCAGTAGATCACCGGAACAACCACCAGGGTCAGCAGAGAAGACGTGATTACGCCGCCTATTACGGCCTGTCCCATGGGGGCCCGATGCTCCGAGCCCTCGCTGAGCGCAAAGGCCAGCGGCACCATGCCGAACACCATCGCCAGCGTGGTCATCAGGATGGGCCGCAGGCGCACCCGGGCGGCTTCCAGCAGCGCCTGGTTGCGGGCCAGGCCCGGCACCACGGTGCCGTCGGCCAGCGTGCTGCTTTGGCGTGCCCGGATGGCGAAGTCCACCAGCAAGATGGCGTTCTTGGTCACCAGGCCCATCAGCATGACGATGCCGATGACCGAAAACATGTTCAGCGAAGACCTGAACGCCATCAGCGCCAGCACCACGCCGATCAGCGTCAGCGGCAAGGCCGCCATCAGGGCGAGCGGTTGCAGGAAGCTCTTGAACTGGCTGGCCAGGATCATGTAGATGAAGATCACCGCCAGGGCCAGCGCGCTCAGGGCATAGGTAAAGGACTCCTGCATGTTCTTGGTGCTGCCGCCAAAGCTGTAGCGGTAACCCGGCGGGAAAGGCGTGCTGTCCAGGATGGCGCGGATGTCGGTGGTCACCTCGCCGGCCGTGCGGCCGTTGGGGTTGGCGTCGATGTTGACCTCGCGGTTCAGGTCGCGCCGGTTGATCTGGTTGGCGCCGGTGCTGGCACGCACCTGGGCCACCTGCGACAGGCGCACCACACGCGCACTGCCGTCGCTGTTGGTGCCCACCACCATGGGCAGGTTGGCCAGGTCTTCGGGTGCGCTGCGGTTGCCTGCGGCCAGGCGCAGGCGCACGTCGTAACTTTCGCCGTCGCTGGCGCGCCAGTTGCCCACCGAAATGCCGGCCACCAGCGTGCGCAGGGTGCTGGCCAGGGCATTGACGTTCAGGCCCAGGTCGGCCGCAGCTTCGCGTTTCACGTCCACCGCAATGGTGGGTTTGTCGGGCTTCAGGGTGCTGTCCAGGTCCACCAGGCCGGGCACCTTTTCCATGCGCGCCACGATCTGCCGGGTCAGCCGGGCCAGCTCACCCAGGTCCGAACCCTGCACCGAAAAGCTGATGCTCTTGCTGCCACCCAGGTCGGTGGCGCCGATGTTGGTGACGGTGATGCCGGGAATGCGCGCCAGCTTGTCGCGCATGGGCGTGACCAGGTCGGCCACGCTGCGTTTTCGCTGCTTGCGGTCCACCAGCCGCACATACACCGTGCCGTAGTTCTTGCCCAGCGCGAAGCCGCTGTTGACGGTGGTGACGGTATGGCGCACCTCAGGCAGTTCCCGCAGGGCCTTGTCGACCTGCAGGGCGCGCATTTCGGTGACGTCCAGGGACGAGCCCACCGGGGTGTAGAAATTCACCTGCGTTTCGGAAAAGTCGGCCTTGGGCACAAATTCCTTGCCCAGACCGCCCAGCAGCACCAGTGCCAACGCAAAGGTGACTACTGCCACCAGTACGGTCTTGACCTTGTGTTTCAGAGACCAGCCCAGCAACCGCTGGTAAGCGCGCGACAGCGCTTCGGAAAAGTCGTCGAACCAGCCGGTGACACGCCCCAAGGTCTTGTCGTACAGCGTGACGCGTGCCAGGCGCGACCCATCGGCGGCGCGACCATGGCCGCGCTCGGCAGCGGGGTCGTGCCAGACACTGGACAGCATGGGGTCCAGCGTGAAGCTGACAAACATGCTGATGAGCACGTCGGCCACGATGGTGATGCCGAACTCATGGAAAAACTTGCCCACGATGCCGCCCATGAAGCCGATGGGCAGGAACACCGCCACGATCGACAGCGTGGTGGCCAGCACCGCCAGGCCGATTTCGTCGGTGCCTTGCAGTGCTGCTTCGCGTGGGCTCTTGCCCATCTGCACGTGGCGCACGATGTTTTCGCGCACGACGATGGCGTCGTCGATCAGCAGGCCTACACACAGGCTCAGCGCCATCAGCGTGATGGTGTTGATGGTGAAGCCAAAGATGTACATGAACAGGAAGGTGCCGATCAAGGCAATCGGCAGCGTCAGCCCGGTGATGACGGTGCTGCGCCAGGAATTCAGGAACAGAAACACGATCAGCACCGTCAGCGCGGCGCCTTCCAGCAATGTGGTCCGCACGTTGGCCACCGACACGCGAATGCTGCGCGAGTTGTCGCGGTTGACTTCGGTGCTGATGTGCGCCGGCTTCACGTCCTGGGCGCCGGACAGCGCTTTCATCAGGCCGTCGACCACGGCTATGGTGTTTTCGCCCTGGCTTTTCTGCACGCTGAGCAGCACGGTGCGGCGGCCGTTGTACAGCGCCAGGCTTTCCAGTTCCTGCGGGCCGTCCTGCACGTCGGCCACCTGCGACAGCCGCACCAGCTGGCCGCCGGCCTTGCGCGCCACCACGATGTCGCGGAATGCTTGCGGCGTTTTCAGGCGCGCGTTGATCTGCACCACCCGTTCCTGTTCGCGCGAACGGATGACGCCCAGTGGCAATTCCTGGTTTTCGCTGCGCAGCGCAGCCGCCACCTGCTCGGTGGTGATGCCCTGCGCTTCCAGCGCCTGCGGGCGCAGCCAGATGCTGATCTGCCGCGACACCCCGCCGATGACCGACACGGCGCCCACACCGCGCACGTTTTCCAGGCGCTTTTGCAGCACCTGCGTGGCCCAGGTGGTCAGCTCCTGGGGTGTGGCCGGCGCGCCGCTGGGGCCGACCGCGCCTTCCTTGGCCAGCACGGCCACGTTGAACACGGGCTGTGCCGAGGGGTCGAAGCGGCTGATGCGGGCGTCCTTGACCTCGTCGCGCAACGTGGGCTTGATCAGTGCCACCTTGTCGCGCACGTCGTCGGCGGCCTTGCGGCCGTCAACATCGAGGTTGAACTCGACGATGACCACCGCCGTGCCCTCGTAAGACCTCGAATACAGCGAACTGATGCCGGCCACCGTGTTGACGGCCTCTTCGATTTTTTTGGTGACCTCAGCCTCGACGATCTCGGGGCTGGCCCCGGGATAGTCCATGCTGACGACCACGGTGGGGAAATCGATGTTCGGAAACTGGTCCAGCGGCAGGCGCTGGTAACTGAACAGGCCCAGCACGACAAAGGCCAGCATGACCATCACGGCCATCACCGGGTTGTGGATCGAGACGCGCGTGAACCACATGGCGCGTCAGCGCGAAGCCGCTGGGCTGGGCGCTGGGGGTGCGGGCGCTACGGCGGGCGTGCTCGCCGGCAAGCCGATGCCATCCGGCACGCTGACCCGGGCGCCGGCGCGCAGGGCGCCCACCGTGCCGCGCAGCACCAGGTCGCCCTCGGCCAGGCCGCGGGTGATTTCGACCACGGGCTC